>JACPYM010000022.1 GCA_016196035.1 Acidobacteriota bacterium | reverse complement strand
GTACCTCTGGCAAAGCGCGACGCAGGCTTACCGGATCGTGCAATGGGGCACGCTGAACGATCAGGCGGGCGCGGGCGATTACGACGGCGATGGCCGGGCTGATCTGGCGGTGTGGCGCGCCGCTGACCACACCTGGTACATCCTCAATAGTCGCGCGCAAGTGGCGCAGCAGCGTTTGCTGGGGCAAAACGGCGATGTGCCGGTCGGGGCCAAACCGCGTTGAGCAGCGCGCGTAACGCTTCAAATCAATTGAATGAAACAGGCGGCAACAGGAGCATCCGGGCCGCCTGTTTCATTCAATTGGTCTGTCAGCGCCGCGCGATTACAACGCAAAAAGCGGTTGTGTCCTATTCCTGTGTTGCTGCCTAAAACAAAGCTGTTTTTCCCACGAAGCCACACGAAGAAAACACGAAGATGCTTGGCGTTCTTCGTGTTTTCTTCGTGTGGCTTCGTGGGAAAAAGCTTGCACTCGCTGGCAACACAACTTTAGGACGCTACCCAAAAGCCCGCTGCTTGCCGATGCGCGAAGCGATTGATTATAGTGCGTGTTCGTTACCGCACTTTCGGAACAGGCTTTGATTGTTTATGGCAGACCTGCTGGCGCTGCTGCGCTAGGCCAACTACCCCGGCGTCAGAACCCGCCTAGCTTCACGCCCCATTCTGAAAAGTATTCTTAGAGGAGATCACACAACCAAATGAATTCGTTGGAAGCTAAATCCGGTGCGCCATCTGCTGATGCGCCCACGGAAACAGTAGTTGAAGCAGTCGGTGAAACGGCAGGCCGGTCGAATTTTATTCGCGACATCATTCTGCAAGACCTCGCATCCGGCAAACACGGTGGGCGCGTGCAAACGCGCTTCCCGCCCGAACCGAACGGCTATTTGCACATCGGCCACGCCAAGGCCATCTGCCTCGATTTCGGGCTGGCCGATGAATTCGGCGGCAAGACGAATCTGCGTTTCGACGACACCAATCCCACCAAAGAAGAAACCGAGTACGTAGACGCCATTATGGAAGACGTGCAATGGCTGGGCTTCCATTGGGACGGCTTGTTTTATGCTTCCGACTACTTCCAACAGCTTTATGACTGGGCCGTGCAACTGATCAAGGACGGCAAGGCGTATGTGGACGACCTGACGGCGGACGAAATCCGCGAACATCGTGGCACGCTGACCGAACCGGGCAAGGAAAGCCCCTATCGCAATCGTTCAGTTGAAGAGAATCTTGATTTGTTCGCGCGCATGAAAAACGGAGAGTTCCCGGACGGTACGCGGACGTTGCGCGCGAAAATTGATATGGCCTCGCCGAACCCGAACTTCCGCGACCCAGTGATGTACCGCATTCTGCACATGCATCATCACCGCACCGGCGACACCTGGTGCATCTATCCGATGTACGACTGGGCGCACGGTCAATCCGATTCGATTGAGCAGGTCACGCATTCGATCTGCACGCTCGAATTCGACAACAATCGCCCGCTGTATAACTGGTTTATCGAACAGCTCGGCATCTTCCCATCCCAGCAATTTGAATTCGACCGGCTCAGCCTGACCTACACCGTGATGAGCAAGCGCAAGCTGCTGCGGCTGGTGCAGGAAGGACTGGTCAACGGCTGGGACGATCCACGCATGCCCACGCTGACGGGGATGCGGCGGCGCGGTTACACGCCCGAAGCGATTCGCAATTTCTGCGCCAGCCTCGGCGTGTCTAAAACGAACGGCATCACGCAGCTTCAGCAGCTTGAGTATTACGTCCGCGAGGATTTGAACAAGCACGCGCTGCGCGTAATGGCCGTGCTCAAGCCGTTGAAAGTCGTGCTGACGAATTATCCCGACGATCAAGTCGAAGAGATGGACGCCGTCAATAACCCTGAAGACGCCAGCGCTGGTTCACGCAAGATTCCGTTTTCCAAGGTGCTTTACATCGAGCAGGACGACTTCCGCGAAGTGCCGCCGCCCAAGTTCTATCGTCTCTCGCCGGGCAAGGAAGCGCGCTTGCGCTACGGTTACATCATCAAATGCGAGAACGTCGTCAAAGACGCTGATGGCAACATCGTCGAATTGCATTGCAGTTACGATCCCGAAACCCGCAGCGGCGGCGTCAACAGCAGCCGCAAGGTCAAAGCCACCATTCACTGGGTCAGCGCCGCGCACGCTATAGACGCCGAGGTTCGCCTTTACGAAACGCTCTTTGCCAAAGAAGACCCTGAAGACGTCGCCGAAGGCCAGGACTTTACCGCCAATCTGAATCCGAACTCGTTGGAAGTCATCGCCAGCAAGGTCGAGCCGGGGTTGCAAGAGGCTGTGCCGGGCACGCGCTATCAGTTTGAACGCCTGGGTTACTTTTGCGTAGACACCGATTCCGCGTCCGGCAAACTGGTGTTCAACCGGACGATTGGATTGCGGGATGCGTGGGCGAAGATCGAGCAGCGGGCGAAGCAATAACCTTTAGCGGTTACGTCTACGCTGCACCGCTCAACTCCGCAATCAGCCGAGCATAGGTCTGAAAAGCAGGTTTTGGTGTGTAGTCGTCCCGCAGCAAGCCAAATTGATAAAAGAAATTCGGTTTGCTGCTGTCGGTGTCGCGCAGTCCGAACAGCGAGTAACGGGCAATGTGCAAACGCTGGCGCGCCTCGTGGACGATACGTATGACTTGCTCGACCACTTCATTTTGCCGTGCTGGCGGGCGCGTTGGATCAGTCGCCCAGCCGTGTTCCGTGATGTGAATCGGCAGCGTGGGCGGGATGCCCGCCGCTGGTAGCCAGACATTCCGCAGTGTTTCGAGTACAGCCAGCGTGGCCGTCGCCAAATCGCCGGGCTCTCCATCCGGCGCCACCCGGCGAAAGACATCGGGAAAGAAATCCAAACCAACATAATCGAGCGCGTTGAGAAACGGCTGACCACCGAGCGCGCCGATGCTTGTCCAGAATTCCGCTGCTGGCCCAAAGGTTGGCGTCGAATTGAATCCCACGCGCGCGTTGCCACCCAGTATGCGCAATTCCTCTTTCGCCGCTATTACGCCTTGCACCAACGCTTCGCGCACGTTGGGCCAGGGGCCATCAATGGCTGTGGGGCCATCGGTGAAATTGGCTTCTTCGGTGATTTGGATGGAATACAAATGCTGGCCGTGCTGGCGGATTAGCGCCCGAACAAATTCCAGGTAGCCCGCTACATCGCCCCGCGCCGATTGAAACATCACGACCAGATCGAGCTGGCGGCCAGCATGCAAGTATTGCTCATAACGATCCGGCGTGCGCGCTGACCACGGCGAGGGCGCCTCGGCGTCGCTGTGGCGTTCGTAGGCACGGATGATGAACGGCTGAACCTGGCCTTGCAGCAAGCGCAGCGCGGCTTCGATCTGCGCTGGATCATCGGGTGGCCCCGTGATTTCACCTTCATCGGAGCCTGCCCCGCCGCCGGGATAGATGCCAAAAACAAGTGGCGCGAGATTGTCCGAAGTTTTCATTGCTGTTGTGCTCCTTCTTACGGGTTGAGAGTGGAAAGCCGCATTCTGGCGAGCGCAAGCGTGTGCTGTCTTGGAAAAAAATGACCTCAATCAAACAGCGGCAAGTGATTTGGGTTTTCGCCCCGTCGCGCCAACCAAGCTGTCGGGCTTAACCCGGCAAAAGCCCGGAATTCGTTGATGAGATGTGCCTGATCGAAATAGCTCAGCGTGATGGCGAGTTCAGCCCAATCAATTGGACGGGCAGTGTTAAGCGCAGACAGCGTTTGCTGAAATCGCTGCACACGGCAAAAGAGCTTGGGCGTCAATCCTACCTGTTCGTGGAAGAGTTGAATGAAATGGCGATTACTATAGCCGGTTTGTTCAGTCACTTCGGCGACAGCAGGCTGTTGATCGGCGCGTTGAAACTCGCGTAAGGCAAAAGCCACTGCCGGATGTAGCCGCCACGCCTGATCAAATTTGGCGAGCAGGTTTTGTTCGAGTACGGCAAAGCGAGCCTCGACGCTGGGCAGCATCAAAAGACGCTCGCGCAAAAACGCTGCCTCCGGGCCCCAAAACTCATTCAGCAAGATACGTTGATTGTGTAACTCGGCGCCCGGCACGCGTAAAAAAGGCCCGGCGCCGCCGGGTTTGAAATTTACGCCGATCATCGTGGTCTGAGGAGCGATTCCAATCGTGCTGGGTTGAGAAAAAATGCCGCTCAGTAAAGGTGTCTGCGTCGCTGAGTGCGCAGGGTTGAGATCAATGACCAACTCCATCGTTCCGGTGGGCAATACGCGCTCATGCTGGTGTGGAAGGTTCCAGTCTTCGAGGTGCCAGAATGATGCAATGAAATCATTGAGCGGTGCGCTGGGCAGATAGTTGTAACTGCGCATGGAGTTCTTTTAAGCGAGCACTAGATAGTGATAATCAAACTCTGAATTTTACCGTAAAGGTTCGTTGCTTATTGTGCCAGGGTTGAGTACGATTTTCTCGCTCTTTCCCCCAGTCAATCTAGTTTCCCCCAGATGAAACGATGTTCGGAATTGTCTATTGCAGTTTTTATTGGAATAGACGGAGGTAACTATGCACGTGAATGGAAGAACGCAAGGGCGGGCCGTCACGCTTGTGGCGAGTTGGGCGTTGTTGTTGGTTACGACTTCGCTGGTGGTTGGGCAAAACGTAAGGCTCCAACCTGCGCCACAAAAAACGCTTAGCACACAGCCCGTGCCGAATGGTGCGAAGCTGAATTTTAAGGGTGTGGTCATCAGCCGTGATGCCGATACGTTTACGATCCGGGATCGCAACCGCAAGGATTACCAGGTGCTGTTGACTGACAACACGAGCATCAAAACCTATGGCGGGTTCCTGCGCTTCGGCAAGAAATACGCGGTCACCGACATCCTGCGCGGGCTGATTGTCGAAGTCGAAGGGCGCGGCGATGCGCAGGGGCAACTCGTGGCCGACAAGGTGCGGTTTAAGGATGCGGATATGCGCGCCGCCGTTACGACCGACACGCGCGTCAATCCCGTAGAGGCGAATCAGGAGCGCATGTCGGGCCAGATGGATGAGCTTTACGCCGTGGCCGAAGAGGCGAAAAAGGAAGTGCGCGTCGCCAACGAACGCATCTCGGCGCTCGATGATTTCGACGTGGATCAAACGGTCACCGTCAATTTCAAAGTCAACAGCGCGCTGCTTTCGCCTGAGGCCAAACAGCAACTCGATGCTTTGGCGCAAAAGGCGCTCAGTGCCAAGGGGTTTATGATCGAAGTGGCGGGCCACACCGATTCGTCCGGTGCTGCGGCCAAGAATTTTCAACTCAGCCGCGAGCGCGCCGAGGTGGTGGTGCAATACCTGACGATCACGCACAAAATTCCGGTGCGCCGGTTTATTACGCCGATGGGTTACGGCAAAGCGGACGCCGTGGCCGACAACACCACTGCCGCGGGCCGCGCGCAAAACCGGCGGGTGGAAGTCAAAATCCTGCTCAATCGTGGCTTGGGCCAAACGCAATCGGCGACCTCGACGCCAAGGCAATAACTGCGAAACAAGAGCGTTGGCCACAGAGGCACGGAGTCACAGAGAAAAAATTAGAGAGAGAAGCTTGTGCTGAACCTTTCTCGTTTTCTCTCGGTGACTGCGTACCTCTGTGGCCAAGTCCGCCTCAATTAACGCGCTAGCAGAATGCGCAAATCCCGCACGTTGTTGCCGGTCGGGCCGGTCATGATCGCATCGCCAAGTGCGGCAAAGAAATTGTACGAATCGCTGTTTTGCAAATACATCGCTGGCGAGAGTTGATGTTGTTGGCCGCGCAGCCGCGTCGTTTCGTCGGCAATAGCGCCTGCGGCGGGGCTGTGGCCGTCAATGCCGTCGGTGCCTGCGCTGAGAATGGCAACGGATGTTAAGGCGCTGTGCTTGTTCAATTGCAACGCCGCGCGCAAGACGAATTCCTGATTGCGTCCGCCCTGTCCATTGCCGCGCACCGGGCAGATGACTTCGCCGCCGGAGAGCAAGCAGACGGTTCTGCCAGGATGGGCGATGTGTAAGGCCTGTAGCCGCGCCAGATGAATCATGGCCATTTCCTCAACCTCGCCTTCGATCAAGTCATCCGCAATTTCAACCACGCATTGATGCGACTGCTCGGCGATTTGCCGGGCGTGGCGCAGGGCGACGCGATTGTCCAGCAAGAGGTGGTGTGCGCGTGCGCCAGTCATCATCATCGGCGGCATTTCAGGCAAATCGCCCGAGGTAATCAGCGCGGTGACGTGCGGCGGAAACTTGCTGAGCAGATCGTATTTGGCGATGACGCGGTCAAAATCGGTGCGGGTCGCGGTGCTGGGCAAGGTTGGGCCGGAAGACACCGTTGCCAAATCGTCGCTATTCACATCCGAAATGTAGAGCGAAATCTGCCGCGCTTTGCAGGCCGCTTCCGCCAAGCGCCCGCCTTTCACGGCAGACAGAAAGCGCCGCACGAGGTTCATCTCATTGATGACCGCGCCACAGCCGACCAGCACGCGATTGATGGTTTGCAAATCGTCCAGCGTCATCGAATCGTTGACCGGTTTTTCAAAGACCGCCGAGCCGCCGCCCGAAATCAAAAACAGCACCAAGGTCTTTTCGTCATTTGCCGCGCGCAGCAGTTTTAACGCGGCGGCAGCGGCGTCCAGGCTGCCTTGGTTGGGCAGGGGATGGCCGCCGGTGAAGACCTGAAAGCGTTGGGGCACTGCGCCGGTCACGGCGTTGGTCGCCACGAGGCCCTCGGTGATGCGGTCGCCCAAAGAACGTTCGGCAGCCCGCGCCATCGGCAGCGCGGCTTTGCCAATGGCCACCACCAAGAGGCGCGCGAATTGATGCAGTTGCACTTCGTTACCGCAGACGTGCAGCGTGTCGCCATCGCGTTGCAAGGCGTGGTTGATAACGGCTTCGGTTTCGATAGCCGCCAGCGCGCGCGCGAAAATATCCGCCGCAATGGTGCGAAGATTCATGTTGGGCTCCCTGCAAATAGGCTCGTTGTCAGGACAGGCATCCTAGCGGAAATTGCTGATTATGACTACGTCGCGATTGACGATGCCCCGTGACAACGCAAGTTGTCTTCCGTCTCGTGACCAGGCGAAATCAAAGATGAGTTGATCGTTGAAGTTGGTCAATTGGCGCGGCGGGCCGCCTGCCAACGGTTGGCTCCAGAGGTTGGAAACATTCCCGACAGTAACGGGATAGGCGATTTCCTTGCCGTCTACCGTCCAGCGCAAGGCGCGAAAAACCGAGGCGCTGGGGGCGTTGAAAATTTTAGGTGATGGTTCTTGTTCCGCCGAGCTTTCAAACGGGATGACGCCGATTTGCCAATATCCATTCGCTTCGTCCAACCGGTTGTAAGCAATCCATTGGCCGTCTGGTGAAATGGCCGAGCGCCACGATAAGCCGTTCGTCAAGCGCACTATTGGGCCGCTGTTGACGGGAACCTTTGCCAGCGAATAGACCATCGTCGTAAAAATCAGCCATTGGCCGTCTGGCGAAAATTCAGGGTGCCATTCATTGTTGCCGTTGGTGACTTTTCGCGGATTGCTGCCATCCAAATTCATCTGCCAGAGATTGCGACGGCCAGCGGCGCTGGAACTCCATACGAGGACTTTACCATCCGGCGAGACCGTCGGATCGAAATGCTCTGCGCTGTCAGTGGAAAGCTGTTTCGCGCCCATGCCGTCGGCATTCATGATCCATATTTGCGGCGCTTCGCCCGACATCGAGCGATAGACGATGCGGCCGTCAGGCGTCCACGCCAGACCGCGCACGCCGTCTTCGCGGCCTGAGCCGGAAGTGATGGCTTTGGCGCGAGTGGCTTCGTTAGCAGGCGCTACCCAGAGGTTGACGCCACGGTTGGCGCTGACGACCGCCATCGTTTGCGCGTCAGCGGTCATACTCAAATCGGTGTAATCGTTCAGATCGTTGGTGATTTTTTGCGCTGCTTTTTGCGCTTCGTTGGCAGAATAAGAAAGCCGCCAAATTTGATTCAAGCCGCGACTATATTCCGACCCCAAGACCAACAAGCCGCTGCCGTCGGCCAGCCACGCCAGCCGTCGCGTCGCACCGTACCAGTGTTTTGAACCGATGGGCGTTTCGACTCCATCAGCCACGCGGATGCCGACGATGCCGCGATAAGGTGTTTCCGCCGAAAAGTTATTGGTTGAACAGGCGATGACTTTTCCGTCGGGCGACCAGGCCGGGCCGCCGGGCAAAAAGTTGTCGGGGAATTTGCGGAGCGCGAGTTCTTTCTCTTCGCTGCCGTCTGTTTTGGCCAGCATCAGCGCGGACTTGCCTTGCTTGGGCGTTTGGCGCACAAACGCCAGCCACGCGCCATCGGGCGAAAGCGAGAGGTGGCCGTCTACGTTATCGAGCAGCTTCTTTTCGTTTTTGCCCAGCACCGGCATCTTAAACAACGTTCCGCGCTCGCTGAAACTTCCTTCGCCGGAAACGTCCTGATGCCCGCGCACGAAATATAAAAAATTGCCATCGGCTGAAAATGTGAGGCTGAGATAAGCGGCTTCGGCAGGCGGGACGATTTCGATTTCGCTGGGCGCAGCTGTTTGCCGCAGCCACAAGCTTTGGTTGCCGCCTTCCGCTACGGCCTGCGCGACGTATTTTCCGTCGGGCGAAATGGCGACGTGTGCGACTTTGCCGGTATAGGTGAGCCGATTGACCGCCAGTGGCCGATGCGCAGTCGGTTTCGGCGTCATCCACTGGTAAGCCGCAAAGGCGATTCCAGCGATGCCTAAAGCCAGCAAGGCAGCCCAGCCAAGCCTGGACTTGCGCGTAAGTGCGGGAGGTTCAACCTCTGGGTAAACGGGCAGTGCGTGCGGTTGCGTCGAGTCAGCGGCGCGGTGTGATTGAAGCTCGAATTTCTCTCCGGCGACTTCGGTTACGTCGGCGACGAAACGGTAGCCGCGCCGGGGTACGGTCTCGATGAATTGCGGCTCGTCCGGGTGTTCGCCCAGCAGCTTGCGCAGCATAGAAATGTTCTGAGTGAGATTGCCTTCTTCAACAAAGGTGTCCGGCCAGACCTCTTTCAACAATTCATTCCGGCTGACCACCATGGCGCGGTGTTCGACGAGCGCCAGCAAGGTGTCGAACACCTTCGGCGTGAGCGCCACCAGCTTGCCTTTACGAAAAAGTGAGCGCTCCTGCGGGTCAACGCGGAAGTGCGAGAATTCGTAAAAGTGTTTTGTTTGCTGCGTCATATCGCTTTGATGAATATCTTTGAGCCAGATTTGAGCGCGCCTTGAGGACTTCTTGTAGCCCGTCTCGCTAAAGTTCCGTCAACTAAAGTAGTCTTTGCTGGAACACGCGAAAATTTGACCTGAAATACTGGGGGAGAAATTTTTCCCAATAGTAAATGAGGCCCGAAAGGGGAGCAATCCTTGCCAGCCTAAGTGTCAGGTTTGCTGCCGCCTTTCGCTGTCTAATCACCAAGCCTGAAAAACCATTTATGAATACACGCCGCGAATTTATTCAACAATCTACGTTGGCTTTGGCTTCCGCCGCCGTGTTGCCGTCGCTTGCGACCGCGCAGCCGCTGGCCGCCGACTGGTACGAACGTCCGATGCGCTGGGCGCAATTGACGCTGGTCGAAGACGACCCCGGCAATTACGACCCGGCTTTCTGGCTCGACTATTTCAAGCGCACGCATTCCGACGCGACCTGTCTGTCGGCGGGCGGTTGCGTAGCCTATTACCCGACTAAAGTGCCGCTGCATTACCGCAGCAAGTTCCTCGGCGACCGCGATTGTTTCGGTGAACTGGTCGCGGGCGCGCGCAAGCTAGGCATGAACGTCATCGCGCGCACCGACCCGCATGCGGCGACGCAGGCGATTTATGAAGCGCATCCCGACTGGATCGCCGTCACCGCCGACGGTAAGCCGCGCAAGCATTGGGCTGACCCGACGCTCTGGGTCACGTGCGGTTTGGGGCCTTATAACTTCGAGCACATGACCGCCATCACGCGCGAGATTATGCAGATGTACAAAATAGACGGCATCTTCAGCAATCGTTGGGACGGTTCGGGCATGTGTTATTGCCAGCATTGCCAGACGAATTTCAAAAAACATTCCGGCCTCGATTTGCCGCGCACCGGCGATCCGCAAGACGAAGCGCGGCGGCAATACATCGTCTGGCGGCAGGCGCGACTGTTTGAGTTGTGGCGGCTGTGGGACGGCGAAATCAAAAAGATCAATCCGAATGCGAGCTACATTGCGAACGCAGGCGGCGGCGCGTTGAGCGATTTGGATATGAAAACCATCGGCGAATTGGCGCATACGTTGTTTGCTGATCGGCAGGCGCGGCGCGGCTTGATGCCGCCGTGGGCGAATGGCAAGAACGGCAAGGA
This sequence comes from Acidobacteriota bacterium, assembly GCA_016196035.1. Lineage (NCBI taxonomy): Bacteria > Pseudomonadati > Acidobacteriota > Acidobacteriota bacterium. The sequence continues at coordinate 208,468 of JACPYM010000022.1, read as the reverse complement.
ATACGGCGCGACGATGGGGCGCAAAGCCATCGGCGGCATTTTCAGTGTAGGCATCGAAGAACCTTATCGCTGGAAAGACTCGGTGCAGAACGCCGAAGAGATTCGGTTGTGGGTGGTTGACGGCGTTGCGCACAACCTGCGTCCGTGGTTCACGAAATTCAACGGCAAGGTGATTGATAAGCGTTGGCTGAAAGTCGTCGAAGATTTATACGGCTGGCATTACCGCAACGAAAAATACCTGCGCAACGAAAAGTCATTGGCGCGCGTGGCAATGGTTTATTCCCAGCAAACCGCTTCGTTTTACGGCGGCGAACAGGCGCGCGCCAAAGTCGAAGACCACGCGCTCGGTTTTTATCAAGCCCTGGTCGAAGCGCGCGTGCCGTTCGACATGGTGCATGACCAGTTGATGGAGGCCGAACGGTTGAAGCCCTATCGCACGTTGATTCTGCCAAACATCGCCGCGCTGTCTGACAAGCAATGTGCGCAACTCAAGGCGTTTGTTGAAAGCGGCGGCAATCTGATCGCTACGCATGAGACTTCGCTCTATGACGAGTGGGGCAAGCGGCGCAAGGATTTCGGCTTGGCGGAATTGTTCGGCGCTTCGTTCGATGGCCGCGTCGAACAGAACATTCGCAACTCTTACCTCAATGTAGACAAAGACCCACAGACCGGCGCGTTTCATCCAATCGTGCGTGGGCTGGAAGACGCTACGCGAATTATTAATGGGACAAATTGGGTACACGTCAAAGCACATGCGAAAGCCTATGCGCCGCTGACGCTCGTGCCTTCTTATCCCGATTTGCCGATGGAACAGGTGTGGGCGCGCGTGCCGCGTACTGATACGCCTGCGGTGTTTGCGCGGCAAATTGGCAAAGGCCGCGTCGTATATTTTCCCTTCGATCTTGATCGCACCTTCTGGGAAGTGTTGGCGGCAGACCATCTCAAACTTTTGCAAAACGCCGTCGTGTGGGTGCATCAGGAAGAGCAGCCGCTGACCGTCAAAGGACGCGGTGTGTTGGATGTGTCGTTGTGGATGCAGAAAAGTTCCATCGCCGCGCATCTCGTGAACCTGACGAATCCGATGATGATGAAAGGGCCGATCCGCGAAATCATTCCGCTGTCGGCGCAACAGGTGCGCATTCACATACCTGATGGACGCCGCGTCAGCAAGGCGCATTTCCTCGTCAGCGGCGCAACGCCCAACTGGCGGCAAACAGGTGATGCGGTGACTGTGACCGTGCCATCAATCGAGTTGCATGAGGTCGTGGCGCTCGATCTTGCCTAAACGTATGAAAAAACAATTCATCAAAACGCTTTCTCTGCTCGCTCTGCTGACTGCTTTTGCTCAAGCTCAAGAAGGTTGGTGGATGCGCGAACCGATTCGCTGGGTGCAAAACAATTTGCGGCAAGTGGATGCGACGCTCGATGCCAAACACCTCGCCGAACAACTCGCCGACATGCGCGCCAATGTCGTGCTGATGGGAATGGGCGGCATCGTTTCGTATTACCCGACGAACGTCGCCTATCACTATCCCAGCCCTGATATGCCCGCCGGACGCGATATGTTTGGCGATGTCTTGCGCGAATGCCACGCGCGCCACGTCCGCGTCGTAGGCCGTTACGACCTGAGCAAAACGCGCAAAGACGTATTCGACGCGCATCCCGAATGGTTCTTCCGCCAGGCCAATGGCGCGCCCGTGATTTATAACGGCTTGTATTCGGTTTGTATCAACGGCGGCTATTACCGCGATCAGGCCATGAAAATCCTCGCCGAAGGCTTAGAGAAATACGACGTAGACGGTCTGTTCTTCAATGCATTCGGCAATCAGGCGCGCGATTACAGCGGCAACTATGTGGGCTTGTGCCATTGCGACGTGTGCAAAGCGAAATACCGCAAAGAATTTGGCAAAGACATTCCCAAGGAAGCCGGCGACGACTATCGCAAATTCATGTTCACCTCGTCGCGTGAAGTCGCCGCCGACATCGGCAAGCTGATTCACGCCACGCGTCCCAACGCGGGCTATTTCAATTACATTCAGGAATACACCGACGGCATTATGTCGGAATCGAATACAGCCGTCGCGCGTCCGCTGCCGTTGTGGCCTTATACGGCGAGCGACAACGTCAATCGCGCGCGCAACAGCCAGCCGACCAAAATGTCCGTAGACCTGAACATGCAATTCGTAGATTTCTGGTGGCGCTTTGCGACCGTGCCGCGCGGCGAGATCGCGTTGCGTTCGTGGCAGAACATTGCGCACGGCGGCGCGCTGACGTTTGAGATGAACGGCACGTTTGAGCAACAGGATCGGCAGGTGCTTGAAACTTCAAAACCGATCTTTCGCTGGGTGGCGGCGAATGAACAGTATTACGTCAAGCAAACCAGCGCCGCGCGCGTATTGCTGATGGGCGCGCCTCCAGGTTCAGGCCGCGATTTTCACGCGGAGCCTTATCGCGGTCTGTTTCGCTTGCTGACCGAAGAACACATTCCTTTCGCCGTCGCCGACAACACCGACTGGCTCGGCAAGCGCGAATTCGATTTGGTGATTGCCGCCGATTGGACGCCTGCTGCGTTGAAGCAATACGCCGAGAACGGTGGGCGCGTATTGATCGTCAGCGCGAACCCGCCGGAATTTGAAGTCGCGCCCGTCGTCAAAACGATTCCCGAAATTCGCGGCTACGTGCGCGTGCGCGATCACGCGGCGTTTCCTTCGCTGAAAGACACCGATCTGTTGATGCTCAACGGAGCCTTCACCGAAGTGCGCGACAGTGCGAAACCCTTGCTGTCGCTCGTGCCGCCTTCGATGTTCGGCCCGCCGGAATTCATCCACATTGATATGAAAGACACCGACACGGCGGCCATCGTGTTCAAGCCGCTGGGCAAGGGAACTGTCGCGTGGATTCCGTGGAATCTGGGCGGGATGTATTACCGCCACAGCCTGACTTCGCACGCGGGCTTGTTCCGCGATGTCTTCAACAAATTGAATGTGCCGCGCCAGATCAAAACGAATGCGCATCCGTTGGTTGAGATGACGTTGATGAAACAAAACGGACGCACGCTGTTGCATCTGGTGAATGTGAGCGGGCATTCGTCCACCGGTTATTTCGCGCCGATTCCGATGAGCGACATTCAGTTGCAAATCGCCGGCGCATTCAAAACGGCGAAGACTTTGCGCACGCCGGGAACGCTGGCGGTCAACGTGAAAAACGGTTACGCCGAATTCACGCTGCCGCAACTCAAGGATTACGAAGTGGTCGTGCTTGAATAACCAACCAAAGAGGAGGTTGCTATGAAACTGTTTTCTTCCGTGTTGCTAAGCTTGCTGCTGGCGGTCGTCTGCTCGGCGCAATCGAATTTTGGCCGTATCTCCGGCCTCGTTGAAGACGCTTCCGGCGCGGCGGTGGTGGGCGCTTCGGTGACGGCGACGAATGCCGCGACGGGCGTAAAGCGACAGGCGACCTCTGATGATTCGGGCGCGTTCGTTTTTCCCGCGTTGGAAGCGGGCACATACAACATCCGCGTCGAAGGGCGTGGCTTCAAGGCCAGCAATCAGAATAGCGTCAAGCTCGATGCGGCGGGCACGCGTTCGCTGACGTTTCAATTGACGCCCGGCGAAGTCAGCGAATCAGTAGATATCACCGCCGCGACGCAGCAGGTCGAAACTACGTCGGGCAGCGTCAGCACGGTGGTTACCGAACAACAGGTCAATCAGCTTGCGTTGAATGGCCGCGAATACATTCAGTTGTTGCGGCTCGCGCCGGGCGCGGCGGCGACGACGCTAAACGTTTTCAATCCGCAACTGGCGACGAATACGCAAGCAGTGAACGGCGTGCGTTCGGGGTCGAATTACTTTTTGTTGGACGGCGCAGAAAACATGAACAACGGCGCGAATTCCAACACGGTCGTAAATCCGAACCTGGATGCGATTGCCGAAGTCAAACTCGATACGTCGAGCTTTGCGGCGGAATTCGGCGGACGTGCGGGCAGCGTCATCAACCTCGTGACCAAAAGCGGAACGCGCGATTTTCACGGCACGGCGTTTGAATTTATTCGTAACGATGTGCTGGATGCGCGGTCGTTCTTTACCGCGAAAAAATTGCCGCTGCGCTTCAATGATTTCGGCTTCACGCTGGGCGGGCCGGTGTTCATTCCGAACAAATTCAATACAGGCCGCGACAAGCTATTTTTCTTTTACAGTCAGGAATGGAAGTACGTGCGGCAAGGGCAAGTCTCCGTCGCCGTCGTACCGACCGAAGCCGAGCGCAACGGCAACTTTCAAAACTTTCAAAACTCCGCCGTCAAACCGATTGATCCGACGACGGGGCAGGCGTTTCTGAACAATATCATTCCGACCACGCGCTTTTCACGCAACGGCCCCGGCTTGCTGAAGCCGTATCCGCTGCCCACTTTCGCCGGGCCAGGCGGCAACTTCGGCGGCGCAGGGATGACGACGACGGACTTCAGGCAGGAGCTTGGGCGCATTGATTATCACCTCAACACCAACAACCAAATTTCGCACCGCTTCGCCTTCGACAAGTGGGACTTGTTGTTTCCGTATCGCAGCGCGCCGGGGCCGACGAACGTGTTGCCCATCGTGCCGAATCGGCGGGATCGGCCCGGCTCGTTGAATACGCTGAGCGTGCAATCGGTGCTGTCGCCGACGATGACGAACTTCGCCAGCGTCAGCGTTTCGCACGCGCGCATCAACGGCGTGCCTGATTTGACCTCGCTCAAACGTTCTGCGACCGGCGTGACTTATCCCGAACTCTACCCGGCCAATCGTTCCGCCGTCGGCCCTGCAGTCGTCATCGCGGGTTTTGCCAACTACAACGCGGGCGACCGCTTGCAACACGGCAACGGCAACATTCAGGTGCGCGACGATTTCGCCAAAGTCGCGGGCGCGCATACTTTCAAATTTGGCGCGCTCATCGGACGTGTGCGCCAGAACGAAAACACCAACGTGCGCGACGAAGGCTCGGTCACCTTCAACACTTCGGCGGCGAACTCGACGCGCAACGTCATCGCCGATGTGTTGCTCGGCAATTTTCAGAGCTACACCGAAACCGAAGCGGACACTTATTACTATTCGCGTTATTCGACCTCCGAATTTTATGCGCAGGACAAATGGCGCGCGTCGCGGCGGCTGACGGTGGACGTGGGCTTGCGCTACAACATTCTGCCGTGGGCGATCAATGCACAGGGCAATATCTCCAGCTTCTCGCCGCGTTTTTACAGTGCCGCGAACGCTGTGACAGTCAGTCGCACGAATGGCGCGATCACGGTGGGAACCGGCGACATTTATAACGGCATCGTCATTCTCGGTGAGGGCTTTCCCAAGTTTGCGCAAGGCCGTCTGCCGCAAGTCAGCGACAGTTCGTTGCAACGCCTGTTTCGCGGCTTGCCGACGGGCGGTTCCACGACGAACTGGAACAACTGGGGGCCGCGCCTGGGCTTTGCTTACGACGTCTTCGGCAACGGCAAGCTGGCGGTGCGCGGCGGCTTCGGCATCTTTTATGATCGGCTCGGCTCGAACCTTTCCGCCTATTCGCAGAACGCGCCGTTCATCAATGCGGCGAGCATCTTCAACGGCAACATAGACAATCCGGCGGGCGGCACGGCGACGCGCTTTGCCTCGACGATCAGTGCGATTTCAGAAACCGGCAAAGCGCCGAGCGTCACTTCATACAACTTGGGCATTGAGAAAGAATTGCCTGGCGCGATGATCTTGAACGTGAGTTACGTCGGCAATGTCGCGCGCCACTTGCCCTTCACACGCAACCTCAATCAATTGCCCGAAGGCACGTTGCTCAACAACACCGCGAACGTGAACTCGGTGCGCCCGTTTCTGGGTTACGCCGACATCAATCTGCGCGACCTGAGCGACACGTCGAATTACAACAGTTTGCAAACGTCGCTCAATCGGCGTTTCACGAACGGCCTGTCATTCGGCGTGTCTTATACGTTCTCAAAGACGATGGATAAGATCGGGCAAGGCACGACGGCGGCAGGCAACATCGGCGGCAACACGCCGCTCGACAGTTACAACTTGGCGCTGGCGGGCATTGATGTGCCGCAGATCCTTTCCGTCAATTACGTTTACGCTGTGCCTTTCTTCCAGAAGAGCGGCAATCCGTTTTTGCGCACGGCCCTCGGCGGCTGGGAAATTTCAGGCATCACGACGGCGTAGGCCGGTTTCCCCTTCACGGTGACGGTGCCTTCCGACATCGCCCGCGTAGGCGCAGCCTCGTCGCGTGCGTCGGTGATCGGCGATCCGAATCTGGCGAGCGGCAATCGCACGCCGGCGCGTTGGTACAACACGGCGGCGTTCCTGCCCGTCGCGCAAATGACCGCAGGCAAATTCGGCACGAGCGGCAGAAACATTTTGCGCGGCCCGGGCTTCCAGAATTGGGACATCAGCCTAGTCAAAAATTTCGTGTTGCGCGAAAAGACGAGCCTGCAATTCCGCGCGGAGTCCTTCAATACGTTCAATCACACCGATTTCACGGGGCTGAATACGAACGTCAGTTTTGACGCCAGCGGCAATCCGACGAATGGCTTCGGTTCGGTCAATGCTTCGGGGCCGGGACGTTCGCTCGAATTCGGTTTGAAGCTGAGGTTCTGATGAAAAAGAAAATCTTCGTTGCAATCAGCGTCTTGGTTGCGTTGGCCTCGGTCGCGCACGCGCAAGCGGGCAAGCTCGAAAAAATCGCGTCCGGTGTCTGGTTCCGCGAAGGCGAACCGATTTCACGCAATCCGGGCAGGCCCGATGAGATGGGCAATCCCAACTCGATCATCATCGAGATGAAAGATTATCTGGTCATCGTAGACGCTAATTATCCGAGCGGCGCGCAATTGATTATGGCCGCCGCCAAAACGGTTTCGCCCAAGCCCGTCAAATATGTGTTCATCACGCATCATCACGGCGATCACTTGTATGGCGCTGCCGAATGGCGCAAGGCGGGGGCGACAACGGTCGGGCACATCGGCATCGCTGACGAGTTGAAACGCTATGAGCCAACCAATTACAACAACGCCGCCAAATGGCGCAAAGACGTAGCCGCAATGACGCCGCCCGCCGCCGAACCGCCGATGCAAACCTTCGATGACAAGCCTTTTGTGCTGGATGACGGCCAGCGGCGCGTCGAGATGCATCATTTCGGCTGGGCGCATACGCGCGGCGATGGTTTTGTGTTTCTGCCGAAAGAAAAAGTGCTTTGCACGGGCGATGCGCTGGCGAATGGCGGTTTCAATTTCGTCGGTAACAGCAACCTGCGCAACTGGAATAGCGTGCTGACGAAAGCCAAAGCATTAGGAGCCAAACACGTCCTGCCCGGTCACGGACGCCCCGGCGGCGCAGAGTTGTTCACCGGACAAATGCTGTTCTTCACGGAATTACAAAAAGCCGTCCAAAACGAAATCAAGCGGGGCAAAAAACTGGAGGAGTTGGTTTTCACCGACCCCAACAAAGACCCCAAATTTATGCTGGGAAACTTGCAAACCACCGTCCAACTGCCTGCGTCAGTGAAAAACTGGATCAGCCCTGACCGGCTGCCGCGTCAGGTGTCGGACGCATACGCGCAACTAACCTCGAAATGAAATCAGGAGTTCTTCGTTATGAAACCGCTACTTCGTAGTCTTGTTTTCCTGGTGGCTTGCAGCTTCGCAGCCTTCGCGCAAGTTTCTTCCGGCACGATCACCGGCACTGTCCGCGACGCCAATGATGCCGTGATTGCAGGCGCAAAAGTAAAAGTCACGCAAACGGCTACGTCCGTGTCGCGCGAAACCGTCAGCGATGAGCGCGGCCAATTCCTCGCGCCCAATTTGCGACCGGGTGAATATTCGATCACGGTGACGGCGACCGGCTTTCAAGGCCGCACCTTCACCGGCATCATTCTCGCCGTAGACCAAACCCTCAATCTGTCCGCCGCTTTGCAACCGGGCGCAGTCGAGCAATCCATTGAGGTCACCGCTGCCGCGCCGTTGCTGGATAGCTCTACGTCATCGCTGGGGCAGGTGATTGATAACAAGAAAATCATTGACCTGCCGTTGAATGGACGCAATCCGTTCGCGTTGGGCTTGCTCACCGGTTTCACCGCGCCGGTCAAAGGCGTCGCCTCGAATCTGCCGTTCATCGGCGGCGGCGGACGTTGGCAGAACAACGACGTGTTGCTCGATGGCGTGGATAACAACACGATGTCCACCGGCGGCGGCATCGGCGTGAGCGGCATCAACTACATACCCTCGGTTGATGCAGTCGCTGAATTCAAAGTCAAAACCAACAATTACAGTGCGGAGTTTGGCCGTTCGGCTGGCACGATCATCAGCGCGACGACCAAGTCGGGCACGAATCAATATCACGGCACGGCGTGGGAGTTTCTGCGCAACGAGAAATTCGACGCGAATAACTTTTTCACCAACGCCGCGCCGCAACCAGTGGGGCAGAAAGCCAAACGTTCGCCGTTTAAACAGAATCAATTCGGGGCTACTTTCGGCGGCCCGGTGTGGGTCCCGAAGGCTTACGACGGGCATGGCAAGACGTTTTTCTTTGTGGATTATGAAGGGTTGCGCCGCCGCACGAGCGCGTCTTCGAGCTTGAAGGACGTGCCGCCCACAGCATTCCGCAACGGCGATTTCTCGGCCTTCAATCGCAAGATTTATGATCCGCGCACACGCCGTTTGGTCAACGGTCGTGTCGTCGCCGATCCGTTCCCCAACAACATTATTCCTACGAACCTGCTCAACCCGGGCGCGGTCGCGACGCTCAAGCTTTTGCCCGAACCGAATTTCGGCGCGGCGGGCGCGCAAGCGGCGAACTATCTGTTCCTGGGTTCGCAACCCTTCGACAGCAACCAATACGACATTCGCGTAGACCATCAAATCAACGACAAGAACACGATCTTTGGCCGGTACTCGCGCGCGCTGCAAACCAGCGTGAATCCAGGCAACTTCACCGGCTTCATCGGCGGCGGCACCGATAATTTGAATAACTCGGTGCACACGACGATCAACGACACGCACGTCTTCTCGCCAAACATCGTCAACGAAGCGCGTATCGGGTATTCGCGCCACAATGGCAGCTTTAAGGTCGCGGGCATTGACGACGGGCTGAAATTCGCCGAGACCAACAACATTGCGGTCTATCCGTTCCCGATTCGCATGTTTCCGAACATCGTCTTTTCGCCGTCGGGGTTGACCAGCGGCTCGAATTCGTTCACGGCGCTGGGTTCGGGCGGGCCGAATTTGAATATCGAGAATAACTATCAGGCGTCCGACGACCTGACGTGGCGCAAGGTCAGCCACACTTTCAAAATGGGTATGGACGTGCGCCGCCGCCAGTTCGATGTGAATTTCGGCGGCGGGCAAACCGTGTTCGGTTCGATCTTCAGTTCCTCGTCAGGCGATGCCGGTTCAGGCAATCCGTTGGCTGATTTTTTGCTGGGGTACCCGTCGCAGGTCACCGGCACGCAATTGCTGGATTGGGCGCGCATGCGCGACAGCTATTTCGGCGCGTACTTTCAGGACGATTGGAAAGTGAACAGCAAGCTGACACTGAATCTGGGTGTGCGTTACGAACGGTTCGCGCAACCGACGGACGCCCGTGATCGCGGTTCGCTGTTCGATACGCGCACGGGCAAGTTTGTGGTGCCGGGCCAGAATGGCTATTCGCGCGCCATCGTGGAGCCTTTCAACAAGAACTTCGCGCCGCGCTTTGGCTTTGCGTACAACTGGTCGAGCCGCCTGACGGTGCGCGGCGGCGCGGGCGTGTTTTACGGCCAGCGTTCGCCCAATCAGCAAACGACGGTCTTCGGCTCCAATCCGCCGAATGCGCCCGCAGTGATTACGCCCACGGTGAGCGCGAACGCGACGGTGACGCCGCCGATGACGATCAGCACGCCGATTCAAGTCGGCCCGGCGACGGCGGACTTGAGTACCTTCACGCCGACCAACAGCCTGGGCCTGCTGATTCGCACGGCGGATTTCACCAACAGCCGCCCGGCGCAACTCTATCAGTGGAATTTGGGCCTGCAATATCAACTGACGAAAGACACGTTGTTGGAAGCGGCTTACGCGGCGACGCGCGGCACGCGACTGACGACGCGCGTGAATTTGAATCAAATCCCGTGGGAACGCGCGCTGGCGGGCTTCACCTCGCAAGCCGACCGCCTGTTCCCCAACGTCGGCAATCAGGTCGTGATGGATTCGGCGATGGGCAACAACCATTACCACGCGCTGAATCTGCGCGCCGAGAAGCGGTTGAGTTACGGGTTGAACTTCCTGGTGAATTACACCTGGTCGAAGAACCTCGAAAGCGGTTCGGGCGGTAACAGCGCGATGGCGCAAAACGGCGGCACGACCAATCCGCTCGACAGTTGGAATTTGCGCAAAGAGAAATCCGTCTCGGCGATGGATTTGCCATACGTGTTTGTTGTGAGCAGCGGCTATGAATTGCCCTTCGGCAAAGGCAAGCCGTTTGCGAGCGAAAACGCCGTTGCGCGTGCCTTGCTCGGCGGCTGGCAACTCAATGGCATCTTTGTCAGCCAAAGCGGTTTCCCGACCGATATTCGCAGCTCGCGCGTCGCCGCGACCAATCAGTTGTTCGCGACATTCAGCGTGCCTGACCTAGTGTTGGGGCAATCGTTGTATCTGCCCAAAGGCGGCCCGGATGGCTACTTCAATCCGGCGGCGTTTGCCGAACCGGGCACCGTGACGAATGCCAAAGGCGTGGCGTTGACGAAATTCGGCACGCTGGCGCGGCGCGCCGGGCGTGGGCCAAGCACGAACAACGTAGACTTCTCGGTCTTCCGTGTTTTCTCGTTGCGTGAGAAGATGCGGCTGCAATTCCGTACAGAAGTATTCAATCTGACCAACACACCCAGTTTCTTTTTGCCGAGTGCGGCCAGTCCGGCGCTTACGATTGGCAATCCAAATTTCGGCAAGCTCACGGCGTCTTCGGCAACGGGGCGGCAGATACAGTTTGGCTTGAAGCTGGTGTTCTAACGCTGAACGTGGAAGAGAGATTACGGAACAGCCGGAAATAACGGAACAGACGGAAAGGCACGTGGGCATTGTTTCTTTTCAGTTTGTTCCGTTATTTCCGGCTGTTCCGTAATCTCCAATAAAGCTGCTGGCTATTGCCGCACAACCCTGAGAAACACACCTGATGACCTGGACTCAAATCTATAACCCCGCCGGTAATCTCTTGCTCTCGGCGCTCATCGCCGCCATCCCCGTCGTGATTTTGTTAGGCTTGCTCGCGTTTTTTCATGTGCGTGCGCACCTCGCCGCGCTGATCGGTTTGGCCTTGGCCATGCTCGTCGCGATTGGGATGTACGGCATGCCCACCAAACTGGCGCTGGCCGCTGCCGCCAATGGCGCGGCCTTTGGGCTATTCCCGATTGGCTGGATCGTGCTCGCCGCTATTTTTGTCTATGACATCACGGTCGAAACCGGGCAGTTCGAAATCGTCAAACAAACCATTGCCGGACTCGCCGATGATCGGCGCATCCAAACCTTGTTGATCGCCTTCAGCTTTGGCGCGTTTATCGAAGGCGCCGCTGGCTTTGGCACGCCGGTCGCCGTTTCCGCCGCGATGCTGATTGGCTTGGGTTTCAAACCGCTGCAAGCCGCCTGTCTCTCACTCATCGGCAACACCGCGCCCGTCGCGTTTGGCGCGCTGGGCACGCCGATTATCACGCTGGCGAAGGTGACGGGGCTGCCGCTCGAACAACTCAGCGCGATGGCGGGGCGGCAATTGCCGCTGTTTTCGCTGATCATTCCGTTCTGGCTGATTTGGGCGATGGCCGGACGCAAAGGCATGCTCGAAGTTTGGCCGGCGTGTTTGACGGCGGGCGCGAGTTTCGCCCTCGCCCAATTTCTCATCAGCAATTATCATGGCCCCTGGATCGTAGACATCGCCGGCGCGCTCGCTTCGATTTTCTCGCTCATCGTGTTGCTGAAATTCTGGCAGCCGCGCGAGATTTGGCGCTTTGACCACGAAGCGGCCATTCCGGTCATTGCCACCGAAAAGCCTTCCAACAGCATCGCCCTGCGCGCGTGGATGCCGTGGATCATCCTGTCCGTGCTCGTTTTCATCTGGGGCATGCCGCAAACCAAAACGTTCTTGAACGGCTTTACGCAAATCGAGTTTGCAGTACCTTTTCTGGACAAAGCCATCCTGCGCGCACCGCCTGTCGTGAGCGTGCCCAAAGCCGAAGAGGCGCGCTTTGTGTTCAATTGGCTGTCGGCCTCCGGTACGGCCTTGCTCATCACAGGCATTATTTCGGGCCTTTTGCTCAGGCTCTCGCCCGGCAAGCTGGTGCAAATTTTCATTGGCACGTTCAAACGCGCACAGCTTTCGTTGCTGACGATTGCGGCGATGATGGCGCTGGGTTTCACGACGCGCTTTGGCGGCTTGGATTCGACAATGGGCCTGGCGTTTGCAAGCACGGGCTGGTTGTTTCCGTTCTTCTCGCCACTGCTCGGTTGGTTAGGTGTCGCGTTGACGGGCAGCGATACCTCATCGAATGTGCTGTTCGGCAACTTGCAGCAAGTGACGGCGCAACAACTCGGCTTGCCGCCAGTGCTGGCAGCGGCGGCAAATAGCACGGGCGGCGTGATGGGCAAGATGATTGACGCCCAATCCATCGTGGTGGCGAGCATGGCGACAAAACAGCACGGCAGCGAAGGCACGATCCTGCGCTATGTGTTCTTTCATAGCATCGCGCTTGCTGTGCTCGTCGGCATTTTTGTGATGATGCAGGCTTATGTGTTTCCGTCCACCGTGCCATAAGCGTTGAAGCTGAAGCGAGCCTAAGGGCTATTTGCTGATTCCTGATTCCCGCTTCCTGATTCCTGATACGGAAAATGCGGTGATTTTTATTGTTCAGGAACCAGGAAGCGGAAATCAGGAATCAGCGCGTACCTTTGGGAAGTAGTTTGTGACATTGCCAAACCTTTCAGTATAGTGGCTCTCTGATTTAACAAGACCATTCAAAAGAGAGCACACAGCAATCATGTCCGACATCCGAGTTCGATTTGCGCCTTCGCCCACCGGCTATTTGCACGTCGGCGGCGCGCGCACGGCCCTGTTCAATTGGCTTTTCGCCCGCAAGATGGGCGGCAAATTCATCTTGCGCATCGAAGACACCGACCTGCAACGTTCGAGCGATGAAATGGTGCGCGGCATTCTGGAAGGGCTGGAATGGTTGGGTTTGGATTATGACGAAGGCCCGTTCTATCAATCCGATTACGCCGAAAAACATCGCGCGGCGGCCTTTCAGTTGCTTGATAGTGGCTGGGCCTATCGCGATTTCACGCCGAAGCGGGAACGCGCCGACGCTGACATCAAACAAGAGATCGCCAAAGAGAAAGTCGTCAATCCGTTCCGCACTTTGTCGAAGGAGGACTCCGACGCGCGCGCTAAGGCAGGCGAACTGTTCGTGATTCGCTTCAAAGTGCCCGAAGAAGGCCAGACGCAATTCGAGGACGCCGTCTTTGGCTTACAAGAGCGTGCCTACAAAGACACCGAAGACTTGGTGCTGCTGCGTTCGGACGGGCATCCGCTTTATAACTTGAGCGTGACGGTGGATGACATCGAGATGGGCATTACGCACGTCGTGCGCGGGCAAGATCATTTGTCGAACACGCACAAACAGGTGTTGATCTATCAGGCGCTTGGCGCCAAGGTGCCGAAGTTCGCCCATTTGCCGCTGATACTCGCGCCGAACAAAGGCAAGCTCTCTAAACGCAAGCACGGCGAAATCGTCAGCGTGACGACCTATCGGAATCGTGGCTTTTTGCCGGATGCCTTCGTCAACTTCCTGGCGTTGCTCGGCTGGTCGCCCGCCGGGATCGAAGGGACACAGGATCAGGAAATTTTCAGCCGCGAGAAGTTGATTGAACTGTTCACGCTCGAAGGCATTCACAAGGCCAATGCCGTGTTCAACTTCACCGAAGGCGACGTGCGCAACTGGACGGATCAAAAGGCGCTCTGGATGAATTTCGAGTACATCAAGACTTGGCCGCTGGAAAAGCTGTTGCCGTATGTCAAAGCCGAACTACAAAGCGCGGAGTTGTGGCGCGATGAATACGAAGGCGAACGGCGCGGCTGGTACGACCACACGCTGGGCTTGTTGCGTGAACGCACGCGCACCCTGAAAGACTTTGCCGCACACGGACGCCCGTACTTTGTGGACGGGGTAGATTTTGAATTCGATGAGGCGGCGGTCAAAAAGAATCTGCAAAAAGATCAGGCGCTGAAAACGTTGTTGCCGGAGTTAGCCGACGCCTTTGCGGCTACAACTGAATTCACCCACGACGGCACTGAAGCGGCCTTGCGCAGCTTTGCCGAAGCCAAAGGCGTCAAACCGGGCTTGCTGATCAATGCGACGCGCACGGCGCTGACGGGCCAGGCCGTCGGGCCGAGCTTGTTTGAAGTTGTGGCTGCGATTGGAAGGGCGCGCACGGTTGAACGGTTGTGGCACGCGGCGAGTCTGATTTAAGGAGAATGCTTATGAAAAAGAAGCTGTACTTGCTAGCCCTGTTCACGCTTACGCTGGCACTGACAGGAACCAGCGCGTTTTCTCAGGCTGGTCGTGTTCTGCCTCCGTCCAACAATACCGCTGTCCCTGCGCCTGAAATGGTGTTGGGTTTCAAAGTCGGTGCTGAGCGCAAGCTGGCGAAGTGGGAAACCTTTGTCACTTACTTCCGCAAACTGACGACGGCCAGTGATCGCATCAAGCTGGATGAAGTGGGCAAGACGACGCTGGACCGTCCGTTTGTCGTGGCGACGATCACCTCGGCGGAAAATATGCAGCGGTTGGCCGAGATCAAAGAGCAGCAACGCAAGCTCGGCGATCCGCGCGTATTGGCGAAGCAGGGCAATACCGATGAGTTGGCGAACGCTTTGATTCAGTCCGGCAAGACCGTCGTCGTGATTACGTGCAGCATCCATTCGACCGAAGTCGGCGGCACCTTCACCGCCACCGAACTTGCTTACCGGTTGACCAGTGAGAACAGCGAACAGATCAAAAGCATTCTCGATAACACAGTCATTTTGTTGGTGCCGTCGCTCAACCCTGACGGCACAGACATCGTGGCCGAGTGGTATTTCAAAACGCTCGGCACGTCCAGCGAAGGCAGCGCGCCGCCGGAGCTGTATCACTATTACACCGGCCACGACAACAACCGCGACTGGTACGCCTTCACGCAGGTCGAGACGCAATTGACGGTGGATAAAATTCTGAATATCTGGCGTCCGCAAATTCTGCACGACGTGCATCAGATGGGCGCGACGGCCGCGCGCTTCTTTGTCCCGCCTTACACCGAACCGTGGGAGCCGAACATTGATCCCGCGATCATCGCGGGCGTGAACGCGCTGGGCACAGCGATGGCTTGGGACGTGACCGCGCAGGGCAAAAGCGGCGTGGTCATCAACGGCGTTTACGACGCGTGGTCACCGGCGCGCGCTTACACGCATTACCACGCGGGCTTGCGCGTGTTGAGCGAGACGGCCAGCGCGCGGCTGGCGACGCCGATTGAGATGCCGTTTCAGCGGTTGGCGGCGGGGATTGGCTACGACGGCAAGGTCGCCACTTGGAATTTCCCGCAGCCCTGGCCGGGTGGACGCTGGACGTTGCGCGACATTGTGGATTACCAGATGGCGGGCGCAATGGCGTTGTTGACGCACGCGGCCAAGTACCGCGAGCAGCACCTGCGCAACTTTTACGAAGTCAGCAAACGCGCGGTTGAAGCCAAGGGACAGCCCTACGCGATCATCCTGCCCGAACCTGAATTGCCGCCGTCGTTGAAAGACGCGGTCGCGCGGTTGAAAGCGGGCATCAAGCAGACGGCCAATTCCAGCGGCACCGACAAAGAGCAGCACGAACAGGAGTCGGCGCTCGTGAGCCAGATCAGCAACGAACCTTCGACCAGCGCCGAGGTCAGCTACTACTTCAAAACCGAAGGGCTGGATCGCGTGCTGGCCATCCTGAAACGCGGTGGCGTCGAAGTGCAGCGCGCGAGCCAGGATTTCAGCGCCGACGGCAAACGCTATCTGGCGGGCACGCATTTGGTGCTGTTGCAACAGCCTTACGGCGCGTTTGCGAAAACGCTGCTCGAAGCCCAGCGCTATCCTGATTTGCGCGAATACCCGGGCGGGCCGCCCAAACGCCCTTACGACGTGACGGCGCATTCGTTGACCTTGCTGATGAACGTCCAAGCCGTTTTTGCCAAAGCTCCCTTCACGGTCGAAACCAAGCCGGAGCCGTTCGGCACGGTGATCCAATCGCTCAAACGCAGCAATTCGCCGGTGCGGCTGGGCATGTATAAAAGCTACGCCGCCGCGATGGACGAGGGCTGGACGCGCTGGGTCTTTGATCAATACAAGTTCCCATATCAATCCTTGTTGGATGGCGAAGCGCGGGCGGGCAGACTGAATGAGAAATTCGACGCGATTCTGCTGCCTGACCAAGCGCCGCGCGCTTTGTTCAACGGCTTGTCAGGGCCGGGCCAGCAAAATCCCGAAGGGCGTGGCGGCGAGAATGCGGGCAGCTATCCGGCGGAGTACGCGGGCGGCTTGGGCGACGCGGGCGTGCAAGCGTTACGCGAATTCGTCGAAGCGGGCGGCACGCTGATCGCGCTTAACAGCGCGTCGAACTTTGCGATTGATTATCTGCGGCTGCCGGTGCGCGATGTGTTGCGCGGCGTGGCGAACAAGGATTTTTACTGCCCCGGCTCAATCCTGCGCACGGAAATGGTGGCAGACAATCCGCTGACGTTTGGACTTGAACGCGAATCCATCGCCTGGTTCGAGCAAAGCCCGGCGTTTGAAATCGTGGACGCACAGGCAGCGAAGGCGATTGCCAAGTATCCCGAAACCGGCTCGTCGCTGCTGAGCGGTTGGATTCTGGGCGACCAGCGCTTGCGTGGCAAAGCGGCGCTGGTCGAGGTGAGGCTGGGTAAGGGGCGCGTAATTTTGTTTGGTTTTCGCCCGCAATATCGCGGGCAGAGTCTGGCGACGTTGCCGTTGTTGTTCAATGCGATTTTGACGAGCCGGAACTGAACCGGCTACTTCATAACCTTCAACACCATGATGGTTACATCGTCTTCGAATTGATAGTTGGCATGCGCGTGGGCACTTTTTTCGATCTCCCGGGCAATCTCTTCGGGTTCTTTCTCGGAATGAGAATACACCACACTGTTAATGCCAGCTACGCCGAAACTCTTCTTCGCGGTATTTTCCCCAGCGTCAGTAATACCGTCCGTATAGGCGATAATTAAATCATCGGGTTCGAGTTCCATAACCTCCTCTCCAATCGGTAAATTCAAGCCGTGCCCCAGGCCCCCGATGTTGGCGACGCCTTTTGGATCCGGTAAAAAAATCAGTTTTTCATTCCGATAGATAATCAAGGATGGATGCGCAGCGGATGAGGCAAATATCCGGGGCTTTAGTTTTTCAGTCATGTCCAGGATGAAACAGATAGCCGTGCCTTCTAGTTTCCACTCGTTGCATACGGGGAGTAATTTCCATAGCAAGTGTTTGGCGGAAACGGATTCACGCGAATAGGTTCGAAAGACGGTGCTCATGGGCAACATGCTAAAGGCAGCCATCAAGCCGTGACCTCTGGCATCACCGACTAAAAAAGCCGTGCGTGTAGCATCAATTGCTTGGTGGGCGGTGAAATCCCCACCAATTTCGCTGTCGCCGTGCGGTTTAGTAAGAACATAGCCCTTCAAGCGCGGATACTCGTCGATCGCTTTCGTCGGAGAAGTAATTTTCCGGTAGTGGTGGAGTTTAACACTAATCTCTGCCAGTTCCTGATTATGCTGCACTACATCCAAAACCAACCCGCATTGAGCGGCAAAGCCTTCCAGCAGGCTCATCCGTTCCAAACTCGGCTCTGCCTCGTGGTTTTGTTTGTATTTTAGCCAGGCAACGCCAATGCATTTGTTGTTTACGGTGATCGGAATACCCAACGCCCCCGTCACATCCAGATTGACCGCATTGGTGCTGAGGGTTTTCGGATGATTTTGGTGTGGCAGGAGCGTGCGCCAACGGTGTTCCTGCGAATCCCAATACCGGCAGTTGAACTCGGTGGAAGCGGACACGTCATGAATCCACACCCAGATTTTGGTTTGGCGCACAAATTGACACCAGCCATCAGGCCGTGTCGAATCACCCAAATTCCGGTCATAGCTGGAACCCGGTTCAGCAAACCGGTCATATTCGAGCAAGTAGGGCCAGATCTCACAGTCGGCAGCGTCAAACCAACCACTGGCCAAAACCGCCAATTCATTTAACGGGTTATTTGAGGCGGTTGGATCGAGGGCATTGTGCGCGATTTTCAGGAGTTTTCTAGTGCGTTCTACTTGCTGAGTTAAGTAGTAAACCATTGCGGCTTGGTTCGCGCCGTACCAGATCGAACGCACGGCTTCCTGATCCAAGTCGCGGAAAGGCTCTTTACATTCCAAATTAATCACGCCCAGCAGTTGGTCGTTAGCCACCATTGGCACAGCCAATTCGCTCACGATTTCAGGTGCGGCTTGGCGGTACAGCTTTCGGTATTCAGACCTCGCCAATTCTGCGATCAATAACGCGCGGCGTTTTAAGGCTACCCATGAAATGATGCCTTCGCCTCTGGCAACATCAGCTTCTCTGGCGGATTGAGGCTGAATCCCGCCTTCGCAATATTCCATTTTCAAAGTCTGCAATTTGGAGTCGAAAAGATAAATACTGCCGTAGCCGTTGCTGTCGTTAATTTTCAAAATCTCGAACATCGCTTTGAGTAGGCTAGACGCGAACTCATGCGCAAAAGCCGGGTCGTTGAGATTCAGGCCCTCGGCCAATTGCAAGATGTGCGCAAGCTGGGGTGGAATCGGATTCTTGCTGCACAAACTATCTTGAATGTCGGGCAGGTAGCCGACCATTTCGTTCAACAACTCGTTGAACTTGCGTTTTTTGTTTTTGGGTATGGTATCCGCATCGCAATAGTTGACCCAGAGTACGGCTTGCAAATCACCCGCCCCATCAATGTGACGCAAACGGGCGCACGCGCGAACCTCTTCACGTTGGGCGAAATTGCCAAATAGTTTATTCTGCCCAACTAACCGTGCGAGATTCGGTGAAACCTGGTCGAATAGTCTTTGCTCATTTTGCGCATATTCGAAGATAGAAAAGCGCTCGTTTTTGGCTCCTGTAATTCGCAATGAGCTAGTGGCGGGCAGCAAAAAACCATGCATGGGCTCAATGATCTTAACGCCATGCATAAACGCCAAGCGCAATTGGTTTGGCCACCAGGGGTCACGCACATAGAAGGTACAAGAACTGGCTTTTAAATTTTTCAGACCGGCTTTGAGAATAGATTGGTACTTGTCAGATTCGTTTGTTGCCATTGGCGGCTGCCCCTTTCTTTTGAGAAGACTCAAACTGCTAGCAAGCAAAACTAGCATTATCTTAGCGCCTGAATTTGCAATGGTACGGCTATGCAATGACGGGGGCGCAGTATACTTGGCAGTTACAGACCGGGGCAATAGTTGCTGTAAAAAATGCAGGCCATGCGAGATAGATGGTTAGCGTCAAGCGGCTGGCTAGTGTTGGTGCTGTTTCTTGTGGCAAAGGCACAGATCACCAAACTGCTGTTTTCGGTTATCATCATATTGAGACAATTTCGGCGTGCCGCACATCTTAGGCAAAACGGATGCGAGTACAGTATTTCTCGCAACACTTTCGTCGCAGTGGCCGAATCTGGCCGAGATCAAGGCGAATTTGGCAAGTGACTATCGCCCCGGCACACGCGGTGTGAAGCAGTTTCAAGCAGAGCGTTAGCCGCAAATGAACGCTGAAAAATGTGGATAAAACCAAGTGCCTGGCTGTATTTCACTGCGTTCATCTGCGGCTAACCCTTCTTCGGTTCGAGCCGGTGCCGTCTACGCTGCCCCAAACGGCCAGATCTCCTCAGTTCGCTGATCCACTTTCACCTGCGATTCCGCATGTGAAAGTGGTAGCTGCAAGGCACCAGATAATTTGCTTGACCGGCATTGGCCGCAGACTATAATCGCCCGCGCTGTTTCACCAGACTCCCCAAAACTTGCAGGTTTGAGGCGCGATCCTGCCCAGCTTGAAAAAGGAAAATAGAAGCGTTATGCCTTCCCCTCTTCGCATTGGCCTGATGGCCGAAGCGCGCTATCTGGCCCAGAGCCAGCCTACCGGTCTGAAAGATGTGCTCGCAGCGCGCGGCCACCACATCACCTTAATTGACCCACAACAAAGTTATTACCTGATGGGCGATCAAGCCTGGCTTGACGGGCTGGATTTGATCGTCGGACGCGGGCGCAGTTGGGCGCTGCTTTGCCTGTTGGGCTGGGCCGAAGAGCGCGGCATCCCGACCATCAACACGCGCGCCTCCATTGCTGCGGTACACAACAAAGCGCAGATGTCCGTCTCGTTCGCCAACGCGGGCATTCCCGTTCCGCAAACCTATTTCGGCAGCATCGCGCAACTGGCCGCCAACATCCCCGCCGCTGATTACCCGATCATTCTGAAACCGATCTTCGGCGACAACTCGCGCGGCTTGCTGGTCGTGCAAACGCCGGAAGAAATGGCCGCGACCGATTGGGTCGAACCCGTCGCGCTGGCGCAACGCTATTTCAAGACGGATGGTTACGATTTGAAACTGTACGGCGCGGGCGAGCAGGTTTGGGGCGTGCGCAAAGAATCACCCTTCAATCCACGTGTGGAAGGCGAACCCTCGCGCGCCGGGCTGGTCAAGATTACGCCCGAACTGGAAGACCTGGGACGCCGTTGTGGCAAGCTGTTCGGCTTGGAACTGTTTGGCGTGGACACGATCATTACGGACGAGGGGCCGCTGGTGATCGAGATCAACGATTATCCGAATTACACGGGCGTGCCGAATGGCAGCGAGTTGCTGGCGGATTTTGTAGAGCGGCGGGTGACCACGCAATGATTGAGGAGGAAGTGATGAAAAACGAATACACCGCGATTGTGCAACAGGACGGCGATTGGTGGATCGGCTGGATTGCCGAAGTTTCAGGCGTCAATTGCCAGGAAGCCACACGCGAGGAATTGCTGGAAAGCCTCAAAGTCACGTTGCAGGAGGCGTTAGAGTTCAATCGCCAGGAAGCCTTTTTGGCCGCTGGCGCTGGCTACCAACAAGAGCAGTTGGCCGTATGAAGCGACACGCCTTACTTCGCTATCTGCGCGAATAAGGCTGTGAGTTGGTGCGTGAAGGTGCGCGCCATTCCTGGTGGCAAAATCCAGCGCTCAACCGCCGTTCGTCCGTGCCACGCCATACTGAAATCAAAGATGTGTTGGTCTTGAAGATTTGCAAAGACTTGGGCATCCCACCGCTGAAGCAGGCCGGGAGCAATGAGTAGCGTCAAGATGAACTTAAACCAAGTCACCGTGCCATCCACCAACGTAGCCGCCGCAATCCAGTTTTACTGCAAGCTCGGTTTGCGGCAGATTGTCGAAGACCTGCCGAAATACGCACGGTTTGAATGCCCGGAAGGCGGCGCGACCTTCTCGATTCATTTGGCAGAGCACGCGCCAGTGCAACCCGGTGTCGTGGTCTATTTCGAGTGTGCTGATTTGGATGCGCGGGTGGCAGAGTTGAAAGAACAAGGCATTGAATTTGAAAGCGAGCCAGTGGATCAACCCTGGCTTTGGCGTGAATGTTATTTGCGCGATCCCGATGGCAACCAGATTTGTCTGTATTACGCAGGCGAGAATCGGCTCAACCCACCGTGGCGGTTGCCGTAATTGTGGTTCGGCGCAAATGTTCTGCCGCCCCAACGGGGCAAAATAGAAAAGCCTAGGGCAACGCCCTAGTACTCCATCAAGCTGAAAATGAGGGATGTAGGGCGGGATTTAATCCCGCCCTACATCCCGGATGCGCTCTCAGCATCCATCACTTACAGCTTGATGGAGTACTAGGTCAGCAGGTCAAGCAATTGAAAAGCCCTGAAAGGGCGCAATACATAAGCGGAATTTCGCCCCTTCAGGGCTTGTCAAATTTACCGCCACCAACCAGGGGCGTCACTGCGTTTTGCCCCTGGCTATTGAATTTCGCCCCGTTGGGGCTTGAGTACATAGCAACCCATGAAAATCGGCGTTATCTCTACCCAGGAAAAAGCGGGCCGCAGCGGCTCCGTGATGCAACAGGCGGCGGACTTGCTGACCGCGCGCGGCCATGTCGTCGAGATGATCTATCCAGACGCGCAGTGCAATGACGTCGCCGCTATCCAAAACACGCACGATCTGTATTTGCTCAAAGCAGGCACCGAGACAGCGCTTGGTTACGCTGGATTGCTGCACGGGCTGGGCGCGCGGATTCTCAATCCGTACCCGACTGTTGTGCTGATGAAGGACAAGATTCTGTCTACGCAAGTGCTGCAACGCGCGGGCGTGCCGTTGCCCGCGACCTTTTTCGCCGGGAAGGCCGAACAGTTGGCGGGCTTGCTCACCCGTGGGCCGCTGGTCGTCAAACCATTTTGGGGCGCTTCGCAAGGGCGTGGCGTGCAGATGATTCACAGTGCGGACGAACTGGCGAACGTCACCTCGGATGATCTGTTCTTTGCGCAACGGCTGCACAAGCCGGACGGGCGCGATTACAAGCTGTACGTGATCGGCGACAAGGTCTTCGGCGTGCGCCGCGTCTGGCCGCCCAAGACGCTGGAAGACAAGCTGGGCGAAGCCTTCGAGGTGCCCGAAGAGATGCGGCAGATTTGTCTGGCGTGCGGGCAGGCGTTCGGCATTGACCTGTTCGGCCTGGACATCATCACGTCAGAAGGGAAGCCGTTCGTGGTGGACATCAACACGTTTCCGGGGTTTAAGGGCGTGCCGGATGCGGCGGAGTTGCTGGCGGATTACATTCTCAAAGCGGTAGCCAAGTAATGGTGTTGGCGTATTCTTCAGGCTCAGACGCGCTCCAGATGATCACAAGGTCTTCGACGGCCCGGCTGATGGAGAGGCTTTGCGGAATAAGCAGTACGCCTGGGCTGTTTTGTTGAGTGATGAAAGCAGCGAAGTGGCTGGGCATGGTGGTCACATCGTGCGAAACCAGAATGCGCCCTTCAAACGCAGCAACGGATAAGACCTCTCTGTCAGGCAAACCGATGAGTTGGGCGCGGTGGGCAGTTTGAAAATCTATGGCCGGAACACAAGTGCGCACCGCGCGGATGATTCTGTGGTTGAAGTCGTAATCGGCTTGGAAACGAATTGGCATAAGGGGCATCACGCGGCTTGGCGGCGTTGCGCTTTGGCTGCTTGCAACTTTTGGTAAAGCTCCGGGCGATTTTGACGCATATCTTCCTGGCTTTTTTGGCGCATCCGCTCGAAGTCTTCTTGACCTTGCCGCAAGTACTCGTCAAATTCGGCTTGGTTAGCAAGGTAGAACGCAAGCGCCCCGTGGACTTGTT
Source organism: Acidobacteriota bacterium (assembly GCA_016196035.1). Lineage (NCBI taxonomy): Bacteria > Pseudomonadati > Acidobacteriota > Acidobacteriota bacterium. Next base: position 185,034 of record JACPYM010000022.1, on the reverse strand, counting down.
CCTGAGTGAGCGATGGGTAGCAATCCACGATGCCGTCTGCCGATTCCCCTTGCCGCCAGGCGTAAATAACCGAATCGAGCGAGATGCGCGTGCCCGCGATGCGGTAGGCGATGCGGGGCTGGCCTTCAAACTCGAACTCAAGTTTGGTGACATATTCTTTGCTCATTAAAGGTGCTGTTGACATAGCGGCGACATTCTAACGCCGGCCGCTCTTACTGCAAAGTTGTTTGGTTAAGGCTATGGAAGACGCAAAAACAGTAACTCGCTCAAAGCTTGGTTGGGCGGAATTTGTCGCCATTTTCTTGTCTGTGTATTTAGGAGATATTCCAGCTCGAATCTGGCATCTACCGACAATTGTCAGCAAATGTTTGGTTCTTCCTGTGGTACTTCTTCCGCTTTACTGGCTGTCGCCGAACTTTAAACCAAAGAATAAAAGCCTCACCCAATATATCGGGTTTTTGCTGGTTGTTGCCTGCTTGCTCCTGATAGTTTTATGGGGAGTACCAGAACTACTGAGCTTGTTTATTCCACGTGGTTGGGCTTACGGGCTGCCAATTTTTGTCACGTTGCAATCTGCATATTGGATTATTCGCTATCGCATTGGGATGCTAGGGGAGCATCTACCCTCACCTATGATTTCATCTATTGCTTGGCTATTGATCAGCTTGCTGCTTGCGCTGGCGTTGGGTGTCCCTAAGCAACTTTATAACTTTTGAGGTGAACTGATGAAACTCCACTTTATGATCGTTCGCCGCGTCCCGCCCGTCCCCTCGCCCGTGTTGGTCGAGATGTACGAGATTTTGCGGGGGCGCGGTTACACCATTACCGAAGACATCGCGGAAGAGATTCTGCAACGTCCCGACACGCTCAGGCCCGAAGCCGATATGTATGTGCTGAAATCGCATACGGAATTGGCGCTGGCGTTGGCGGGCATTTTGCACGTGCAGGGCGCGAACATTCTGAATCCGTATGCGTCATGCTCGCTGATTCAGAGCAAGATCATCACATCGCGATTGTTGTTGGAAGGCGGCGTGCCTGCGCCGAAGTCTTGGACGACGGGCGATCTGAGTCTGGCCAAAGAATTGGTCAGCCAGCATCCGCTCATCATCAAACCGCACATGGGCCATCGCGGCGCGGGCGTCAGTCTGTGCCGGACGCCCGAAGACATTGACAAGCTGCCCGCACCCGTCACGCCCATGATCATTCAGGAAGCGATTCCGGGGCACGGCGAGGATTTGAAAATCTACGTCGCGGGTGAAGAAGTCCACGGCGTGCAGAAGCCGTTTTCTGAAAGCAGCTTCTCAGTGCCGGGCCGTCCAGTACCCATCAGTGATGAAGTCCGCGAGATTTCCTTGAAAGTCGGCAAGGTTTGCGGCTTGGGCTTGTACGGCTTGGACATCATCGAGAGCGAGCGCGGGCCGTTTGTGGTGGACGTGAACTACTTCCCCGGCTACAAGGGCGTAGAGGGCGCGGCGGGGATGATTGCGGATTACATTGACGCCTATGCGCAGGGCAAGACGACGTTGAGTCCTCCAAACTTAGCGGCGAATCTGGCGCAATAAGAGGTTCTCCCACGAAGACACACGAAGAGCACACGAAGATCGTTAGTCTCTTCGTGATTCTTCGTGTGGCTTCGTGGGAGGGTTTTTTTGTTTGATGAATCAAGCGTCCGGTAAAGTTTCGCCCTCGCTGCTCGTCATCCTGGCCGAAGGTTTTTTATCGCGCCTAGCGTTCGGGATTATCAGCTTCGCGCTGCCGCTCTTTGCATACCGGAAGATGGGCCTGAGCCTGACGGCGACGGGCTTCCTGTTTTCAGTCAATCTGATCGTCGAGCAGACGTTCAAACCGGCGATGGGCTGGCTGGCCGACCGTATCGGGTTGAAGCCGTCGTTCACCATCGCGATTGCGTTGCGGTCGGTGATGGCATTGTTGCTGATCTTTGCCAACGCTCCGTGGCACTTGTATGTGATCAAGATGCTGCACGGGTTTTCGGAATCGTTGCGCGACCCGTCGGTCAGTGCGCTGATTGCCGAACACGCCGATAAAAAGAAGATGGCGTCGGCCTTTGGTTGGTACACGACGGCGAAGATGTCCGCCGGTTCGCTGGGCAAGGCACTGGGCGGTTGGTTGTTGTGGTGGACGCTGGATAGTTATTCAAACGTCTTCCTGATCGCCTTTGCGATGTCGTTTTTGCCGCTCTTCGTGGTGGCTCGTTATCTGGAAGAGCCGCCCCATTACACGCCGTTGACTGGCAAGGCGGCGGACGAGGCTGAACCGGTGGCCGCGAAAACCGGCAGATCATTCTTGCCCGTACTGATTTTGGGTTCTTTGATTACCAGCACCGCGATGATGATGAACAACCTGTTCCCGGTGCTGGCGACCGAATACGCGCACCTGACGGCGGCGCAGGCCGGGTGGATTTACACTTTCGGGCCATTGGTGACGATTGTGGGCGGGCCGCTGTTTGGCTGGCTGGCCGATAACGTAAATCACAAACTGGTGTTGCTGGTGCGCGGAGTTTCCAACATTTGTTCGTCGCTACTGTTTATCTTTGTGCCGACGTTTGCGGGACTGGCGGCGGGCAGTTGCATTGACGCGCTTGGCAAATCGGCGTTTCGTCCGGCCTGGGGCGCATTGATGGCGCAAGCGGCCAGCCTGGATCGCAAACGGCGCGCGCGCGTGATGAGCTATTTCGGCTTGGGCGAAGGGATTGGCGAAACCGTCGGGCCGATGCTGGGCGGTTTTTTGTGGCAGCATTGGGGCGTGGCGGTGATGTTGGGCGTGCGCGTGGGGATGGCGGTGGTGGCGGAGATTTATGCGGTGGTGGTGGCGCGGGGCGCGAATGCGAAATCTGACTAGGAATTGTCCTCCCACGAAGCCACACGAAGGAGACACGAAGATGGAAGTGAAGGAATTGCTTTTGCGCGATGAAGTCTATGCCATCGTAGGCGCCGCGATGGAGGTGCATAGCGCGTTGGGAAACGGCTTCTTGGAAGCGGTTTATCACGCGGCGTTAAAACTTGAACTGGCGAATCGCCAAATCCCCTTTGAAGCCGAGAAGTCCCTGCCGGTTTTTTATAAAGGGCAAAGACTTGGCGTTGATTACCGGGCTGACTTGGTTTGTTACGGCCAGATCATTGTCGAACTTAAGGCGCTGGAGAAGCTAACAAGCAGGGAAGAAGCCCAAATCCTGAACTATCTGAATGCTACTGGCCTGCGGGTTGGTGTGCTGATCAACTTTGGCAGTCGCGGCAAACTCGAGTGGCATAGACTCGTCAAATGACCTGTCCCACTGGACGCAAATGAAGGAATGCCAGGCAGAAAACAATCCTTCGTGTCTTCTTCGTGTGCCTTCGTGGGAAGATCGTCACTGAGTTTTCCACACGCATTCACAGGATTTCCACGCGAAATCCAATTGATCTTCACAGGCTTTTCAACAATTTTTCCACTGTATTTTCCACAGTGAATATCTGATCGGAGCTTTAACGTATGCGTATCTGCTTTTTGATGGAACCACCGCGCAGCCAAACGTCGGTGACTTACGACGTGCTGAACGGGTTGAAAGCGCGTGGCGCGGATGTAGAAATCGTGACCGAGCGCAGCGGTTTGATTGACTTGGAAAATTTCAAGTTCGAGTTTGATGCCTACTTGTTCAAATCGCATTCGCCGCTGGCCGAATCGCTGGCGGCGGCGGCGCACTATGCCGGGGCCAAGCTGCTCAATGAATACCCGGCGACGATGAAAGTGCGCGACAAGGTGCTGACTTGCACGTTGCTGTTGCAGGGCGGCATCCCGACGCCGCGCACCTTTGTGACCGATTCGATGGAAACGCTGCGCGCGGTCGTGCAAAAGATGCCCATCGTGGTCAAACCTTATCGCGGGCGGCGCGGGATGGGTATTGAGGTGTGCATGGACGAGGCCGCATTCGATGCCTTGGTGGCGCGACGGGCGGCGGATGGCGAAGTCGCTGACGACGATGGCGGGGGCGAAGACGGTACGGCGCTGGGCGACCGGCTGATTTACGCGCAGGAATACGAAGAGCACGAGCCGTATGATTACAAGGCCTACGCCATCGGCGATTACGTGCACGCGATCAAGCGCATCTTTCCGGCGAAGACCAAGGAAGAAAAGCTGGGCACACCGGTTGGGGATGACCCAGAGTTGGAAGAACTGGTGCGCCGTTGCGGCAAGCTGTTCGGGTTGGAGCTTTATGGCGTGGATTTGGTCAAGACGCCGAAGGGCTATTCGGTGATCGAGGTCAACTGCTTCCCCGGTTACAAAGGCGTGCCGCAGGGCGGGGAACGCATCGCCGATTTTGTGATGGAGCGGCTGGGCTAAGGAAATATCTTTGCCGGGCGTGCGGGCTTGGCAACACGGATGCGGGCGCCCCTCATCGAAGGCCGAACTTGCCGGCCCGGAGATTTTGTACTCGGAGGCAGCGCAAAGTTTTGATATAACGATAACGCCGGTGCGGCGCGGAAACCGGCCTAAAAGCGACAGTAGTTAAAGTGAAGTTGGAGGACTTAGAAGTATATGCAGTTGAAATTTGGAAGACCGGTGCAAAGAGATGTTTGGATGTTGGTGCAAATGGCGGCACTCGTAGTCGCATTCATTTCCGGCACGACACTCGCGCAATTGAACAACCTGCCGACCAACGCCAAGCCGTCCGGCAGCAAAGAGGGGGCGAAACAGAGTCAGGACAAAAAAGACAAAGACGAAAACAAAGACAAAGAAGACAAGCATAAATCTGAGAGTCGTTCGCTCAGTAAATCCGACAGCAAGAAAGTAGACACCGACAAGGCGCGTGTGGCTGCGCCGTTGGCAATGGGCAACGAGCTTGAAACCATCCACGCCGCCGTCGAGACCGAGCCTGTACCTCACGGGGGTGATGCCGCCGACGATCCCGCCATCTGGGTTCATCCCGCCGACCCCTCACTGAGCACCATCATTGGCACCGACAAAATGGGCGGCCTGGCGGTGTACGACCTGAACGGCAAACAATTGCAATATGTCGCCGATGGGTTGATGGATAACGTTGATTTACGCAACGGGTTCAAATTGGGCGGCCAGAAAGTCACCCTGGTGACGGCGGGCGACCGGCGCGACAATTCGATTGCCATTTACAAGGTCAACCCGCAAACGCGCCAACTCGAAAATGTGGCTGCGGGCAAGGTCACGCACGGCGTCAAGGTGTATGGCGCGTGTATGTACCAGAGCCGGCTGAGCGGCAAGACTTTTTATTTTGCGACCAGTAAATCCGGCGAGGTCGAACAATTTGAGTTGACCGACAACGGCCAGGGCAAGGTGGACGCCCGTTCGGTGCGCCGGTTCAAAGTTGGCGGCGTGGTCGAAGGGTGCGTGGCCGATGACGAACTCGGTCATTTTTACGTCAGCGAAGAGCCGGTCGGCATTTGGAAGTATAGCGCCGAACCCGAAGGCGGCACGACGCGCGTGGCGGTCGGCAAAGTCGGCGACGGCCACCTGCACGCTGATGTTGAAGGCTTGACGATTGCTTACGGCCCGAACGGCACGGGGTATTTGATTGCCTCCAGCCAAGGCAATTACTCCTATGTCGTCTACAAACGCGAGGGCGGCAACGAATTCGTCAAGCAGTTCCGCATCGGCGACGGCGCGATTGACGGCGTCGAAGAGACGGACGGCATTGATGTGACGACGGCCAATCTGGGCGGCCAATTTTCAAAAGGCGTGTTCGTCGTGCAAGATGGCTTCAACGACAAAGGCAGCAAGAATCAAAACTTCAAGTTGGTGCCTTTCGACGCAATTATTAAGTAGCAAGCCCGCCCTGACCGGCGGACAATTGGTATAGTGTTGAGAGCGGTAGTGACCGGGCTTCTCAGGAATGAGAAGCCGGTCATTACCGCTTTCGGTGCTGTATCGAATCTTATTTCCCCGCATCACGCAGCAAAGGAGTTCATCTATGAAGCCCCTCCCTCGCAAACTCTTTGTGATTGTGTTGGCCGTCATTACCGGCTTGGCATTGTTGGCATCCACCCAGGCCGCACCGCAAAAGAAGAAAAAGAAAGCCGCAGCGGCTGGTGAAACGGCGGCTGAGCCGGCAGAAACTGGCAAAGCGCCAGGCGCGCCGCCAGCCAAAGTGGAAGGTCCGGCGGCAGAAAAAGACCCCGCGCGCGAAAGCTGGCGCATCAATGTTGAGCCTTACGCCATTCTTGGCAGCGGGCGGCCGGGCAAGGCCGTGGCTGATTTCGACAAACCCGATGGCGTCGCCTTTGGCCCGCAGGGTTGGCTGTTTGCCACCGACGCCAAGAACCGGCGCGTGCAGGTATGGGATGTCAAAACCAAGACCCATCTGGGCGAATTCGGCCACGGCACAATGGGCGGCGAGATCGTGGACATCGCCGTCGCGCCCAATGGCATGGCGCTCGTCACCGATCAGATTTTGAACTTGGCGTATGCCTACGTGCCGCCCAAACCCGGCGACAAAGATGACAAGGGCCGCCCGCTTGGCCCGTATGATTACGTGTTCAAAGGCACGCGCTTCGGTGAGCGCCATTTCGACAAGCTCGGCGGCATCGCGATTGACTCGAAGAATCGCGTCTATGCCGTGGACGCGCACCTCAATCAAGTCTTCCGCTACACGCCCGAAGGCGCGGATGATCCGGCGTGGCAATTCGCCAAACAGCGCGGCGACGGCGACACCTACCTGCACGGTTGCGAAGGCATCGCCATTGACGAAGCGGCGGGCAACATTTACATCGCCAGCGAAAAGGATTCGATCATCCAGGTCTTCGATTGGGAGACGGGCGCGTACAAAGGCAAGCTGGTGGGCGCGCGTAACGATGGGGCGGGCAAGCCGCTGGGCAAATCCGTTTTCTCCGGCTCGGTCGAAGGGCTGGCGATTGCCAACAAACATCTGTTTGCCGTGGATGAGAGCGTCGGCCACATTCAGATTTTCGATTTGAATAGTCCTGGGGCGTTTAACCGCGACCTGCTGGGCTTTGGGCCGACACTGCATGCGCGCAGCGGCGGTTACAAAGGTTTCGTCGGCCATTCGCCGCAGGTGGACTTCGAGGACAAGACCAATAAAGCGCTGCAAAACAAAGTCAAACTGGGCGAGATTATTCCGGGTCAAGCCAATCCGCCCGGGTATTTCTGTTCGCCTGATTCGATTGCTACCTACACAGACAAAGCCAGCGGCGAAACTTATATCGCTGTTGCCGACCAGTGTAATTACCGCCTAGCCGTTTATCGTTGGTCAGATATTGCGCGCGCGTTGAGCAATGGGCCGGCTGCTGCGCTGGCGCCTGCCAGCACACCAGCCACCGACGCCGAACCGGCTGCCGAAAAGGGCGGCAAGGGCGGCAAGAAGAAAGGCAAGAAGAAAGGCCAGTAAATCAAAAATCAAAAGGCAAAATCAAAAGGCAAAAGGGCCGTACCGTCTTTTCTATTTCTGAAAAACTGCTGTGCCACTTTTGCCTTTTGTTTTTTGCCCGCTGATTTTCATCCCTGACATTATCCATGCCAAAGATCATTGCGAAGCTCTACATTACGCTGCCCGATGGCACAAAACAGGAGGCCGTGTTGCCGGGTTATCCCGTCATCATTGGCAAGGCTCCCGGCGCCGACATCCTCATTAACGATAGCGGCGTGAGCCGTCAACACGCCAACATTCGGTTGCAGAACGGCCAGTATTCCATCAGCGATTTGGGCAGCCTGAACGGTGTGTATGTCAACAGCCGCAAAGTCCCGGCTGAGGAAGCCTGCCCGCTTATGGATGGCGATAAGGTGCAACTGGGCCGCGTCAAAATCCTCTTTCATCTCGAAGAAGTGCCCACCGGCGCGGTGCAAAGCGATGTGTTCTCAACGCACATTGACGAACCGCATTCCTACGCGACCAATATCGGGCAAATACCGGCGCCGCCGCGTGGCGGCCAGCCTGCTGGGCCAAAACCGCCAGTGCCAAAGCCGCCCGCCTTGCGCGTGGCCGCCAGTGGCGAATTGCTGCCGCCGTCAAACATGCCCACGCCCGAAGCGCTCACACTCACACTGGATGGCCGCTATGAACTGGAAACGAAGATCGGGCAGGATGCCAGCGGCACGCTGTATCGCGCGCGGCGTGTGATGTTGGGCGACAAAGTGGCTGTGCGCGTGCTGAAACCGGAGTTGGTCAATGACCCGGTCGCGGCGGAACGATTTCGCCGCCAGGCCCAGGTCGCCGCGCGCGTGCGCCATCCCAACTCGGTGCAGTTTTACGATTTCGGCTACACGTCAGACGGTGTGGTTTATATCGTCGAAGAATTGCTTTCGGGCCGCACGTTGCGCGACGTGATTTTGAAAGAGCGCGGCATGAGCCTGTCGCGCGTCGTGAGCATCGTCAATCAAATTGCGGGCGCGGTGCACACGGCGCACTTGAACGGCATCGTCGTGCGCGATCTCAAACCCGAAACGATCTTTGTCGAGACCGCCCCCAACGGCAAAGAACTGATCAAAGTCGGCGGTTACAACCTCGCCAAAGTGGATCAATCCATCAGCGGCGGCGCGAAACTGACCGGCCCCTTGGGCGTTTTCGGCACGCCGCAATATATGTCGCCCGAACAGTGGTTGAACAAACCGCTGGATTCGCGCGCGGATGTTTATTCGTTGGGCGTCATCATCTTTGAATTGCTGGCGGGCGCGCCGCCTTTCGATGCGCCCAATCCGATGGAACTGTCGCAGATGCATTTGACTGCGCCCGTGCCCGACCTCAGCGATTTTGGCCGCCCGGAAATTGATGAAGACGTCGCTGCCGTCATCACCCGCGCGCTATCAAAAGAACCGAACCGGCGGCAGCCGACGGTGCTGGATTTGGCGCGCGAACTCGAAGCCGTTTCCGGCAATCGCGCGGGCGTGCTGGGCCGGGCCTTTAACAAGATGACGGGCGTCTTGCCCATCGCGCCCGTCATTGTGCAACGTGAAGCCGCGCAGGTTCCGGCGGGCGAAGCCGCTTTGCCCTCGGTTGTCGCCAAGGCCGAAGACAAAGGCGGCAGCGCCTTCAACACGGTCGTCATTGCGTTGATGATCGAAGCTTGTCTTTCGCGCATTTCCAGCGGTCTGATCAAAACCGCTGTGCCGCTCTATGCGCTACTGGTCTTTGGCTTGAATATCTCTTCGGTGATGGGGCTGGTGCTGATCCAGAATATCGTGCCGCTCCTGCTGCGTTCGGTCTTCGGCACGCTGGCCGACAAATATGGCAAGAAGCCTGTGTTTATGACCTCGCTGACGATCCGCACGATTGTCGGCTTGCTCTATTCTTTCGCCAACCTGCCGCTGCTGTTCGTCGTCAGCGTCGTGCGCGGCATTGCCGATTCGGCCAAGGGCCCCTCGGCGTCCGCGATGATCGCCGACGCCACCGACGAGAAACACATCGCGCAAGCCTATTCCTGGTACACGACGGCGAAATCCACTTCGGGCGGCATCGGCGAAGCGCTCGCTGCCTTCGTGCTGACAGTGTTGATTGGGTTTTATGTCGGTACGCAAACCGTCACGGCCAACTTCGCGGTGCTCGACAAAGTTAATAAATCCGGCAAACAAGTCGAACAGGTCATCAAGTCGCAAACCGAAGTCGTCAACGGCGTATTGCCCGGCAACGAAGCCGATCCCAAGCCGCACAAGGTGCTGCGCGTCGAACAGCGCACCGTGCCGCTCAGCGACATCCCCATCGAAGATTTGCCGAAAGTCGTCGAGAATACGCCGTTGCGCCAGGCGCTGACCGTCATCTTCTGGCTGGCGACCTTCTTCTCGCTCTGCTCGCTGGTGCTGGTCGCCGTCTTCATCAAAGAGAAAAAGAAGGAAAAGAAAGAGAAGAAGGACAAGGGCAAAGCCCAAGCGCCGACTGGACTGCTGCACGCGCCGCAACAACAGCCCAACGTCTATTCGTTCGCCTTTTTGGGCGCGGCGTTGACGGCCCCAGCCTACATGGTCACCGGCGAATTTTTCACCGTGCTGGCCGTCAAGCTCGAAGTCACGCCCGGCGCGTTGGGCTGGATCAAAGTCGTTTCTGAAACGATGGTGCCGCTGCTCTTTGGCCCCTTCTTTGGCTGGCTGGCGGATCGCATCGGCGCGGGCAAAGTGATCGCATTGCGTTCTATCGCCAATCTAGCGACCTCGGTGTTGTTCTGGATGGTGCCCTGGTTTGCGGGGACGGCGCTGCTGGGTGTGATGATGGGCCTGGCGCGTGCGATTGACGAAGTCGGCAAGGCCGCCTTCAAACCGACCTGGGGCGCGATTGCCGCCAAGGTTTCCAGCTTCAATCTTTCCAGCCGCAGCAAGACGATGGGCATTTTGGAAGGCGGCGTGGACACCTCCGATCTGGTCTTCCCGGTACTCGCCGGGGTGATGCTGCAATACCTGTCGCTGGGGCCGTTGATGCTGGTGCGCGCGGTGCTGGCGCTGGGGGCGGAGGTTTACGGGCATTTGTTGATGAAGAAGTACAAGATTTAGCGAAACGGTAGTGGGTCAATGGGGAGAGCGCCACGCCGCAGATCAACGCCGACCGACGCCGAGCAATTCAATTGGCTAACAGGACTGCTCCGCGTTTTCCAGCGTTCATCCGCGGCCAGACCTCTCCTCTTTGCGCCACTACCGCAATCCTTTTGCGTCTCTTGCGCTTTTTTGCGGTGAAGCAGTCTTTCGATTACGCCGTGGCTGCCGCTGGCAACAAGCCTTTGATCTCGCGCACCACGCGTTGCACTTCGGCCTCATCGGCCAACGCGATCATGAAGAATTTGTAGCCTTCGCTGATGCAGATCACGCCATTGGCAAAGAACCAGATGCCATTGAGCAATGGGTTGCCGCCAATGATCAGGTTTAGCGGGAAGCCCGTCACCGTTGCGCCCGAGAGCGCCGAGCCGATCATCGTCGCCCCCGCCGCCACACTAAAGGCGCCCAGCAACGGCGCACCCACATACTTGGTCATGTTGCGTTGAAATTCCAGCCGCGCCCGTTCCGCCTCATCCATCTGTCCATTTGCTAAACGCTGTTCCTGCTCTTTCAAATAGCCGGTGTAACTCTCAATCAGTTTGCGCATTCCGACTATCGGCAGCGCACTATGAAAGAACCAATTGCCCGCGATAGTCGAACCCAACACGGTCGCGCCCAAGCCCGGCAACGCTGAACCCGCGCGAATCCCGGCTACCAAAGAGAGTGTCACGAATGTCGCCTTGCCCGGATTGTCTTTGAGCCAGAGGCGTGTCTTTTCGTCGCGGGCGGTTTGCTCCGCAGTCTGTGCGCCTTCACGAATGGTCTCGCCGGCTTTGTTCGCGGCCGTCTTGACGTTCTCGGTCACGCGCAACTCTTCATCAACTTTGGTGGCTTTGGCGCGCGCGACCTGGGCGGCCTCATTGACCGTCTCGCCCGCCTTGCGCGCCAAATCGCCCGCCGTATTCACGCCTTGTTCGAGTTTGGTTTTGAGGTCGTACTTTTCGTCGAGTTCGGCGGCCTTGCGCCGCGCCGCGTCGCGCATTTGATCGAAGATGCTATTCATCGCTGGTTCCTCCAAAAAAGATTGAATCATGCCGTTGCGATCATAGCTTACGTCGAAAGCGCAGCCAAAGTTCAATGGGGTGCAGAGAACGATAACGACCTGGATGTGCGACAAGCTGGCAGCTTGTCGCGGCGTGGCCGTTCAATCAATCGGCTGCCAGTCGAGACTGCGACAAGCTGGCAGCTTGTCGCACATCCAAGCGACATGGTTACAAGCTGTCCACCCCGTGCGCAGGAACCAAGTTGCTACCCGCCCCCTGTACTGCATTGATTGTTGCTCAAACCAGCGGCAACATCAGGCAGATGGCCGACGCACAACGCGGCAGCGTCCATTCCACCGAAGCGCCGAGCGTCTGGTCATAGCGGGCACGTTCAACCGGCGCAAACCCGAAATGCTTTTGGAAAAATGAAGCGGCAGTGTTGGTTAATAGAACGACTTCGCGCATGCCATAAGCCCGCGCCGCTGAGAGCAATTCCAACGTGAGTTCGCGGCCCAATCCCGTCCCCTGGTGCGCCGGGTTGACCGCCAATGAACGCAAGAGCGTTACGTCGCCGTAACGCTCTTGACCCACGCAGCCCACCAACTCACCCGCGTCAGCGCTGGCTACCAGGAAATCGCCGAAATGCTCTTGCACTCCATTCACCGGCAAGCTGACCGCGTGAAGCAGCGCTGCCACTTCGGCGTAATCCGAGTCGTGGGCTGACCGAATGGTTACAACACCGCTCATTGCACCGCTCCTTGCGCAAGCCCGCTCAATTGCACCGGCTGCGCCAGCGGCGCGCAACACGCCGTGGCCTGAGTGTTCGTCGCGGTTTCGGGCAATTGATCTTTCAGCACGACGAAAACTTCCCAGCGATACCCGTTCGGATCGGTCGCCCAGACCTTGTCCTGAATCGCATAGCAACAATTCGTTTGCATTTCATCTTCGGTCAACAAGCCAGCGGCTTTCCAACGCAGCTTAGTCGCCAACACATCATCCGTGCTGCCCACTTGGATGCCAAGATGATTGAGGCCGCCTGCCTCTTTGACGGGCCGCTCGTTCAGCGTCAGGTTTACGCCCGGCTCGTCCAAATCAAACTTGGCGTAACCCGTGCGCACCTTGACCGGTTCAGCGCCCCAAAAAGCTTTATAAAAAGCCAGTGATTCCGCCAGATTGTTGACGTTCAAGGCCACATGCAGTTTCGGTTTCATAAGCTTCCCTCCAAATTCGGTTTCAAAAGTCGTCCTTGGTTATGCTAGGCTACATTCGCCTTGCCGTATGCAGGTGCAAGATACTGTCAGTGAGTATATTCGTCAAGCCGAATTTACTTTCGGCGCGATTTTTTTTCAAAGAGGTAGTGCATGCCGGAAACTGCAAAGAAAGCGCTTGACGCCAAAACCCGCCAATGGCCGCAACAAATGGCCGCCTTATTGAAAGCCTGCGCCGATCAGACGCGCTTGCGGCTGTTGCATCTGCTGGCCCGCGAAGGCGAGGTTTGCGTCTGTCATTTGGTGGATGTGCTCGGCGCCAATCAGCCCAAGGTTTCGCGCCATCTCGCTTATCTGAAACGCGCTGGTCTGATCAACGACCGCAAAGACGGCCTCTGGGTGCATTACCGCTTGACTGACGCGCTGTCAGAACACGCGCGGCGCGTTTTGGATTGCCTGAACACCTGTTGCAGTGAAGCGGAAGAGATGCAGCGCGATCTCACCAAATTGCGCAAGGTTTGCGCTGCCCAACCCATCGTAAAATTGACCAGCCGCGCGGCACGTGACAAAGGGCCAGGCACGGCCGCTGCCGCATAAACTAAGTGAAGCCCGTGCGTACTGTGGAAAGCGCGGGCCGCCTGGGTACGCATCGCTTCCAGCGTGCAGACTGGGCAGATTACGGTGTCGGCCAGCGGCTCCGACTTGACGACTGCACGCTGGAAGCGGTGCGTACCCAGGCGGCCCTGCCTCTTCAACTGCTTGCAGGCTTGAGTTTTAATTACGCGCAGGCTCAGCTTCACTGGACTACAGGCAAAGCCCCGAACGCGAGGCGAATGAATCCCCGATGCGCCTAAAATCGGATTGACTGTTGCTGAACGCCAAGGTATTTTCCCGCTCGCCCCAAGCACCTCGGTTCCAGCTTGTATCGGAATCGCCATTCACGCCGACGCCAACAGGAGGTTTTCAGCAATGCCACAATATCCCATCCATACTTTCGCGCTTTCGCGCTTTCGCGCTTTCGCGCTTTCGCGCTTTCGTTTATCTGCCTGTCGTTGCTTGCCGCGTTTAGTTTCGGCAGCCGCTTGCACGGCTTGACTGCGCCGTTGCAAACCTCGCCGCCCCTCAGTTCGATCTCTGCCGCCAGTTTTGAAACCGCACTCACACCTGAAGGCATCGCCGCCGGTTTCGGCACGAACCTCGCGCCCGGCAACGCCACGGCCACGACAACACCATTGCCAACTACGCTGGGCGGCGTCGCGGTCACCGTCAACGGCGTCAACGCGGGCTTGTTCTTTGTTTCGGCGGGGCAGGTCAACTACCTGATTCCACCCGGCACCACTGCGGGCGAAGCGATCATCAACGTGTTGCGCAACGGCACGCTCACGCACTCTGGCAAGCTGACTATCACCAACGCGGCTCCTGCCATTTTCACGGCCAATGCCAACGGCGCGGGCGTCCCCGCCGCCATCGCCTTGCGCGTTGCGGCCAACAACGCGCAAACCACCGAGACCATCGCGCAACTCATCAACAATCGCTGGACGACCAAAGCGATCAATCTGGGCCCGACCGGCGAGCGTGTGTTCTTGATGTTGTTTCTTTGCGGCATTCGCAACCTGCCCAACAGCGATGGCAACAGTGGCAATGGCGTCGCCGAAAACGTGCGCGTGCTGATTGGCGGGATCGAAACCACGCCCAGCTTTGCCGCCAAACAAGGCAGCCTGGCGGGCGTAGACCAAATCAACGTCGAAGTGCCGCGCGCCTTGCTTGGACGCGGGCGAGTGAAGCTCACGGTCTTGGGCGGCGGCTTCGCCTCCAACGAAACCGAAATCGAAATCGCGGGTACGACGGGTGCGAATCCGCCCACTGTCACCAGCTTTACGCCCGCGCTGGCGACGGCAGGCGAAACGCTCACGATCAATGGCACCGGTTTTTCGGCTAACAATCTGGTGCTCATCAACGGCCTCGAAACCACGGCGATTGAATCCGCCACGGCCATGCAATTGGTCGTGCGCGTGCCTTATGGCGCGGAAACGGGGCGTATTGCCGTGCGTTCGACACAAGGCGAAGGCGCGAGCACCAACAACGTCGCTTTGCGCACGACCATCAGCGGCCTAGTCACCGACACCAATGGCAACCCGCTGCCCGGCGTCGAAGTCAGCTACGGCGCAATCAAAACCGCGACGCGCAATGACGGCACCTATTTGCTGCGTGATGTGAGCGCCGGTTTCGGCGTGCTCAAACTTGATCCGTCAAAACTGCCGCTGACACCGGCGATTCAGCCTTACAGCAAACTCGCCACAGCCACCGCCAATCGCGACAACCTGCAAGCCACCGCAGCGCTGCAACCCATCACTGGCGTGGCCGCTTCGATACAAACGCAAACCGGCGGCACGGCTGAAGGCGTGGTTGAAAACGTAGCGACAGCGCAACGTGTGCTCGCACCGACGGGCAGCATCAGCACCAACGGCCTCACGTTCAGCTTCCCCGACAACATCACGGGTGTGTTCCCGCCCGGCGTGATGGCGGGCCGCCTTTACTTGACGCTGGTTTCCAACAGCCGCACGCCCGCGCCGTTTCCTGCCGGTGTGTTCAGTTCGGCCATCGCGCAACTTTCGCCCTTTGGGGTCAAGCTCACGCCCGGCGCTAAACTGATTTTTCCGAATCCCGACGGCCTGCCCGCCAATGCACAGGCACGGCTTTACAAACTCGATCAAACTACGGGCAGCGCAACGCTCGGCCAATTCGTTGACGTAGGCGCGGCCACCGTATCCGCTGATGGCACGCGCATCGAAACGGGCGCGAATGCGATCACCGAAACCAGCATTTACTTTGCCGCATTACCGCGCGCGCTGACCACCGTCACGGGCCGTGTCGTGGATAGCGACAACGTAACGCCGGTGCGCCGCGCGTTGGTCAGAGTCAGCGGACAAGAAACGTTCACTGACGGCAATGGCAGCTTCACGCTGCGCAATGTGGCCGTCAACGGCAACAACCAAATCAGTCTCGAAGCCAGCTTCACGCGCCCCACGGGCCGCACCGACCGCGTGACGCGCAACAACATCGCCGCTGTGGTGAATGGACTGACGCGCGTGACGCCCGATCTGGTGCTGCCTTCGCCCACGACGCAGCCCAACCTGCCACCGACGCTGATTGCGCCGCCGTTGCTGACCGTCACCGAAGGCCAGACGCGCAACATCCCGCTGCTGGTCAGCGATCCCGACCCGAATCAAACGGTGACGGTGACGGTGAGCGGCGCGACCTTTGCCACGATTGTGTCGTTGCAGAACGTCTTCAACTTGCGCCTGGCACCGGGCGCGAATACGGCGGGCGCGTATACGCTGACGTTGCGCGCGACCGACAGCCAGAATGCCGTCACGACGCAAACCGTCGCCGTGACGGTCAATCGCAACCGTCCACCAGTGCTGACCGTGCCGCCCGCGCAAACAGCGACGGTGGGGCAGCAACTCGCATTCAATGTTTTTGCGGTTGACCCAGATGTGGAGCAGCCGTTGACGCTGACGGCGACAGGCTTGCCGAGCGGCGCGGCGTTTAGCCAGACGAGCGCAACGACGGGGCGCTTTACGTGGACGCCGAGTGCGAATCAAGTGGGGAGTGTGACAGTGAGTTTTGGGGTGAGTGATAACGGGGTGCCGGTGGGGAGTGATACGAAGACGGTGGCAATTACGATCAACGGTGGAATAGCGGCGCAATGGATGACGACTGGCCCCACTGGGGATGCGAGGACTATTAGTTCTTTGCTTGTCAGTGGCGGAGCTTTGTACGCTGGGACTGTGGGGGGTGGCGTCTTTCGTTCAACAAATGGGGGTAACAATTGGACACCAGTCAACAACGGCTTGGGCGATCAGTTTATTTTCTCTCTGGCTGTGAGTGGCACGACCTTGTTTGCTGGGACAAATAGCAATGGCGTCTATCGCACAACCGACAATGGTGTGAATTGGACACAGATCAACAATGGCCTGAGCAATCAGATTGTTCTCTCACTGGCCGTGAGCGGCACGACCTTGTTTGCCGGGACAAATAGCAGCGGTGTCTACCGTACAACCGACAATGGCGCGAATTGGACACAGATCAACAACGGCCTGGACAATCAGTTTGTTTATGCCTTAGCAGTAAGCGGTACGACCCTGCTTGCTGGAACTTTTGGCGGTGTCTACCGCACGACCGACAACGGCACAAATTGGACACCGGTCAACAATGGCCTGAGCAATCGGCGTGTTCGTTCCATGGCCGTGAGTGGCACAAATATATTTGTTGGGACAGATGGCAATGGCGTCTACCGCACAACTGACAACGGGGCGGATTGGACACAAATCAACAACGGCATAGGCAATCAGATTGTTCTCTCCCTGACTGTGAATTTCACGACCTTGTTTGCCGGAACAACTGGCGGCGTCTATCGCACGACTGACAACGGCGCGAATTGGGCAGGATTCAATGAAGGATTGACCAATCTGGTCGTCTTCACGCTTGCTGTCAGCGGCAACAATTTGTTTGCAGGCACAAATGGCAATGGTGTTTTTGTGAGGCCGTTGCCGTGAGGCGATGCAAACACGCTGGCGTGACTGCGGGCAACCGCTCAAGCCACTCGCCGCGCCGCATCCCGCTGGCCCGCGCGGGGTTGGGCATAGTGTTCCAACTCGGCTACGCTCCACACGTGGCCGTCGGTTTTGTCCACGCTGACGTGAATGGGATGAGGGCTGACAGGCTCATGGTGGCAGCAGGCCGGGATTTGTTTTGCAAAGACGATGGCTTAGACTACGGTGCATTCAACCGCCTGGATTTTTTGGTTGCTAACAGAGGTAGCAATGAAACCAACAGTTCAAACAACGTTACCACGCTTACCAGTCAAACCGCGCCAGCCTTTCACCGAAGCGGAATTGCCGCCTGCCGCCCGGGAATTGCGGCGGCAATTGCGCGAATGGGAAGCCAGCTTCCAGACGCGCGCGCGGCGCAACGCCTACATCCGCCGCATCTGCCAACAGATTGCCGCAGCCTATCAACCGGCGCGAATCATCTTGTTCGGCTCGCACGCTTACGGCCAGCCCACGCCGGACTCGGATGTGGATTTGCTGATTGTGCTAAAAGACGGGCCGTTGCCGTTGCCGTCGCCGTACCAGATACGCCAAACACTGAAACTTTATGCCCCGGTGGATTTGCACATCCGCACGGCGGGAGAGGTCGAGCAACGCGTGCGCGAAGGGGATATGTTCATCCGCGAGGTCGTCGAACGCGGCAAAGTTTTCTATGAAACCCAGCACGCTTGAATGGATTGAAAAGGCTGAAGACGATTGGGAGGCCGCGCGGCGGGTTTACCGCGCGCGCACGCGGCCGCTCTACGACGTGGCCTGTTTTCATTGCCAGCAGTGCGTGGAAAAGTATTTGAAGGCGCGGTTGAATGAAGACAGCATCAGCTTCAGCAAGACGCACGATCTGGTCAAACTGTTGGGTCTGATTCTGCCGGTTGAACCAGCCTGGGCGGCCTTGCAACCACAGGTGCTCTATCTCGCCGATTTCGCCGTGCGCTACCGTTACCCCGGCGTCTCCGCCACAAAAGCCAAAGCCAAAGACGCCCTCAGAGATTGCCGCAAATTACGGCGGGCGGTGCGAACCGCATGGGGATTGCCCACCTAAACGGAGGATCGTGACAGCAAAGTTTCCCTAGTGCACACGTATTGGCGGCTGAAATTTGTATTTGACAGCCGTTACCTTTGCCAGCTAGGCTTAGTGTGCTTCCTACACTAAGACAAGCAGTATGCACATTGATTCAGCAATCCAACCAAAAGAACCGCGCTACTCAGGGCTGGCGACCGATCTCTATCAATTGACGATGGCGGCGGCCTATCACGCGCACGGGCGCAGCGAACGGGCGAGCTTTGAGCTTTTCGCGCGCCGTTTGCCGCCGGAGCGTTCTTATCTGGTCGTGGCGGGGTTGGCGCAGGCGTTGGAATACTTGCGCGCTTTGAGTTTTTCGGCGGAAGAGATTGCGTATTTGCAAAGCCTGCCCGTCTTTGCGCACGTCGCGCCGAGCTTTTGGGCTTACCTGCGCGGCTTTCGTTTCAGCGGCGACGTTTGGGCGATGCCAGAGGGCACGGTGGCCTTTGCCAACGAGCCGCTCTTGCGCGTGACCGCGCCCTTGATCGAAGCGCAGTTGGCCGAAACCTTCCTGCTGGCGACGCTCAATTTTCAAACGCTGATTGCGACCAAGGCCGCGCGTATGGTCGAAGCGGCACAGGGGCGCGGCATCATCGAATTTGGCGCGCGGCGTTGTCACAGTTTTGGCGCGGCGATTTATGCGGCACGCGCGGCTTTTATCGGCGGTTGCGTCGGCACGTCGAATGTCGAAGCCGGGCAGCTGTTCGACTTGCCGGTCTATGGCACCTCGGCGCATTCGTTCGTGATGTCGTTCGAGCGCGAGTCGGACGCCTTCCGCGCCTATCACGAAGTTTTTCCTGACAGCACGACGTTATTGCTTGATACTTACGACACCGTGCACGCGGCGCGCTTGGCGACTGAATTTGGCACACGGTTGCGCGGCGTGCGGTTGGATAGCGGCGATTTGGCGGCGCAGTGCAAACAGGTGCGCGCAATTTTAGATGCCGCCGGGATGCAACAAACAAAGATTATGGCGAGCGGCGATTTGGATGAGTTCAAGATTGTGGCCTTGCTGGCGGCGGGCGCGCCGTTCGATTCATTCGGCGTCGGCACTGAGCTTTCGACTTCGCGCGATGCGCCCGCGCTGGGCGGGGTTTATAAACTGGTCGAACTCGAAAAGAACGGCCGGCACGAACCCAAAATGAAACTCAGCCAGGAGAAGGCGACCTATCCCTATTGCAAACAGGTCTGGCGCACACTGGCGCGTGACGGCAGTTTCCTGGGCGATGTGATTGCGGCTAATGACGAAGCGCCGGTTTCAGATTGGCCGTTGTTAAAGCCGGTCATGCGTGCTGGCCAGTTGCTCGTACCGCTGCCGGAACTGGCTGAAACACAGCGGTATGCTCAACAACAACTCGCCGCCTTGCCCGCACGGTTCAAAGTATTGAGCGAACCGGCGCAATATCAGGTACGATATAGCCCAGCACTCGAACAGCGACGGCTAAACTTGCTCAAAACACTTGAGCGGAAATGAAGACACTTATGCAAATTGAAATACGACAGGGCGACATTACTGAACAACCGGATGTGGAGGCCATCGTCAACGCGGCGAATACCTGGCTCTCGCTCGGTTCCGGCGTGGCAGGCGAGATTCGGCGCAAAGGCGGTCACATCATTGACCGCGAAGGAAAGTCGCAAGCGCCTATCAAGCTTGGTGAAGCGGCGGTGACGACGGCGGGCGCCATGCCCTACAAATGCGTGATTCACGCGGCGGCGATGGGCTATACCAAAGAAGACGCCAAGGTGCCCAAGAAACCCGGCACGGGCACGAGCGCCGCCATCATCCGCGACGCGACGCTGAATAGTTTGCGCCGCGCCGAAGAGCGCAAGCTGAAATCGCTCGCCTTTCCGGCCTTGGGCACCGGCGTGGCGGGTTTCCCGATGGACGAATGCGCGGAGGTCATGCTCGGCGCCGTGCGCGAATACGTGGCCGCCCACGCGAACAGTTCAGTTGAATTGGTCGTCTTCGTGTTATTCACCGAAGACGATTTTGACACCTTTAGCCGGGTCAATGAACGGCCATGATCTTTTTTGACATAGACACGCAGCACGATTTTATTGACGCCGCTGGCGCGCTGGCCGTGCCGGATGCCGAGGTCATCAAACCGCAACTCGAACGGTTATTGCGCGCGGCGGGTGCACACCATCTCACGACGATCTCTTCGCGTTGCGCCCACGCGCCGGGCGATGCAGAGTTTGCGATTTTTCCGCCGCACTGTTTGGAAGGGACGCCAGGTGCCGAACGCGTTTATGCCGCCCTGCCGCAACTGCCGCGTACTGAGATTGCGGTTGACGCCTGGCCCGACAGTTCAGCCGCGCTCGCCGCGAGTCGCCATTACGTAGTGAAGAAAAACGTCTTTGACCTTTTTGCGAATGCCTGGCTCAACGCATTGCGCGCGCGGGGCGTCTTTGCCAAGCAGGATTGCGTGGTGTTCGGCGTGGCGACCGATTATTGCGTGCGGGCGGCGGCCTTGGGGCTGGCGCAAGCGGGCGCGCGCGTTTGGCTGGTTGAGGACGCAGTGCGCGGCGTGGCGTCCGAGACGACAGCGCAGACGATGGCTGAAATGCGCGCCGCCGGGGTTGGCATGACGACTACAGATGAAGTCTTGCAACGGCTCGCTGCTGCAATTTGAAGTCTCAGCAGGATTCAAAGCGAGGAGCAACACAGACAGCATGGCTTATACCTATGAATATCCGCGTCCAGCGGTTACGGTTGATCTGGTGATTTTCACAATCGCTGACAACGATCTGAAGGTGCTGTTGATTCGCCGCGCGCAAGACCCTTTCAAAGGCAAATGGGCGCTGCCGGGTGGTTTTGTCGAGATGAATGAGGCGCTCGAAAAGGCTGCCGCGCGCGAGTTGGAAGAAGAAGTCGGCGTCAGTGATGTGTATCTGGAACAGCTTTACACCTTTGGCGAGCCTCAACGCGACCCGCGCGGACGCACGATCAGCGTGGCATATTTTGCGTTGGTGGACGCTACGCGGCAGACGATTCGCGCCGCCGATGATGCCGCCGAGGCACGCTGGCAATCGGTTTTCAAACCGCCGCGTTTGGCCTTCGATCATCGCCAGATTTTGGCTTATGCCGTCTGGCGCTTGCGCAACAAAATCGAATGGACGACGGTGGGCTATGAACTGTTGCCCAAGAAATTTACGCTGTCTGAGTTACAGCGCGTTTACGAAATCATCCTGCAAAAGCCCGTGGACAAGCGCAATTTCCGCAAACGCATCCTCGCCCAAGGCCAAATTCGGGAACTGAACGAAACTCGCAACGACGGCGCGCATCGGCCAGCGCGGTTGTATTCATTCAAAGCCAAGTCCTAATTGAGCTATAAGAAGATTGGCCACAGCGGCACAGAGGCACGGAGAATTTGCGCGAAACGCCTCTTTGAAAATCTCTCGCTGCGGCTCTTGCTCTGTGTCTCCGTGCCGCTGCGGCAAAACAGCTTAGGGACGAATGACGCCTTGATAAACCATCACGAGAATGGCAATCCCCACGATCAGCCGATAGCCGATGAAAATGCCCATCGTGCGTTGCCGCAAATAGCTCAGAAAAAACGCGATGCTCAGATAACCCACGATGGCGGCGGCGATGGTGCCGTTGATCAAGTTCAGCATGCCGATGTCGCCCAGGTAATGCACCGCTTCCTTCAATTCCAACAAGCCGCTCGCCGCAATCGCCGGGATTGAAAGCAGGAACGAGAAACGCGCCGCCGTGTCGCGTTTGATTCCAGCGAACAGCGCACTGGCGATGGTCGTGCCCGAACGCGAAGAGCCAGGGATGAGCGCAAAGATTTGTCCGAAGCCGACGATCAAGGCTTCTTTCACGCCCAGATCGGTCATGGCTTTGCGCCCGCTGCCCAGGCGTTCGGCCAATCCCAACAGCACAGCCCAGACGATCATGCTGATGCTGATGACGAATAAGTTTTTGGTCAGGCTGCCTTCGACAATCTTTTTCGCCAACAAGCCGATGGTGCCAATCGGCAGCGATCCCAGGATGATCAGCCAGCCCAGCCGGAAGCCCTCGCCCGCCGGTTGGTTGCGCTTGCCGCTCAGCCACGCCAAATTGCCCGCTACGAAATCGCGCGTGATGTTGAAGATGTCGGGCAGAAAATACAGCACGACGGCCAGCAGCGTGCCGAGTTGCAGCACGGCGTTGAAGGCGGTGATCGCCTGTGGTGTCAGCGTCTGATCCAGCTTCATCGCGCGTTCGGCGAGGATCATGTGGGCGCTGCTGCTGACGGGAATGAATTCGGTCAATCCCTGGACGATACCGATAATGAGGGCTTGGATAAGATTCATGTTGGTTATATGGGAGCGTCAACGGGCAGTCTGTAAGAAGGAACTTGCCACAGAGTCACCGAGACACAGAGGAAGACAAAGAACATCTCCAATCGACAAAAAAGCTCTGTGACTCCGTGTCTCTGTGGCAATTTTTCGCGAAGTTTTAACGGGTTTTCGGACGGCGCAGAATCACGACGAGTTCGGCCCCGGCAAAGGCGGTTTTGGCGACGGTCATACCGACAACTTCGTAGCCTTCCTTGCCGGACTCGACCATCTCTTTTTGCATCGTGCCGGTGCGTTTGGTCGCGAGCAACAGGAAATCATAGGTGATGCCGCCCGCCTCTTTGTCG
This sequence comes from Acidobacteriota bacterium, assembly GCA_016196035.1. Classification (NCBI taxonomy): domain Bacteria; kingdom Pseudomonadati; phylum Acidobacteriota; species Acidobacteriota bacterium. The sequence continues at coordinate 162,039 of JACPYM010000022.1, read as the reverse complement.
CGTTCCATGATGACGACGACTTCCTGCCCACCGAAAGTGCTGTTAAAAACGGTTTGGCCGACATAGGTGAAACCGCCGTTGCCCGCTTCGCCCATCTCTTTTTGCATCGTCGAAGTCTTGTTTGTCGCCAGTAACTTGTATTGGTAACGGCCATTGGCGGGTGCGTCTTCCAGCTTTTTCGACATCACGACGACGGCCTCGTTGCCGCCGAAACTGGTCTCGCCGCCCATCACACTGGCAAAGCGAAAGCCTGCGGCGGCAGTTTCGTTCATCTCTTTTTCCATCGTGGAAGTTTTGTTCGTCGCCAATACGCGGAACTCAAAACCAGGTATTGCGGACTTGCCGGTAGCCGGCTGGTTTTTTAATTCTGGTCGTTGCGCCAGCGCGGGCAAGGCAAGTAATGACAAGCAAAACAAACAAACGTACAACTTGATTCGCATACAGATTCTCCGTCAATTGGGGATACTGGGTTGGTCGAATGGAAATGTGCAGTGACAGTCAAAAAAGTGAGCATGACAGCGCCACTCAGCACGCGCCCTCGCGTGCTGAGTGGCGCCAGACGAACTCGAACCAGAGGCTTTACGCGCAGGCCAAATCCATCTCACGCGACTAGGCACGGGGGGCGCGTGCGTTCCCAGGTGGCTCAACGCAGCTTGCTTAGCAAATAGCTTTCGAGTTGCGCAATCGCCACGCGCTCCTGCTGCATCGAATCGCGTTCGCGCACGGTCACAGTACCTTTGCTGTCGGCGCTATTGGCGTCTTTGCCTTCGCCCAGCGTGTCGAAATCCACCGTGATGCAAAACGGCGTGCCGATCTCGTCCTGGCGGCGATAGAGCTTGCCGATGCCCGCCGAATCGTCATATACGGCGCGCATAGTTGGTTGCAGATTGCGTTTGATCTGCTTGGCGATTTCGACGATGCGTGGCTCGTTCTTTTTGAGCGGGAAGATGGCGACTTTGATTGGCGCAAGCGTGGGATGCAGCTTGAGTACCACGCGCGTGAATTCGTCGCAAAGCTTGGCCGCGATGGGCCGGGCTTTTTTCAGCAATTCAACGCGGTCAGCGCCGGGCAGATTGCAAGCGTCTTCTACATCGAGCAGCGTTTGCGGCAAGCCCACTTCGGCTTGCCCAAGCGCCGTGAGGATGGTCGTGAGTTGCTCCGCCGTGGGATTGGCAGACTCGCCTTTTTGCGTGAGCTTGTCCGCTTCAGCGATCTTTTTCGCAATGTTTTTGACCGCTGCGGCAAGCGCCTCGCGCAACGGCTTCAAGGCTTCTTCACTTGGATGGCTCACCAACTCTTCGTTATACGCCTCGCACAAAAACGCCAGCGTCGCCCGCGTCGCGCCCGCCGAAGGTTCGATCACATACGGCACATACTTCGCGCCCCTCTTGCCCGTGGCCGGATCAACAAACTGATCGTCGAAATAATCCAGCTTCGTGGTCGTGTGCGCGTTGGCTTCCAGCTTCAACCGCTGCAAGTCCGCTTCAGGAATGTCGCGGCTGTGGGCTGACAAATCGTAATCCTGCCGGTTGGCGATACCCTCTAGTTCGCTGTAACCGAGCGAACCGGGGAAGCGGTATTCGATGTCCACCGTCGCTTTGGCGTAATGCGCCAATTCCTCTTTGGCCTGTTCGCGTTTGATCAGCTTTTCGGGATCGAGGCCGAGGTTGACGTACCAGTTGAAGCGCTGCTCGACCCATTCGGCGTGCAATTCCACATCGTTCTTCTCATCCGGCTGCAAAAACTGCGGCGGCTTGCAGAAGTATTCGATCTCCATCTGCTCGAACTCGCGTGTGCGGAAGGTGAAGTTGCCGGGCGTGATCTCGTTGCGAAAGGCCTTGCCGATTTGGGCAATGCCAAACGGCAGTTTGCGTCGCATCGCCTGTTGCACGTTGGCGAAGTTGACGAAGATGCCCTGCGCGGTTTCGGGGCGTAGGTAAGCGATGTTCTCGTCGCTCTCGACCGGGCCGACGGTCGTTTTGAACATCAGATTGAAGTTGCGCGGCTCCGTCAAATTGGTCGAACCGCAGCTTGGACACTTGCCGTCTTTGAGGTGATCGGCGCGGCTGCGCTTGCCGCATTCGCGGCAGTCAACCAGCGGGTCAGAGAAGGTCGCCTCGTGGCCGGAATACTTCCAGACCAGCCGGTTCATCAGGATGGCGGCGTCGAGGCCCTCCATGTCTTCGCGGTCATAAACGACGGCGCGCCACCACGCGCGCATCACGTTGTTTTTGAGTTCAATGCCCAGCGGCCCGTAATCCCAGGTCGAACCGATGCCGCCGTAAATTTCCGAATTGGCAAAAATGAAACCGCGCCGTTTGCACAGGCTGACGATCTTTTCCATGCTCGATGCTGCCATCGTTGTTACTTTACCTCTCTGTTGGATGAAAAAAACGAAGGCGGATATTAGCAGAGGGCCGCTGGACGGTCTACCAATGACTTGGCGGGATAGACGAAGATGGCAGGTAGGCTTGCGTACTGTGTGAACAGTACGGGGAGCGTGAGCGACCTGAGCCGTCGCAAGCTAAAGTGCTGACAGAAACCAGTACGCCTCATGCCAAGACTCAGGTCGCGCACACTCCCCGTACTGTTTTCGCTACTTCTCCGAAAACTTGAAGACCGTCGTCGCCTGATATTTCGCGCCCTTTTTGAGCACCGTCGAAGGGAACTCAGGATGGTGCGGCGAATCGGGGAAATGCTGCATCTCTAAACAGAAACCCGCGTGCTTCACATAGGCTTGGCCGCCTTTGCCAATGAGACTGCCGTTGAATCCATTGCTCGTGTAAAAGACTACGCCCGGCTCGGTCGTATAGACTTCCATCAGGCGACCTGACGCGGGGTCGCTTACTTTCGCCGCCAGCCCCAGCACACCCGGTTTGTGATTCAGCACGTAGTTGTGATCGTAGCCGCGTGCCAACTTGATCTGCTCATACGAATCATTGATGCGCGCCCCAATCGCCGTCATTTGCCGGAAGTCGAGCGGCGTGCCGTTGACCGCGCGCACTTCGCCGGTCGGAATCAGCTTGTCATCCCCAACCGTGAAGCGGTCGGCAGCGATTATGATTTCGTGGCGCAACACATCGCCCGCGCCAGCCAGATTGAAATAGGAATGATTGGTCAGGTTGAGCACCGTGTCCTTATCCGTCGTCGCGCCGTAATCCAGCCGCAAGGCATTGTCATTGGTCAGCGTGTAGGTCACCGTGACCGCCAGATTGCCGGGGTAGCCTTCCTCGCCATCTTTGCTCAAGTAACTCAGCTCCAACGCGACGCCATCTTTGCGGGTGATCGGTTTCGCCTGCCACACCTGTTTGTCGAAGCCTTTCGGCCCGCCGTGGATGTGGTTTTCGCCGCTGTTGCGCGCCAGTTGGTATTCCGTGCCGTTCAGCATGAATTTGGCTTTGGCGATGCGTCCGGCATAGCGGCCCACCAGCGCGCCGAACATCGGGTTGCGTTTCACATACGCCGCCAGCGTGCCATAACCCAACACCACGTCGGCGAATTGCCCGCTGCGATCCGCCGTTTTGAGCGAGACGAGGATGCCGCCGTAATTGGTGATGCGCGCTTCCATGCCGTTGCGGTTGGTCAGCGTGAACAGTTCAACGGGCGTGCCGTCGGGGAGTTGGCCGAAAGCTTCTTGCTTGATCGCGGCTTTGCTTTTGGGTTTGTTCTGAAAGCCTGCGCCGAGCGCCAGTACAGCGCCTAGCGCGAGCACGATTATCAATCTTTTGTTATTTGCTGAATCTCTCATTGTCTTCCACGGTTATCGTCCGCCAAGTTTCTCTAAATCTAAATCAGGACATTCGAGCTTGGAACACTCAAGTACAACTGAGCGCAGCAAGTGCAAGCGTTCAGAGTTCCGCCTTTAGGCGGTGGCGCGCCGCAGCCGCCTAAAGGCGGAACTCTGAACGCTTGGGCGCCACAGCGTACTTTTCAACCGGTGTTCCAAGCTCGGTTGCTTCGCTTTAAGGCTGCGCTCGTCTCGGCCACCGTCACGTATCGAAGAGCAGCAGGTTCCCAAGCTCAATCCAGCTTCCGCCATTCGCCCGATTGAATGAAGCTGGCCCAGTAATACGGATGGCTGTAATCACGCGCTGTCCGCTGAGCATTGGCGGCTCTGTTGGATGCCAGCATGCGCAATTGCACCTGCCGCAACGCCGCACTGCGCTCTTCTCCCCGCAGCAAGCGGCGGTAATAATCAATCATCAAATCGCGCGTCCCCTTGTCCGAGACCGGCCACAGGCTCATCACCTGCGTTTCGCTGCCGGCCAGCACCAGCGCGCGCCGCAAGCCGTAAACGCCCTCGCCATTTTTGACCTCGCCCACGCCCGTGTCGCAGGCCGAGAGCACGACCAGTTTGGTGCCCCACAGATCGAGGCCGGCGGCTTCCTGCGCCGTGAGGATGCCGTCATCGCCCGCGCCACTCGTTGGCCGATTCGCGCCCGCCAGCGCCAAGCCCGACCGCAGCAACGGATTCTCGATCTGCCCGACCGCCATTGGTTCTTCCAGACCGACCATCTTCAATCCGCGCTCTTCCGCCACAGCAGGTTTCTGATTTTCGAGGAAGAAGCCGTGCGTGGCGATGTGCAGAATGCGCAGGCCGCTGACCTGTTTGAGCGCGGCTTCGGTCGCTTGCCCCTGGGTCAGCACGGTCGCGTCCGTCAGCATGGCCTTGAGCGCGCGCGCCTCGCCCGCCGTTCCTTGCAGAGGCGGGAAGTAATAGCCCGCCAGCACCGCGCCTTCGCCCGTCGCCGCCTTGGTGCCGGGGTGGTAGACCAAGCCGCGTTGCCGCGCCGCGCCCGCGTTGGCCTCTTCGCCGAAATCGGGATTGGCGACGACCATTGCCGTTTGCTTGCCGGGTTGTTTGACCTGCAAGCGCAACAGATCGCGCCCGCTGGTCAGGTAGCTGAAGTCGTACCGCTGCACCAGGTAACGATTGTGTTCATCCACCAGCGCAGCAAAGGGGATCAGATTGAGCGCGCCGTCCGGCGAGATGAAGACGTGCCGCGTCTGGCCGAGCAGTGCGCGTACCGGTCGCATTACTTTTTCATCCACCGCGCGCGCCAGTTGTTTCACATCCAACCGATTCTTATCGCGCAAGGCTTGCCGTAATCTTTCGACCGCAGCATCAATCGGCTTGGCCTCGCCTAGCTCCACCCAGCGTGGCTGACCTTGTGCGGCGAGCGCATAGGTGACGTAATGCAGTGGGCCATTCTTTTTGGTCTTGGCATCGTAGGCGCGATAGGTGGCGAACTCGATCAGCGCCGCCTCAGCGGGAAGCGCTGCTTGAATCGCTTCAATCGTCACCGGTTGCGCTTGCGCACGGAGTTCAGCGCTGCGTGAATTGAGATTGGCTTCCAGGTTGTCAGCTTCATCCGCCAATTGCTTGAGTTGCGCTTTGAATTGGACAGGATCGCTTTGTTGCCGCCCTTTGAGGGTCAAAACCGCCAACTGTGAGCGCGTAGCAACGAGCTTGTCGAGCAAGGCTTGGTCTTCGGGTTTTGCACGGCGGCGCAGGGTCGCAATGGCATCGCTTGCCGCCTCCAACCCGCGGCCTTTGCGGCGCAGGAGCGTGGTAAGGGCCAGCTTCAAGGCTTGCGAATCAGTGGGTGCGGATTTGTGCAGCGACAAGATAAGGTTGGTTTCCCGCTCACAGAGCGCCAAAAAGAGGAGCTTTTGGCGCTCTGAGCCAATGACGAGAGTTTGATTGAGACTGAACTCGCTGCTCTCAGCCGCACGTGCAGCAATGGTTATTGCTTGTTGGATGTCACCATTAGCGCGGCAAAGCCAAGCGAGATTTCTGAGCAGGGTGGCGACATCAGGATGATTGGGGCCGCGCGCCTTCTCCAGGATCATCAGCGCGCGTTGATAGAGCGGCCCGGCCTTCGCATAATCGCCTTTATCTTTGTAAAGCACTGCGAGGTTGTTAAGCACGGTAGCCACATCCGGATGGTTAGGGCCGCGTGCAGTCCCAAGGATCGCTAGCGCGCGTTGATAGAGTGGCTCAGCCTTCGCATAATCGCCTTTATCCGTGTAAAGCAAAGCGAGATTGTCAAACGATTGTGCAGTGTAGGGATGCTCAGGGCCGAGTGTTTTCTCTTTGATCGCCATCGAGCGTTGGTAAAGCGGTTCGGCTTTGGCGTAATCGCGGCCGCTTTCGTAGACCAAGGCGAGGTTGTTGAGCACAGTGGCGGTGTCAGGATGCTCAGGGCCGAGCGTCTTCTCACGGATCGCCAGCGCGCGTTGGTAGAGCGGCTCGGCTTTCGCATAGTCGCCTTTGCTTCGGTAAAGTTCGGCGAGGTTGTTGAGTGCGGTGGAGGTGTAGGGATGTTCCGGGCCGAGCGTTTTTTCATAGATTGCCAGCGCGCGTTGATAGTACGGCTCGGCTTGCGCGTAGTTGCCTTTGTCGTGGCAGTAGAGCAAGGCAAGGTTGTTGAGCACAGTGGCGGTGGCGGGATGCTCGGGGCCGAGCGTCTTTTCACGGATCGCTAATGCGCGTTGATAGAGCGGCTCGGCTTTCGCATAGTCGCCTTTGTCGTCGTAGAGTTCGGCGAGGTTTTTGAGCGAGGTGGCGGTGGTGGGATGCTCCGCGCCGAGTGCTTTCTCACAGACCGCCAGCGCGCGTTCAGCCAAAGGCAAAGCTTTGTCGTATTGACCTGCATTACGAAGTGTACTCGCTTCAGCATCCAGTTGCGTTACTTCCAACAAGGCGAGTGATTTTGCAACCTGAGCGCGGTCACTTGCGGTTGCCGGATGCGCTTCGTTGAGTTTTGCTTCGTAACGCCCAGTCTTCGCGGTCTTCTCCAACGAACGAACCTCAAGCCGATAGGTCCCGCCGACCTCCGCAACCCACAGTACTGGTTCAGTTCCTTGTGATCCGTTTGGGCTGTCTACCTCAAGCAATTGCTTGCCATCCGGCCCGCTCAGCGTCACGACCACATCAATCCCGCGCTGCTCCACCACTACGTTCAGATACTGCCCAGCGCTCAGCGTGATCTGATAAGCATGCTGCTGCCCGCCCGCCAACTCGCGTTCGACCGGCTCGCCCAGCTTCAACGTGCGCTCCTCAGCCTGACTTGGTGCGGTTGGCGATGTGCCCACGCCAGTTTGCGCCTGCACCAGCGACGACGGCAGCAGCCAGAGCGGCAACCAAAACAGCAGACACAACGCGCGCAGTGGTCGAGCAAAGATCCGGGGAAAGGACAAGGCAAGCGCGGAGAGGGTCGTTGAGGGATTCATCTTAAGCCTCCTGGTTGGTGAATGGTTCAACCCATCTACAACGGTTGATAGCAATAAAGGCGCAATGGCAGGGCAGACACGGCAAGCAAGTGGCTTCAAGCGCCAAGCGCCGCCGCCGTGCGGGCAGGCGTGAATTCGACGTACTGCCGCAGTTCCGGCAGGTGGAAAGCCAACACAATGTCGTCTTGTGGCACACCGGCCGCGAGCAATTCCGTGGCGATGCCGTCTTCGGTCAGGTCGTGTTCGATCCAAATCTGGCCGTCCTTGAGTCTGACGTGCAGCAGCGTCCACTCGATACGCTGATGCCCTTGCCAGCCCAATTTCAGCAACAGGTAATGGCCGCGTTCCTCATCCATAATCAACAGCTTTTCGACGCCTGTGGCGGGGAAGCTGGCGGCGGCGGGGCGGGCGTGGGCTTCCATAATTTGCCGGATGAGGCGGCGGTATTCCGTTACTCTTTCCATAACACAATCTCCTCGGTTTGCAGGTTGACGACAAAGAGGCGCAGCGGGAAGCGGCGGATAAAATCCTGGGTGATTTTCAGCGTAAACAAGCTCTCCCAAACTGGCTGGCTGATGGCGAGAAATAATCGTCGTTCCGGGGCCGCCGTTTCGAGGCACATCAAGTACATCTGATATTGGCCGATGGCGGCTTGCAGTTCGTGCAGCGGTGAAGGGCTGAGAAAGCTTTTGATTTCGACGATGATGCGTTCCTCAGCGCGTTCGGCGGCCAGCATGCGCTCAGCGGCTAGGTCTGCGCGCAACCGCGCTTCCTCGTACTCGATTTCAAACGGGTCAGCCGTGATCGTCCAGCCGTCCTTGGTGAGCGCCTGTCTGACCGCGTCGTGGATTTTGTCACGTCGTGACATAGCCGGAGTATAAGCCTGACAGAAAAACACGGCAATCAATTCACCCACACGCCAATCGGAGCTTAGGCAAGACGTTCGACCTCAACCAACGCGTTGAAATCCGGGATGCCGCATTCGGGGTCGCACACGCCGCGTTTGAGCAGCACGTTGCCTTCGGGCCAGTGCACTTGCACGTTGCCGGGCGCGATGGGCGCGAGGCGGCAGCGTCCGCGCAGTTCGCCGCTTTCATTGTGCAAGCGAATGGCATCACCTTCTTTCAACCCCAGCCGCCGCGCGTCGTCCGCATTCATCAGCACGTCATTGCGATGAGCGCCATTCAAGGGGTCACGCGCGCTTTGCACCATGCTGTTGAACTGTTTGCCGCGCCGCGTCGAAAGCCGCAGCTTGCCCGCTGGAGTTTCCGCCGCCAGTTCGAGCACCGAAAACTGCGCGCGCCCGTCGGCGGTGGCGAAGGCTGGCTGGCCCTGTTCCGACTCGCACAACCGCGCGCCGCCCCATTGCACCTGATCGCCGGTTGTTTGCAACGTTTCGATGCCTGTGTAAGCGGGCACGGCGCGGGCGATTTCGTTGCGGATGGCTTGGCCGTCGGTGAAATGAATCAGGTGTGCGCGAGCGGGGTGTGCGCGTTCGGCGATCAACATCGGAATCTCCCATTCGTTCTTTGCCTCGCCGATGCGGCGACCAGGAATTTCGGGGCTGAAGAGGATGCGGCGTTCGGTCGTCGTCTCGGTGCCGCCGCCGCTTTGTTCATAGCGGGTGCGCGCGGGCAACAGCAACACGGTCTCGCGCGGTTCAACGAACATCTGCGGACTCAAAACAATGTCCTGATGCACGCGCAACGGCACGCGCGTCAATGCCGTGCGCACGAAATCAGGCTCCGGCAACGTTTCCAAAAAGTTGCCGCCGCTCTGATAGAACCAATCCAGTTCGCCCGCGTGCGCCGCTTCAATCATCTGCACGGCGTTCAAGCCTTTTGTGGTGGGCGGATCGAAGCCCCAGACTGTGCGCATGTGTGCCGCGCCTGCGGCATCAGCGGCGGTTCCCATCGCAAATTGATTCGGCACGCAACCGACTTCGGCGCCTCCTTGTACGCCGGAATGGCCGCGAATCGGGACGAGGCCACTGTGGGGCTGGCCGATGAAACCGCGCGCCAAGGCTAGGTCAACGATGGCGCGCACATTGGCGACGCCATCGGCGTGCTGCGTGATGCCCATTGACCAAACGAAGATGGCGGTTTTCGCCTCGGCCAGCAGGCGGGCGAAACGCAGCATCTCTGCGCGCGCTATGCCTGCGGCGGCTTCCAGCAATTTCCAATCGTAAGCGCGCAGCTTCGCCTTCAATTCAGCAAAGCCGTTGGTGTGCGTATTGATGAACGCTTCGTTCGTCCATTCGTTTTCGATCAGGTGTTTGAGCACGCCCGCGATAAAGGTACGGTCGCCGCCGGTGTGGACTTGGAAAAATTCGTCGGCCAGCTTGGTGCCGAAGAGCGCGCTTTCGGCCACCGACGGCACCCAATAACGTTCGAGGCCCGGTTCGCGGTAAGGGTTGACGACGGCGACGCGCGTGCCCTGTTGTTTGGCGTAGTAGATGTATTTGGTCGTCACCGGCTGGTTGTTCGGCGTGTTGCTGCCGAAAAAGACAAGCAGGTCAGTGCCGATCCAATCCTTGTAAGACACGGTCGAAGCCGCGACGCCGAGGGCCTGTTTCATCGCGACGGTCGAGGGCGCGTGGCAGATGCGCGCGGAGTTGTCTACGTTATTGGTGCCGAGGAAGCGCGCGACCTTTTGCGCGACGTAATACGCCTCGTTCGTCAGCCCGCGCGAGGTTACGTAAAGGGCGAGGCGTTTGGGATCGGTTTCGGCCACTTTGCTGGCCGCTAGTTGCAACGCTTCATCCCACGTCACGCGCGTGAAGCCGCGTGCGCCACGCCGCCGCAACATCGGATACGGCAGGCGGCCCAGTTCGCGCAATTCCGCCGCTGTCATTTGCGACAACTTGTCGGCGTCTTCCAACACGCGCACATCAAGTGCAGGCATGGTGTTCAGCCGCAGCAATTCCAGCCGCACCATGCACAAGTGCACGCCGTCCATCGTGTAATCGTGCAAGCCGCTGGTGCCCAACGCGCAACCGTCGCAAACGCCTTGCGAGAGGATGCGCCAGGCATACGGCAGTTGATCGCGGTTGCGCCAGACGATCTTCGCCATATCGAGATAGTGATTCGGCTTCACCTGGCCGAGGCCGTTGGGGGCGAAGCCGGCCCAGTGTTTGGGGTTCCAACCGGGTTTGCTCATGGTTGCCGTTTGAATCTCGTTGGACAGACGCAAGAATAAAGACAATTGCCACAGAGGCACAGAGGAAGAGGAGCAGAAAGAGAGGGAGCCGTATCCAAGCGTTTTCTCTGTGGCCCTGTGCCTCTGTGACAATGCCTTGCGTGAGTCGTAGTTCGTGGTTTTGCAGCGGCGCGGTTGCCGTTGTTTGTTGATGATGGTAAGTATGTCCCGCTTTAGCACGACACTGCAATCAAGCTGCTGCAAGCATTCAACACAAAACACTATGGCTAAAAAAGAACTCCCTGTCTTGCAGGCCAACGGGTCGAGCAAGGCCAAAACACCGCGTTTGAAATACGACTGCACGAAATGCGTGGCCTATTGCTGCACCTACGACTGGATTCGCGTCAACAAGGCCGACATTCAGCGGCTGGCAAAAGGCTTCGGCCTGAGCTACGAAGAGGCCGAGCGCAAGTTTACGAAGTTCGTGCCGGAATACGAAGGTGGGCAGCGCGTGTTGCGCCACCGCAAGGACACTATCTATAAAAGCGCTTGCCGTTTTCTGGATCAGACGGAACGGCGTTGCACGGCGTATGAACACCGCCCACGCACCTGCCGCGAACATCCTGAAGAGAGCCGCTGCGGGTATTACGACTTCCTGATGTGGGAACGCGAGCACCAGGATGATCCCGACTTTATTCCGTTACAGCGGTAACAGGCTGTTGCTCGCTGCTGCTGCGCACTTTCGGCGCTGAATTTCGTCAAGTTGTGGACTGCTATGAAACATAGAATTCGATTGACTCTCCTTGGTTGTCTTGTTGCGTTGGGCTGCGCGGCGACGTCGCTGCTTTTCCACGCCCGCGCGCAGCAAAAATCCACTGGCAAAGCTATGTCTGACATCCGCCTGATGACGCTCGACCCGGGACACTTCCACGCGGCGCTCGTGCAAAAAGAACCCCTCACCGATGTTTCCCCAATCGTGCACGTTTATGCGCCGCTGGGGTTTGATCTCTACGAACATCTCAAACGCATCAATGGCTTCAATACGCGGGCGGCCAACCCGACGCAGTGGCAGTTAGAGATTCACACCGGCGGCGACCCGCTGGCGCGTATGCTGCGCGAAAAGCCGGGTAACGTCGTCGTCATCGCCGGACGCAATGCCGGCAAGATTGATCGCATCAAAGCGAGTGTCGAAGGCGGTATCAATGCGCTGGTAGACAAACCGTGGATCATCAATGCGGGCGAGTTTCCCAAGCTGGAAGCCACGCTGAATACGGCTGAGGCAAAGCGGCTGATTGCTTACGACATCATGACCGAACGGTCAGAGATCACGACGATCCTGCAACGCGAATTGATCAATGATGCGGGCATTTTCGGCACGATGCAGAAAGGCTCCGAAAGTGATCCGGCCATTTATATGGAAAGCCTGCATCACCTTTACAAAGTCGTGTCGGGCGCGGTCAACGTTCGTCCGGCCTGGTTCTTTGACGTAAAGCAGCAAGGCGAAGGCGTATCTGACGTGGGCGTGCATCTGGTGGATTTGGTGCAATGGATGGTGTTTCCCGAACAGGCGCTCGACTATCGCAAAGACGTCAACGTGCTCAGCGGCAAACGCTGGCCGACGGTGATTCCCAAGGATGATTTCAAGCGCGTGACGGGCGAGGCGAACTTCCCGGCTTTTCTTGCGCCGAATGTGAAAGACGACAAGCTGGAGTATTTCTGCAACGGTTCGCTGACCTACGCGCTGCGCGGTGTGCACGCCAAGCTGGATGTGATCTGGAATTACGAAGCCCCTGCTGGAAGCGGCGATACGCATGTGGCTTGGTTCAAGGGCACCAAGGCGCGTATCGAAGTGCGGCAAGCGCAACAGCACACGATTCAGGTGATCCCGAATAACGCGGCGGACAAAGCGGCGATCTGGGCTGCGCTGCAAAAGAAAGTCGCGGCGCTACAAGCCAAGTATCCGGGCGTGGCGGCGGTGGACGAAGGCGACAAATTGCGTGTGACCTTCCCCGACAAATACCGCGATGGACACGAAGCGCACTTCGGACAGGTGGCGACGCGCTTCTTTAGCTATATGCGCGACCCGCAAACGCTGCCCGCGTGGGAGAAGGCCAATATGCTGGCCAAGTACTACACGACGACAAAAGGGTTGGAGTTGGGCTATCGCGCGACCACGGCGGGAAAGTAACCAAAAAACAAGCCGGTCATCATTGACAGGATTCACGGGATTGGTGATCTTTGAATCTCCATCCAAGTGAATCCTGTCGTTTTTTGGAGATGGCATGAATTATAAAAACAACGTCCTCGAACTTATCGGCAATACGCCGCTCGTCAAACTCAACAAGCTGACCAAAGGCCTGAAGCCGCTTGTGCTGGCCAAGATGGAATCGTACAACCCCGGCGGCAGCGTCAAAGATCGCATCGGCATTGCGATGATCGAGCGCGCCGAGCGCGCGGGCGATCTGAAACCCGGCGGCACGATTGTCGAAGCCACCAGCGGCAACACCGGCATCGGGCTGGCGTTGGTCAGTGCGATCAGAGGCTATCGCTGCGTGTTCGTAATGACGGAAAAGGCGAGTCAGGAAAAGGCGCGTTATCTGAAAGGTCTGGGCGCCGACGTGATCGTCGTATCGGCGGCGGCCAAACCTGACACGCCGGAGCATTACGTCAGCGTCGCCAAACGCATTGCGCGCGAGACGCCGAATGCCATCCTGACCAATCAATATGCCAACCCAGCCAATCCCGAAAAGCATTTCAAAACGACCGGGCCGGAGTTGTGGGAAGCAACCGAAGGCCGCCTTACGCATTTTGTCGCGGGCCTGGGCACGGGCGGCACGATCAGCGGCACGGGGCGTTATCTGAAAGAGCAGAACCCCAATATCAAAATCATCGGCGCTGATCCGGTTGGTTCGGTGTTCAAGACCTACAAAGAGACCGGCAAGCTGATGAGCGCTTCGCCATACTTGGTCGAAGGCATTGGGCAGGAATTGATCCCCGAAAACGTCCATCTGAAATACGTGGACGAGATCATCAATGTGACCGACCGCGATTCGTTTAGCACGGCACGCCGCCTGTGCCGCGAGGAAGCCATCTTTTGCGGCGGCAGCACGGGCACGAACGCCTGGGCGGCGTTGAAGGCGGCAGAGACGGCGGGTGAAAACGACATCATTGTGTTCATCGTGTGCGATACAGGCGAGCGCTACTTGTCAAAATTCCTGTCGGACGAATGGCTGAAAGAGAAACAATTGCTGGGGCCGGAGCGCATGACGCTGAGTTTGCTCAACGAATCGAAGCTGCACGCCGGGAAGCCGCGCCTGATTTCCATCTCACCCGATACGTTGATCGGTGATGCTTTGAAGTTGATGAACGAGCGTGGCCTCTCGCAATTGCCGGTGCTGGATGACGGCAAGGCTGTGGGCAGTGTGCGCGAAAGCCATTTGATGGCGCGCTTGCTGGATGAACGTTCGCTGCTCAATGAGCCGGTGCGCGCCGTAATGGATGAAGCCTTCCCAGTCGTCAGCGAGACGGTGGACGTCGAGCGCGCGATGAAGTACCTGAAAGAATCGCCCGCGTTGTTGGTCGAAGAATACGGACGCATCGTCGGCATCATCACGCGCCACGATGTGATTGATATTGATAGCCGTTCGGTAATTGATGGGCGGGCATGGCCGATGTTCGATCACTGAAGACAGTACCGCGCGCGTGAGCACGCGGCGCTGTCTCTCTCACCCAATGAGCATTAGGTGACGGCCCCGCTTGCTCACGCGCGCGGTACTGCACCAGTTGCGTCAAAACTTCGACGGATCGCACCTGCGCAACAACAACGCATTCCACATCATCTGCCGCCGAATCCGCGAGGTCATGATCATTGCAGTGGCCGCCACCAAATAGATGCCGCTGAAAATGTAGCGAATCTCTGGCTGTGGAAAGAAGAATTGCGCTAGAAACAACACGAGCAACAAGACGCCTTCCCACAATGCCAAACGGAAATCAGAAATGATAACAGCGGCAAACAGCGATTGCGCCGAGGTCAGCAGCAATTCCTCTTTGTGCAAGCTGCTCAACTCCATCGGCACCCACGCGCCGACCGCCAGCGCGTAAACCAGCGGAATCGCGCCGACCAGTAGCGTCCATTGATTGACCTTTGACGAAATCAGCGCGCCGAGGCCCGTCGAGCCTTTGCCTTTTAAGGCGAAGAGCAACGCCACCAAGCCTTCGGGCGATTCCGAGGCCAGCGGCGCGAGCCATTGCACCAGCAGAAACTGATTGACGCCGTAAACCGTACCCGTTGCTTTCAACCCTTCGGCAAAGGGTTCGGAAGAAAACCAAATGACCAGTCCGGCGAAGCCGAACATCAGCAACACGGCCAAGCGCCGCGCGCCATCGCCGAGCCGCTGATCCAATTCACCAGCGACGCCTTCCAAATCCGGCTCATCGTGTTTTTCGCCCTGCGAAGCACGGGCGGCGTAAAAAAGAAACAGGGCGAAGAGCACTACGGTGTCGAACAGCGAAAGCGTGCCCTTTAGCGGAATCACCAGCGTATACACCGTGGCCAACAGCAGCAGGCTCAGTTCCAACCCTTGCGAATGATCCAGTTCGACCGCTTTTTTACCGTGCTTGAAATAATAGACAATTGCCACCAAGGCCCAGCCAACGCCGATGAGGATGCGGTTTGCGCCGGTCATGTTGGCCACGGCCAAGCCTTCGTGCGTGCCCGCCCGGCCTTCGGCCCAAGCGTAATGCAAGCCGATGGCGTATTCAGGCAGGACGCTGATCAGTGCTAATGCAATCAACGCCAGCGCCCGGGGGATGTCGCGTTCAGAAAGCTCTGCGCCCCAACTCAACAGAAATGCCGCGCCAATGATGGCCAGACCAGAGAGCGCCGAAACCTGGGCGGGATGGCTGGCAACCAAGTGATGGCCCTCACCAGTCAAGACAAAGAAAAGCCAAGGCAGGGTGATAGCGATGGCTAGAAATAACCAAATTAAAGTTCGCATGCGTGTTCGTAGTTCGATTGATCAAAGGTTATGCGCCGATGATTTTGATGATGACGCGTTTGCGGCGCTGGCCGTCAAACTCCGCGTAATAAATTTGTTGCCAGGTGCCCAGGTCTAACTCGCCTTTGGTGATCGGCACCAGCACTTGATGATGCATCAATAGGTTTTTCAGATGCGCATCGCCATTGTCTTCGCCGGTTTGATGATGGCGGTAATCGGCGCGCATCGGGGCTAACCGCTCCAACCATTCATCAATGTCGGCAATTAAGCCATCTTCAGCATCGTTGATGTACACCGATGCCGTGATATGCATGGCTGAAACCAAAACAAAGCCTTCCTGCACGCCGCTGGCACGGAGCGCCGCCGCCACTTCGTCAGTGATATTGAGATACTCGCGCCGTTTCTTGGTCTGAAACGTCAGATACTTGGTGTAAGACTTCATGTTGCTGCTCTTGGGGATGAATGCGGCGACATCTTAGCCAACCGGCGGGAATCTTTCCACTTGGCTTTCAAAACTGGCTAGCAGCGCTTCAATCCAAAGGGTGGCTTGACGGAGTTGGGTCGGTTGGCTAAGATGCCCCCGCTTTCGCACGAAAGCATTTTGATCACGATCCTTTGAAAATGTGGGGCTATAGCTCAGCTTGGAAGAGCGCTGCAATGGCATTGCAGAGGTCGTCGGTTCGAGCCCGACTAGCTCCACTCCCTAACTCTCCGCTAACGCAACCCGCGCTCACTTTCCTTCTTCAATTCCAAAATAACGATTCCAGCGATAGACGTCTGAGAATTTGCCGTCTTTGATGTCGTTGCCGAAATGGCGCGCAATGACCGCCGCCGGGTCAAAAAACCATTCGCCGCGTGGGCGGTTCCGCTCGCTTTCATCAAACCAGGCCCACGGTGGCCGGGCCTTGTTTTTGAATCCTACGCTGCCGCGAAAAGCCGCGCCGAGCTGGCCGAATTCGTGTTCAGTGCTCAATGGCGTTTGACCGGTTTGGAATTTCATCGCGCTGCGTTTTTGATAATCCAGCGTTTCGCCAAAGGTGTCATTCTCGCCTTTGGTCGCGCGCGCCCAAAAACTGTCATAGATCGAGAGCAGATCGTAGCCGATGGTTTTCCCATCCGCCTTCTCGCCCAGCGTTTCGTGGTCTTCCGCCGTGCCGGTGTATTGATAGGTCAGCAACCCGGCGACACGTGGATTGATTTGTGTGCTATCGCCAGTGTAGCGATAGAGGCCGTGCCCTTTGGGTTCGACGTAAAGACGCGGATGCGCGCCGCTCAACTCAAGCGGATCACCGATGCTGCCGGGAGCCGCCGCTGTGCGGTACTTGTAATAGCCATTGTGCGCCATCGTTTCGACATACAGCACCTGTGCCTGGGTTAAGTCTTCGCCATGTTTTTCGGCCACGACCAGACAGCCCTCTAAATCATTTTCGTGTGAGAGCGCGACATCGTTGACCTTGTCCACAGTGGGGTCTTTGATCTTGCCGAGTTGGGGCAGTGAGAGGCGGATGGCGCTGTCCAGAATCATCGAAGTGGCCGTCCCGCCTTTGTAATCGCGTGGGTGAAAGACAGCGTAGTGCACAAAATAATGCGTTTCAGTTTCGGCGACGGAGTAGTAGATATAGGCGCGCAACGCGAAGTTACGTTTATCCAGGTTGTACCAATTGTTGTCGCCTTTCCAGTCGCCATCAAAATCGAAGTTGGTGATGTAATCGGCGCGCGGGTTGTCGCCCAGCCCTTGCAGAAAAATGGGCGCAAATTGGGCGGCGATCCGTTTTTCTTTGGCGGTAGCCTCTGAGGGTGCGGGCGCGGTTTCTGGTGCAGTAGGTTTCGCCTCGCGTGGCCGGAGGTTGCGCGGTGGATTTTGCGTGGATGTTTCGTGCGCGCTGGTAAGGCGCGCGGGTTCTTGCGCAGGCACGGCCAAATTGACGAAAAGCAGCGCAAAAAGCAGCAATCGCATACGTTCTCCTCATGATCTGTTGACGAATCAACGGCAGCGGTGCCGCCACTCTAACGCAAGCCTGCGCGGCTGGCTACTAAACCGGTTTGGACTTCAGACAAAATTCGGTATCATACGGTTTCGTTCAACACTAACCGTTTCTGCCGAGGATTGTACCGATGCGCCGTTGTCCCACGTGCCGCCAACCCGTAGATTGGGAGCAAAGCGAGTTTCGCCCGTTTTGTTCCGAACGCTGCCAAACGATTGATTTGGGGCGTTGGGCCTCAGAGGAATATCGGGTGCCATTGATGGAAAGTTCTGATGGTTTAACCACTGATTTTGACCGCGACCCGGTCGCGCAGTCTTTTGATGATGAGCATGAAGCATTTCGCTATTAAACAATTCCTGCCCGCGCTTTTGTTGAGTGCGGCGTTTTGCACACTGGGCTGCGACAACGCCGCCGCGCCAAAACCGGTGGCGAGTTCGGGCGCCAGCTCAACCAGCGACGCCATTCCGGCCAGCGCGATGCCCAAATCCACGGGGCAGCCCAGCGGCGAGGCCATCGAAACCGCGCAAGCGTTGTTGGTGCCCAAGCACGCGGGCGGTTCGCTGAAACTGAATGAGTATCGTGGCAAAGTCGTCGTCGTGGATTTTTGGGGCACCTGGTGCGCGCCTTGCCGCAAACAAGCGCCGCAGTTGGCTGAATTGAACAAACGCTACGGTGCCAAGGGGCTGGCCGTCATCGGCATGAGCCTGGACGATCAAAAGACCGATCAAAAGCTCGTCAACGATTTCATCAAACAAGTCGGCATCAATTACACCATCGCTTATCCGAGCCGCATCGTGACCGATTCTTTTCTGAAAGGCACCGAAGACGACAGCGGCTCGCCGCCGATTCCGCAACTTTTCATCTTCGGCAAAGACGGCAAGCTGGTTGATCATCTGGTCGGCGAACGTCCTGAAAAAGGGCTGGCCTATCTCGAACAGGTTGTCACCAAGCAACTGGGCACCACATAAACCTGGCCGCCACCGCCGTGGCGTACTAATTTCTCACTTCTGTAAGGAGTAATTTGGCAATGGCAGCAACGACACTACACCAACTTTTCTCTTCCGCGCGCGCTCTGGGCGCACTGATGGCCAGTTTGTTGTTGGCCTTAATGGTCAGCGCCGCGCCGCGTTTGGGGGCGGATGACATCCCCGAATTGCCGCTGGCGGATGGGTCGGGCGATACGCCTGAGATGATTCTGAAACTGGTGCCCCCCAATGCCGGGCCGGTGGTGGGCGCGCAAAAGGCGATTAAGCTTTCCAGCTTGCGCGGCAAGGTCACGTTGCTGGATATGTTTTGGTCGAAATGCCCGCATTGCGAGGAACACGCGCCGCACGTGACGGAATGGAACACGGCGTATAGCAAACGCGGTCTGAACATCTTGGGACTGGCCACCGATCAGGAAACAGACCTCGCCAGCGTGCGCTCGTTTATGGCAAAGGCGAAAACTCCTTACCCGGTCGCCTTCATCACGAATATGGTGGTGGCCTATTACGCCGACAGTCACGATCATGGCGTGCCGCAAATGATTCTCTTTGGCGCGGACGGCAAAATGGTCAAGCGCACCATCGGCTGGAACGAGAAGCTCGGCGAAGAGATGAAACAGGCGATTGAAGAAGAATTGAAGAAAGTTGCTCCCGCGCCTGCCACCGTCAAACCTGGCAGCAAAGCGACGGCCAAACCGGTCGCGCAAAAAACCAAGCAAGGCTAGTTGAAAAAGTAGTCGGTAGTTCGGTAGCCATTTCAAATGGCTACCGAACTACCGACTACCGACCACTGTTTCCCACGAGGTTCACCATGCGTTTTCATTCCGCCGCCCGCGCTGCAAGATTGTCTCTGCTCGCCACGTCCGCATTATTTGCGTTGTTATTAGGGGCCGGGCTGCCTGCCATTCCAGTGGCACAAGCCAAAATCAAAATCGGTAATTTCCCCAAAGATGCCGCCGCCAAACATCCGCTGCGCACGCTGGACGGGCGCGAGTACAGTTTGGCTGGGTTGCGCGGCCAGGTCGTAGTGCTGGAATTTATGGCCGTCTGGTGCGTGCATTCGCGCGATCAGGTGCCCGCGCTGAACAAGTTTGATGACGAAGATCGCGAGCGCGGGTTAAAGATCATCGGCGTGATGCTGACCGACACCGAGACTTCGCAACAGCGCGTGCAGCAATTCATCAAAGATCAAAAGATCGAATTTCCGCTGACGATGCTCTCTTATGACACGTTCGAGAAATTCATCGAGTCAAAGGATACGGGCGTGCCGCAAACTTTGATTTATGGCCGCAGCGGGCGGCTGGCCGGGCATTTTGAAGGGCAGGATGCCAATCTGGATGCGAACCTGACGGCGTTTATCAAACAGGAATTGGATAAGAAGCTCTAAACACACACACACCTTGATGATGAAACGGCCACCAAGAGCCGCCAGCACGAATTGCCTGCACGAATTAGATGCGAGCGACCAACAACCTGAGCACTTTTCACGATCACTCGTTCCCCTTCGGTCAATCACGACCACCATCAGAAAGACACAATGAAAAAAGCTAAGATTGTTGCGACCATCGGGCCAGCCTCGCGCGCGCCCGAAACGCTGCGTGCCTTGATGCAGGCCGGGATGGATGTCGTGCGCGTGAATATGTCGCACGGCTCCCACGAATCGCACGCCGAAACCATCCAGACCGCGCGCGCCATCGCCGCTGAACTCAACCATCCACTGGCCATCCTACTCGACCTGAGCGGCCCCAAAATCCGCACCGGCAAGTTGCGCGACCACCAACCCGTGCTGTTGGAAGCCGGCCAACAATTGCTCATCACCACGCGCGAAATCGAAGGTGATGCGACCATCGTTTCGACCGGCTACGTGCATTTGCCCAATGACGTGAACGCGGGCGACCGCATTTTGCTGGCGGATGGCTTGATTGAACTGAAGGTCGAACAAACCACCAAGACCGAGGTCGCGACCCGTGTCATCAACGGCGGGCTGCTGGGTGAAAACAAAGGCATCAACGTGCCCGGCGTGAAACTTTCAGCGCCTTCGCTGACCGAGAAAGACCGCGCCGATTTGACCTTTGGTTTGCAGCAGTGCGTGGATTACGTCGCGCTCTCGTTCGTGCGCAGCGCCCGCGATTGTATCGGCGCGCAGACCCTGATCGAATTCCTCGGCAGCCACGTCCCACTCATCGCCAAGATCGAAAAGCGCGAGGCCCTCGACGACCTCGATAACATCATCGAAGCCTGCGACGGAGTGATGGTCGCGCGTGGCGACTTGGGCGTTGAAACCTCAGTCGAGAGCGTGCCCTTCCACCAAAAGCAAATCATCGCCAAAGCCAACGCCGCCGAAAAACTGGTCATCACCGCGACCCAGATGCTCGAATCCATGACCCACGAACCGCGTCCCACGCGCGCCGAAGCCTCTGACGTCGCCAACGCCATCCTCGACGGTACCGACGCCGTGATGCTTTCGGCGGAAACGGCGACCGGGCAATACCCTGTGGCGGCGGTCGAAACGATGGCCCGCATCATCAGTTTCACCGAAAGCAACTGCCCGCTCGATCAAGCGCGCGCGCTGATTCACCATCAGCAAAAGGGCACTGAGGGCCGCGCCATTGCTGAGGCTGCGATATATGCCGCGCAGGAGTTGCGCGCCAAATGCATCGTCGTATTTAGCAAATCGGGCACGATGGCCCGGCATCTGGCGGCGTTGCGCCCGGCCCAGCGCATCATTGCGCTCACGCCGAACGAGCTGACGCGCAACGCACTGGCGGCGATTTGGGGGTTGGAACCATACGTGCTCGATTTCAGCGGACACAGTTCTGAATTGCTCGCCCGTGTGGATGAAGCGTTGCTGACGCGCGGGTTGGTGCAACGCGGCGAAATGATTGTTGAGATGGCCGGGCGGGTGCCGGAAAAACCGACGCTCTCTTCGATGATGAAGTTGCATCGCGTCGGTGAGATTGAAGCCAATTGAGCCACGACGGTCAGCCTAAACCATATCGTTTGGTGTTGTTCGATTTGGGGTATGGCAAGTTCCTCGCAATTTTCCTCACGTCAATAATTTCAAAGTAAATCAGCAATTTAACAACGTTTCAGCCACTGGCACGGCAGATGCAATTAGGCAGGCCGAGTTCCTGAAACGCAGTTGCAGAGGGGCAACGCAGTCTTCAGGCGTAAGGAGGAATATGAACTTCAAGACGTGGAAACAAACTGCTCTGAAATTGGCTTTGGCAACGGCGTTTCTGATTCCCGCAGGCGCGGCGAGTTCTTCAATTGCCTACGCGCAAATCTGGCAGCGGCCTGACATCTGGCGCGATCAACAAGACCGCCGCGACGAGCGCCGTGATGACCGTTGGGAAGATCGCCGTGACCGGCGGGATGATCGTTGGGATGATCGTCGTGATGACCGCTTGGGCAATCGCGGCCGCAACAGCAACTGGTATCGCGAACAGGAGCAAAAAGGCTTCCGCGATGGGTTGAATCGTGGGCAGGAAGACGCGCAATCGCGCCGCAACCCTGACCCGAACAATTCCAGCCATTATCGCAGCGGCAACGAAGCCTATCGCGATGGCTTCCGCGATGGCTATCGGCAAGGCTACCGGCAATATGATCGTTACAACCGTGACCGCCGCCGTTACTGAGCCTGCGTCAGCACCGCAACATGCCAAGCCGCCCACCGGTTCCAAGCCGGTGGGCGGCTTTCTTTTTAGCCGCCTGTTTGTGCCGCCAATTGACTTTTCAGCCCAGTAAAGCGAGAAGAGAGCCAACATCATATTCATCAATTGGCGGAGACCTTCACCATGAAAAAACTGCTTGTGTTCACGCTGGCCTGGTTGCTCTTGTGCATTACGCAAGGCAGCCACAGTCAAGAGCCAAACCTGGCTGACCTGCGCGCGGCTAACGATGCCTGGCAAAACGGCCAGTATGCCGATGCCTTGCGCGGTTATCAGCGTTTGCTCAAAAGTTCGGTGAGCGAACAATTTCTCGAAGCGATTGCGCTGCAAACGGGCGAATTGTTTCAAACCACCGAACTCACCACCGATGGACGCAATCCGAAGCTCAGCCCCGATGGCAAGCTCATCGTTTATGAAACCGGCCCGGCCAAAGCGACGGTGACGCGCGTCGTGGCAGTCGCCAATCCTGCCGCCACGCTCGCCGAATTGCCCGGCATCGGCGCAGCCATCGCACCCGCGGGCCGCAAGGTTGTCTATCTGAAATTGCCCGCCAGCGACGAACTCGTCAAAGCCCAAGCCGCCCTCGACAGCGCCCAAGGCATTGCGCGAATCGGCGCACAACAGGCACTGACACGCTTGCAAGGGAAACTGGCGCAATTGATCGTGCGCGACCTGACGACGCGACAAGAGGTTGAATTGCCGACCGCTGGCTTGCTCAAGACTTCGCCCGTCTTTGCCGCCGATGGCGAAACGGTGTTTTTCGTCGGCGTGCAAGAGACGCAAACCAATCGCAATGATGTTTACGCCTTCGCGCCCGGCGCGTTGCAACCCGTTGTTGTCACCGATGCCGAGGGATTCAAAACTGCGCCCGTTGTTGATCCAAATGGCAAAGTCTTGCTGGTCACGATGCCGAACGCGAACCCTTTCGCTGCGCCGCGCCCCGTGCCCAATCAACCTGCCGGTAATGCTGCTGCCGATACTGGACAAGGAGCTGGTCAAGGTGGGGGCCAAGGCCGCGGAGGCGGAGGCGGAGGCGGCGGGTTTGGTGGTGCGACGCGTTTTGGCATTGTTGATCTCGCCACCCGTAAGGTGAGGGCGTTGGATGGCACAGCCTTCACGCTCGCCGATGATGGTTCGACGGTCGCCTATCTCACCCGCAACGGACAGGAGAACAGCCTCAACGTCATCCCCACAAGCGGCGGTGATCCATCCACGGTGTTGAAAACGACCGACCGGCTCGACGCGCCCGCCTTTGCGCCTGATGGACAGCGGTTGGCCTATCAACGAATGACGCGCGACGATTGGGAGGTCTATCTAATTCAGCGCGATGGCAAGAACGAGACGCGGCTGACGCGCGAGATTCAGCACGATCTGTTGCCGCGCTTTCTCGGCCCTGATCGCTTGCTCGGCGTCATCGGCGAGCCGCGCCATCGCCGTTCGTATCTTTACGACCTGAAAACCAATCAGCGCCTGCGCCTCTTTCACAACAACACCGTCCGCACGATTGCGCCGGAATACAATTGGGCCGCTTCGCCCGATGGCACGAAGCTGTTGATTCAGGCCGACCGCGATGGCGACACGGTGTCGAATGAGCGCGGCGTTTATCTGATGGATTTGAGCCGCCGCGTGACCAAAGCCGAGTTGCTGGCGCGGCTGGAAAAGAACCTGGCCGCCGAAGTCGCGCTGCAAACCGAAGGGCAAAAGATGTACGCGCCCATCGCCGCTGATGTGCGCGGCGTTGTCGCGCAAGCCTCGACCAATCGCATTTTTGAATACGAAAAGATGTTATTTGATTTCGATTCCAAACACATCTCGCGGCCCGGCAACAAGCTGGCGTCGGAGTATCTGTTCGGCCTATACAAGTCGTTCGGCTATGAGCCGGAATATCAATGGTTCGAGCCGCGCGGCGCGCTGGGCGGCAAGACGGCCAACGTCGTCGCCAAGCTGACCGGCACTGAAAACCCTGAACTGATTTACGTCGTCGGCAGCCACTACGATTCGGTTGCCGTAGGCCCCGGCGCTGACGATGACACTTCCGGCACGGCGGCTTTGCTCGAAGCCGCGCGCGTGCTCGCCAAACATCCGCAACCCGCGACGATCATCTTCGCTTCGTTCACCGGCGAAGAGGCGGGACTGTTGGGCAGCCGCGAATTCGTGCGGCGCGCCCAAGCCGACAAGCTGCAAATCGCCGGCGCGCTTAACAACGACATGATCGGCTGGGCCAACGACAACCGGCTCGACAACACGATTCGCTATTCGAACGACGGCATCCGCGACATCCAGCACGCGGCGGCGCTGCAATTCACGCGGCTGATTACCTACGATTCGCGCTATCACCGCAGCACCGACGCGACGGCCTTTTTTGAAGCCTACGGCGACATCGTCGGCGGCATCGGCTCTTACCCGGTGCTGGGCAATCCGCACTACCACCAGCCGCACGATTGGCTGGAAGGCATCAACCACCAACTCATCACCGAAACCAGCAAGACCACCGTCGCCACGCTGATGCTGCTGGCTTCCAGTCCGGCGCGGCTCAAAGATTTGAAGGTCGTCAGTTACAACGGCAAGACGGCGGAATTAAGTTGGGCCGCCGCGCCGGAAAAGAGTGTGAAGTCGTATGTCGTGACCGTCGGCAACGGCCCGCGCGTGAAAGTCACGGCCCCGCGTGTGTCGCTGCCCAACGTCGCGCCGGGCACGGTGGTGAGTGTGAAGGCGGTGAATGCGCGGGGGTTGGAAAGTTGGGATTGGGCGCGGGTGGCGATTGCTGTGTCAGCGACTGCCAGCGGGCGTTGAAAATCAGACTATAATCACCGCAACATCACGACGAATGAAGGCAGTATGAATGTAGCTTGAGGTAATGCTATGAACTTTACGATTGAACTTGAGCAGGAAGCGGATGGCCGTTGGCTGGCCGAAGTAACCGACATGCCTGGTGTTTTGGTCTATGGGCAAAGCTCTGACGAAGCGTTGGCGCGCGTGCAAGCACTGGCTTTGCGCGTGCTGGCTGACCGGCTCGAACACGGCGAGCGCATCCCGCAAATGTTGAGCGTTTCTTTCAAAGCTGCATGAAACAGTGGCCGACGACAAAAGCCAAACGCCTATTGGCCGCGTTGCTACGGCTGGGTTGGAGTGTCAAACGGCAATCCGGCTCGCATCGCGTGCTGGCGCGTTCAGGTTGGGCCGACTTCGTTTTTGCGTTTCACGATAACGAAGAGATTGGCCCGCGCATGCTGGCGCGCATTGCCAAGTCAACGGGCCTCAAACCAGAAGACCTCTAACCACGCTTGGAGATGCGCCTTTCCCCGTCAAGTTTGCAGGAGCGAATGGATGAATACCGACCGCGATTCCGCCGCAACCGAACTCCGCATCGCCGAACAATCCATCGAAGCCCACTCCGCCGTCTTCAAAAAAGAACTCGGCCTGACCGACCTCGTGCTCACGCAAATCCTGTTTATCGTCGGACTGAGTTGGGTCGGCGCGGCGGCGAAGCTGGGGCCGTCGCATACAGTATTTTGGTTGCTGGCAATCATCCTGTTTTACATCCCGTCGGCGGTGGTCGTGATTTATCTGAACCGGCTGATGCCGCTCGAAGGCGGGTTGTATCAGTGGGCCAAGCTGGGCTTCAACGAATTCATCGGCTTTCTGGTGGCGTGGAATCTGTGGCTGTATGTGATCGTGCTCACGTCGGAAATCGGGCTGCAAGTGGCGACGTATTTGTCATACGCGCTGGGGCCGCGCGCGGCGTGGCTGGCGGGCAGCAAATGGTTCATCGTGACCGCGAGTTGCGTCGTCATCGGCGCGCTGGTGCTGGTGTCTACGCTGGGATTGGGCGTCGGCAAATGGGTGCACAACACGGGCGCAGTGATGATGCTGGTGATCTTTGCGGCGCTGATTGCGTTGCCGTTGTTGAATGTGTGGCGCGGAGCGATTCCGTCGTATCAGCCGTTGCCGCTGGCAATGCCGGCGTTCACGCTGTTTAGTTTGAACATCCTGGGCAAGCTGGGTTTTGGCGCACTGGGCGGCTTTGAATACGTCGCCATCCTGGCGGGCGAATGCCGCGACCCGGTGCGCACGATTGGCCGCTCGGTGCTGATCGCCGCGCCGATCATCGCGGTGATGTTTATTCTGGGCACGAGTTCGATGCTGGCGTTTTTGCCGCCCGCGCAGATTGATTTGATCGGCCCGATTCCACAGGTCTTGAGCCTCGGCGCGCGCCCGTTCGGCATCGCGGCGCAAATCGTACCGGTGGCGATCCTGATGGTGATGTGTATGCGGCTGGCACAGGCGAGCGTGAATTTTACGGCGAACGCGCGGCTGCCGATGGTGGCGGGCTGGGATCATCTGCTGCCCGTATGGTTCACGCGCTTGCATCCGGTGCGCAAAACGCCGGTCAATTCGATCCTGTTTGTCGGCGCGATGATGCTGGGCGTTGGCTTGGCGGGCGTGACCGGCGTGGGCGAGCAGGAAGCGTATCAGTTATTGCAAAGCGGTTCGGTGATTTTTTACGGCTCGACCTATCTGGTGATGTTCGCCGTCCCGATCATTGGCTTGCGCGGCGTCGAACCGCGTCCGCCGCTGTGGTTGCGCGTGGCGGCGGTGTCGGGGTTTTTGATGACGCTACTGAATCTGGCGCTTTCGATCTTTCCGATTGTCGAAGTGAGAAGCCAGGCGTCTTTCTCGCTCAAGGTCGGCACGGTCGCCATTGTGGCGAATCTGGCGGGCGCGGCGTTTTTTCTGGTGGCTGAAAAGAAACGGCGCGCACACGTTTCAGCGAAGTGAGACAGTACCGCGCGCTAGGCGGCGCGCCTGAACAGCGTTTGTGCCCGCCGCCACGCGCGATAGGCATTGGCTTTGAGCACATCCTGCCATTGAACCGCGTCTGCTGGCGTGGGCGTCAGGCCGAATTTGCGCAGCCCCGCATTCACCCGAAAAACCATCTCGCGCTTTTCCGAAGCAGGTGTGCGAAACGTGATGCTGAACGAGATCGAAACCGTCGGGCCGTTTTTGACCCAGTGCGGCGCGGTGATGGGGAAGTGCAAGCCGTCGCCGGGTGTGAGTTGAAAGACCTGTGCGCTGGCTTGGTATTCGTCTTTGAAGGTCAGATTACGGTGGCCGCCGGTATAGAACTTTTCCAATTCGAGTTCGGAAAGGATCGAACGGTCGGCGCGGTCGAAGAGGCTGATCTGTTTCTGTCCGCGAATTTGCAGCAGGAAGTTGTATTCGTTGTCTATGTGATAGGGCGTGACCGAGTCCGGCGAAGTGATGAAGATGTAGCCTTCGCGTTTTGACATGCCCGGCACGCTGCGTTCTGAGAACGCTTTGATTTCATCCAGACAGGCATTGAGCAGCGCCGCATAGGCCGGGTCTTGTTCGACGTTTTTCAGCACCAGCCAGGAACGGCACTCTTCGATGCGGCGAATCGTTTCTGCAATGCTCAAGCCGTTTTGTGGCGTCGTCGCCGGGTCTTGGCTGACCGGAATGTTGCCGGCGTTGTATTCGACGCGCTCTGCCGGCAGGCGTTGCGCCAATTCAATCAGCCGGGGCAGCGAGAATAATTCATGCCCCGCCAGATAGTGCCGGATCATAAACGGGCGCTGCGGGAAATTGGCCTGCCAGGCAGCCGGTTCGAGGGTCAAGTACGGGCCTGTTTTTGAGGCTGTTGGGGTTTCAGAAAAATCTGTTTGCAGTTGGGTGGCGACCATCGTTGTTACCTCCGTTGACAGTCTTCGGCTAACTTTGCGCGGGTAGATGCGCGAAGAATTTGCGTTTGACCCAGCGCAAGAGCGGTGCGACTGAGACCAGGAAACTGCCGCCCCCTTTGCCCGTCGCCACCAGCATGGTTTGCATGGTGCGGCGCGACAGCCACAGGCGGTTGATCATGAAATGTTTGCTTGTCGCGCACGAATCCATCCATTCCAGTGGGGCCATGTCAGTTGATTCGTGCACGCGGCGAATGTTTTCCAATTCCAATTGCGCGCCCGGCGAATAGCTGGCGAAGGCTTCATCAAACGCGATCTTGAAGGCGAACGCGCCCGCGCCTGAGAGCAGGTTGCATTTCATGGCGATGGGCTGGCCGTCGAGTCGCAGCGCCAGAAACATCAATTGGCCGCGTTTGGCCGCCGCGCGCGCGATTTGCAAAAAGTATTCGCGCGAGGCCTGGGCCGAGGCCAGCGCCGAACCTTCAGCGCCTTTCCAACCCTGCGCTTCCAGTTGCAGAAATTGTTCGAGCCAGACTTCGGTGTCAGCCTCAGTGTCCATTGGTGCGTCCGCCAGGAACGAGACAAATTCGAGTTGGCCCTGTTCGCGCAGCAGCTTTTCCTGACGGCGTAATTCTTTGCGGCGTTTGCCAGAGAGCGCGGCGTTGATATACGCCTCGCTGGCGGCGGCACCCACACCCATGCGTTCCAGCAAGGCCCGGTTGAAGCGCTCTTCGACGCTCAACAGGGTGCGCGCCCGGTTGAAATAATCCGTCAGCAATTGCTGGAAGAGGCCATCGCCCGTGACGTATGCCAGTTTCAGCAACGCGCCCGTCTCAGGCGCGCGGCCCAGCCAGCCGAAAAAAGCGGCCAGACAATCGCCCGCGTATTCGGGCCGGAGCAGCGGTGTGCACAGCACGCAGTATTTATATTTCCAGAGGCTGGTATAGCTGACCGGCAAGCCTCGGAAACGGGCATGCCTTTGCAACGGGAAGAAGCCGCAGAGCACCGGCTTGCTGCCTTCGTTCGAGGGGCCGGTCGCGTATACCAGCACGAAGCTGAGTTGCGCTTCAGCGCCAAAGGCGGCCAATGCGGGCAACAGCATCCACGATTCATAAAAGACATTCGGTTCGATGGTGTTGGCCGCCAATTCATCCCAGGCCGTGAGGTGCGCCGCCAGTTCCGCTGCACTGTGCACAATGGTCAGCGACATCCGCTGGCCTTCGGAGGCGAACTGGCATTTGCGGGGCGGGCGTGTGGCCGGGTGTGCGGCGGGCGCGACTGCCTGTAACTTTGGCGCAGGGCCGGGGCGCGGTTCAGTGATGAGTTGAATGCTGCTTGCGTACATGGGTTTTCAATGCGCTCAACTTGTCGGTTTGCTTTGCTGCAAACGCGCCCGCACGGCGCGGCGCGCGCGTGACAACAGCTTGCGGGTTTTCATGCCGGTCGTATAGAGCAACGTGCCTAAGGTCGGGCGGAAGACTTCCAATTCAAAGGCCGCGCGCGTCGTCTTCGTCCAGGAATCTTTGTAGGCCGCACCGCCGCCCATGAAATCGAATTCACGAAGGTGCGGGTCTGTGACGCAATCCCGAATGCAATGCGTGAGCATCACGCTGCCCAGGCTGTGCCGGGCGTATTCCATATCAAAGCCGCCCTGGAAGTAATGCGCGACGCCGTTGTGCAGAAAGGCGACTAAGGTGGCGACACACTTGCCATCGAATTTATACGTCCAGAACGCCAGCCGGTTTTCGCGCAAGGCCTGCCGCATGGCCGCGCGCAAAAAGCTCTCAAACCTGGGATAAGCGAACGAGCCGCTTGCGCCTTTGGCTTGCCAGCGCATCTGATGCAGCCGCACGAAATCATCCAGCCCAGTTTCCAACTCGCTTTCCGTCTCGACACGGCGAAACTCGGTGGCGAATTGCTTTTGCAAATTGCGCGCACAGCGGTCGTTGTTGCTGCCGAATTTGCGCGTCCAGTTTTGTTGCGTGGTTTCCCAATCGGCGCTGACATCAAGATGATGCGGATGATCGCAAACGCCGACGCGCGCGGCTTGACCGAAGGCTGGTTGCAAATGCGAGAGCGTTTTCGATTGCTCTGGGATATTCCAGAGCCACAGCCGATCCCAATCGCGGCGCTGCAACAGAAAGGCTGCGCACGTTTCGGCGAACAGGCGTTCACAGCCGCGGCGCGCCAAGAGGTCGAGATGTTCGCTGGTTTTGAGGCCCGCGCCCGTGCCCAGAAAATTCAAATCGCGCAGATGCGGCACGCCGCAGAAGCGGCGTTGTTGCCAGTAAAACGGCGCCAACCCGATCAAACGATTCTCGCTGTCACGGCAGGTGAGCAAATACAGCTTGCTTTGGGGCGGCGCATAGGTTTGCCACCACAGCCGCACCCACGACCAAGTTAGGAAGAAGCTGCTTTGCGCGCAATGCTCGATCAACTCTTCCCAGTCTTCACACAACGCATCTAGCGCCGCGTCGTCGTGGTGCACTTGCACCTGCAACGCCGCCGCCGAAGCGAGCTTGAAGTGCGTGTGAAGGATGGGTTCAGCCAATGCCAGACTGCTTTGCATCAATGCCTCTTGCGATCAAAACCTATGCTGCCGATTGCGCGCGCGCCGCTGTCAACGTCATAGCCGCAGGCCGCTGTTGCGCTTCCAATTCCATGATCTGCCGCAAGCGGTAATTGCGGTATTGCCCCGGATTGCCGCTGTGGCCATCCGTTGCCGCCAGCACGATGTTGAGCGCCTCACGCGCTGACGCGAAGTGCAGCTTGAATTGTCCGGTGCGCTCGCTCAGTTCCAGCATCTCTGTCCAGAAACGCCGCGCCGTTGCGCCGACGGTCGCCTCCTGGTCGCCGGGGAAAAAACCGTGGCAATACAATTTGACGAACACCCATTCGGGCCGTCCTTTGACCGCGATGTTCGCGTTGCGCCACAACTCGAAGCGCGTGCGATTGAACGTGCAATTGGCGGTCAGCACGCCGTCTTCGACGCGTGGCACGGGGATGCCTCGTTTGCGCCGCTTCCAATCGAACACCAGCGGGCCGGCTAGCAAGACCGGAAAAGAAGGCTGCCGCCCGGTTTGCGTGTGTGGCCCCGAACGATGCGGGATGGGTTGGTCGAGCGGATGACCGCATTCGTAAATGTCGTTGATCTGCGCAACCTGCGAACTCCAGGGGAACGAGGGCAGCGTCAAATCGGAAACACAACCGGTGTCGCGCAAAATCTGCATCTCGTCGTCTACGCCGCAGGCAAAGCCGCCGCGCGAATTGGCCAGCGCAAAGTTGCCGTGAACGAAGCTGTACTTGGGTTGCGGGTCATCAGGAAACCTACCCAAACAGCGATGGCGCTCGGCCAGCACATCGCGGAACTCGGTGATTCCGGCGCGAAAGTTGGCCGAATTGTCGGGCGCATTGACGCCGTGGTGCCAATGGATTTCGACTTCGCCATAACCGCCCGCTTGCAATTCGGCCAGTTGATCGAGGATGTCGCGGTGGTACTGTTCGCCAGGGTAATAGTTCGTATGCTGAAAGGCCGCGCTATCGCTGTCGCGCACGGCATCGCCGGTGAGCTTGGCCTCGCGGCACCAGCTTTCGACCTTCTTGATTTGATTGGGCAGCGTGTCTAGTTGCCCACGTTGCGGGCACCAGCCGGGTTCGTAATGGTTGGAGACGATGAAAATCAAATGGTGCAGTTCGTTGCCATCTGTCAGCCGCCGCAGGCGTTCGCCCAGCCGCCAGAATGGATAGCGCACCAGCCAGGGCAGCGACCATTTGATTTTGTTGGACCAGGTTTGCTCGAAATTTCTGTTCATTGGGTTGTCGCTCACATGCACAAAAGCACTTTGGCGCACCGCCCGAAGCCGCGCGCCAAAGTGCCTGGCACCTGCGAGCGCGCTGTCGTCAGCGTATGTTCACGCGCACCGTGTTCGCCGTCTTGCCGTCCACGGTCAGCACCACATCCAAATCGGCATTCCTGCCGATCAACGAACGTGGGATCAACGCGTTGATCTGATCCAAACCAGCCAGACTGCCTTGCGCCTGGGCGAAGTTGACCGGCGCCTCCACGCCGCCGACTTTTACATTGACCGCCGTCAATCCAGTACGATTGCGCACGCCCGTGGCGTACAGAATCAGGTAAACCTGATCGCTGGCCGGCCCCAGATCAATCGGACTGGTCACGAGACGATTCGTGCCGGCGTCGAGCCGCGCCACCGACTCATAGCTCTGCGCGCTGTTGCGAATGCGCAGCGCCACTGCCGCCGGGACGCCTTGTCCGTTGGCATTGGCGGTGAAAAGACCCGGCGCCACGCGTTCGATCTGCACCGTTCCGGCAGCTTGACTGCCATCGCCACTGGTAACGGTGATGGTCGCGCTACCTGCCGCCGTTCCGGCGGGCACGATGAAATTCACCTGACCCGACGAAACAAAAAACAATGGCGCATTGCGCGTGGTTCCCGCCGCATCGCGCACGCTGACGGTGGTGCTTAGCAGCGTCGTCGGCAAGGGTTGCGTTGTCGCTGCTTGTCGGCCCGTCGCTAGATTCGTGCCGAACGCGGCAATGATCGTCTCCGGCGCAAATGCGGCGTTACTAAAACTCGCCGCCGAAACGCTTGCCAGCGCGCTGACGTTGCTGCCCGGATTGAGCGGGAGCAGAAACGCATCGGCGTAAAACGGGAGTGGATACGTCCCGAAATTGCTATCAAAGAGCGCATAGCGTCCGTCGCGACTGAGGCTGGCGCGCGGCGTCCAGTAATAATCCTCGCGGTCGCGGCTGCGGTGATGCGCCAGGCGGCGGCGCTCCGAACCGTCCAGCTTGACCAGCAACACTTCGTTGTAGCGCGCCTTCCACAAGCTTTGCCAATTGCCGGGCAGCGTGTCGTTGGGTTTGGCGGTGCCGCTGGCATCGGTGGTGGTAATCAAGGCCCACGGATGGCCGCCGGAATTGTTCACGCTGATGCTGGCATCCAAGTTGTAAAACAGCGGCAGCAAACAAGTCTTTTGCCCATCCGCCAAGCGCAGCTTCTGAATGCCGCTGGTTTCGCAACCCGCCGCGGGTTGCGGATCGTTTTCGGCAGTGAAGACCATGATTTCATCGCCATTCACATCGCGGCCCAAATCGGCGCGCGCGTTGTAGCCGTATAGCTGGCGCTGGAAATTCATGTTCGGGTCGAACAACTCGAAGCCTTTGTAACGGCCCGCGCCCTGTCCGCCCCAGCGCACCACGACGTTGCCGCTGGGCGTGAAATCCGAAAAGACGATGCCGCCTTGCGCGCCGACATCCAGCGTGGCGCTGAGTGCGTCAGTGCTCAAACGATAAACGCTAAGCACGGATTGCCCGCTTTTGTAACCAATGATCAGCAGGGCATCGCCATCCGCCGAAAGCTCGCCGTCATTCACGCCGAAGCCAATCGAATCGAATTGCGCAAAGGTGCGTAGCGGCGTTTTTTGCCGGGTGCGCAAATCGTAGCGGAAGAGTTGATTGCCCTGATGAAAGTAAAAGATGCTCGCATCCGTCGTGCTCCAACGCGGTTCGGGCAAGCGGCCCAGCGCCAGATCAGTCGGGCTGATAATCACGTTGCCGCTCAGATCGGCGACGTAATAATCGCCCCCTTTCACCAGCAGCAAGCGCGTGTTGTCGCGGTTGAACGGAGAAATCGTCGCGTATTCGTGATGCACGGCGTCAATGAACTGACTCAGCCCGTTGCTCACGCGCCGAATCGTTGTGCCATAGGCGCTGTCGGTGAAAGTCGCGCCTAAGGCGGGCGGTGTGAAGCCGGTGTAATTGTCCGGCAGTTTCACTTGCCCGGTGTCGAGCACGCCGTAATTGGTTTGCGCGCTGGCCACCGGCCACAGGCCCGAAGCTGGCCCGCTTGAAAAGCTCACCAAACCTAAAATGACAAAGAACAAAACCGCCGCAAGGACCCCGCTTGCGGGTGAGGATGAAGACTGCATCTGCACTCCCTTTCTGTTGGGGGGGAGTGTTTGAAATGAAGAGACTTGCTGTTAGGGGCTACCAGCAAATCCCCTGATACGATTTTGATTGTTCGCCGCCTTCGACCAGGCGGACGAGATCAATCACGACACGACCGTTGTTCAGGTAATCGTGCACGGCGCGATACTCTTCCGATTTCTTGCCGATCACGATGACTTCGGAACCTTCGATCACTTGATGAATATCCTCGCGCATCAGCGAGGCGATGTGCGGAATTTCGCGCTCGATGTATTCGCGGTTCGCGCCGAAGAGGCGCGCCAATTCGACTTCTTTGTCATAGATCGAAAGCCGATAGCCTTTGCCGATCAGCATTTCGATCAACGCCACCAACGGGCTTTCGCGCAGATCGTCGGTGCCCGCTTTGAAGCTCAAGCCGAGCAAACCGACCTGCTTCTTACCGGTTTGCGCGATCATATCGGCGACGCGCTCGACCTGTAGCCGATTACTGAGCATCAGCGAATTCAACATCGGCGTCTCGACATCCAGCGAGCGTGCTTTGTAAGTCAGCGCGCGCACATCTTTGGGCAAACACGAACCGCCGAATGCGAAGCCGGGTTTCATGTAATAGGCCGACAGGTTCAGTTTGGTGTCCTGACAAAACACGTCCATTACTTTGTGGCTGTCCACGCCGAGCGCTTTGCAGATGTTGCCGATTTCGTTGGCGAAGGTGACTTTCAACGCGTGGAAGCTGTTGCAGGCGTATTTGACCATCTCGGCTTCTTTGACCTTGACGCTCAGCACCGGCGCTTGAATGTGCGCGTAAAGCTTGCGCACCAGGAAGGCGGCTTCTTCATCGTCCGCGCCTACCAGCGTGAAAGGCGGATGATAGAAATCGTAAATCGAAGTGCCTTCGCGCAAAAATTCGGGATTGATCGCCACGCCGAAATCGCGTCCGGCTTTCTTGCCAGAACATACTTCCAGCGTCGGGATCACGACATCGTGAATCGTGCCGGGCAGCATCGTGCTGCGCATCACGACGACGTGATAGCGCGACTTGGTTTCGAGCGCCGAGCCGATCTGTTTGCAGACGCCTTTGATGTGGGCGAGATCGAGGCTGCCGTTGTGATTGCCCGGCGTGCCGACGCACACCAGCGAGACATCCGACGCCAGCACGGCCTCGGCGGCTTCCGTCGTCGCGCGCAGGCGGCCTTCTTTGACGCCTTGGGCCATCATGTCTTCGACGCCCGGTTCGACCACGGGCGAACGGCCTTCGTTGATGATCTTGACCTTCAGTTCATTGGTGTCGCAGCCAATCACTTCGTGGCCGCTCTCGGCAAAACACGCGGCTGAGACTGCGCCCACATAACCCAATCCGAAAATACTGATACGCATATAACTCCCTGATTACTGTGTCAGCGCGCGCGCTGCCCACGCCCGGCGAAAATTCAAATACGCCGTGCCACCCAAAGTTTTGACGGCCTTCTTCGCCTGCCACCACGCGGCTTGCCGCCAACGCGGCGCCCGCGCGCCCGCCGCCATTGCCGCCGCTGTTGCCGCCGGCGTGCCGGACTGAATGCCGTACCGCCCCAAGACCACGCAACCATCCACGGTATGACAACGCGCGGTCGGCTCCGAGGTGAACAGCACTTTGATGCCCGCCGCCGCCGCCGCCCGCGCCACCTCGCGTGAATACCACCCGCCGGGCACTGAGGCCACGCGGATCGGTTCGCCGATGATCGCTGACAATGCCTCGGTGCTCACCTGCCACTCGCGCAGCAATTCGTCCCAACCGCAGCGCGCCATCCGCAAGGGATGCGTTTCAGAATGCGAGCCGATCACGTGGCCGCGCGCATGTAATTCCCGAATCTGTGTGGGGCTCAAAAACGCCGCCGTGCCGGTGACGCCCGTCGTGACGAAAAAATGCCCGCGCCAGCCGCGCGCTTCCAGGCGCCCGGCGATCTCGGTGTAGCTGCTCACGCCCCCGTCATCAAAAGTCAGCAGCCAGGATGGGCATTGTCGAGGTGACGGCAAATCCGTTTTGTTACCCCTCACCAACGCGGGCGCAGCGCCGGTCGCTGCTGCCAGCGCCGCCAGATGTTCGTCGAATTGTGCGGGCGTTAGCTTGTACAACGCCGCGTCGGGCCAATCGAACCCGCTGGCGGTGTGCGCTTCCGCCGCAACCACATCGTGATACATCAACGTAAAGGTGCGGTGTTTATTGCTTAGCTGCATTTCGATCATCACGCCAGCTTGCGCACTTCGCTGGCTGCCGCCCAGGCCAGCGACGTCTCTGGCACGCGGAAAATTTCGATCTCGCGCGCCAGCGAATCCAGGTAATCAGTCAAGGGTTTGAAATCGCCCTTGCCGCCGTAATCGTGCCAAAAAACCAGACCGCGCTCAGCCATCATCACGGCCATCTTGCGCGTGTCGCTTTCGACGTAGCGCCGCGCATGCGCCCCATCAATAAACCCCAACTCCACCGTCCCGCGATGCGGCGCGGGGTCGAATTGCAACGAATCGCCAAACACCTGCTGGCAACGTTCGGTCAAACCCAACTCGCGCACGTAATGCGCCAGCGCGCGTTGGCGCACCAGCGTTACGTCTGAGTCAAGATAGCTGGCTAACTCCGCGTCACCGAGCGCGACTTGCGGCGGCAGGTCCAGCGTCCATACCTCGGTTTCCGCCGGGGTGTTCAGAATGAACAAACTGGTGGTGTGGCCGCGATACGTGCCGATTTCAAACACCTTGCGCGGGCGTAACACCTGCGCCATGGTCGCCAAATACACCTGCTCATTGAGTTGCGTGCCACCGCCCGTTTCCAGCGTGGCGGGAAAAACGACCCGCGTCTCAGGTGAGCGACTCGCCCAACCTTGCTGATAAACGAACCGCAGAGGATCGCGGCCCGTCAACCCACGTCCGCTCAACTCGTCAAATAGCCGCACGCTGCGGGATAGATACACGCGCGCACGTTCACGGTCACGCAGCGCTAAGCGGAGACCCTGGAAATTTACACCGTCCAGTGCGGCAAAAAGGGATGCCATTGCCATATAGTTACTCAGGGAAAAAGACCGTTACCGCTTGGCCTGTCGTTGGTTATCAATGGTTGCTGCGGAGAAATCCGCGACTAGAAAATCCGGCGCAATTGCGCCTTCAGCGGCGCGGGCACCTGCAAGCCGGAGCTTTTGACTACGCCTTTGATGCGTTTGACCCACTGCCGCAGACGATCCGATTGGGCGTGCCGCGCCTCAAACGCCGCCACTTGTTCAGCCGTCAACACGCCGCTTGACGGCAGCGCCAATTCTTCTTTCACCCCGCGATAGCTCCCGCGCGCAAAGGCCGCCAATACGTCGTCGCGTCTGTTGCTGACCGCTTCGACCTCGTTGAACAGCCCGCGATACTGCCGCCGCCAGTGCAAGTCCACGCCGAAAAACGCGCGTATCTGCGGCTGCCGCTGCTGCAAGCGTTCGAGCAAACGAAAGGTGCCGATGCGCGGCGCATAGCGGCTGTCGTATTTCGAATTCCACGTCTCGATGCCGTCCGGTAATTCGGTGAAAGATTCGATCCACGGAAAGAATTCGTCTTTCGGATGCGCGATCACGGCGAGGCCCTGGTGCCGCCGGATGTGCCGGATGACTTCTTGCGGGTCTTGCGTCGTCGCCAGCGCGGGCGCGCCATAACCCAGCACGTGCATGCGCTGCTCGCATTCAAATTCCAGCCCCGCGATGAATTGGAAGCGCTCATCCGAACGCGCCGCGCATTCGGCCACGTATTCTTTGAGCTTCGCGGCGTCAAAGGCTTCGGCGTGGTCGCTCATGCAGACAAAGCCGCAACCGGCGGCCAGCAAGACCACACGCAATTCGGCCAATGTGAATTCGCCGTCGGAGTAGGTGCTGTGCGTGTGAATGACGCCTTTGAACATCTTTGCTTTCAAACCCTAATTTCAAATCTCAAATTTCAGATTGCGAGCCAAACGCAGACGCTGGCAAACCGTTCGTCCGGGATGCCTGCGCGGCGCGCGTTTTGCGCCGCTGCGCAGGCACTTTGCGCAACGCAAAATCCAACCAATCGCCTAGCTCCGGCCACGGATCGCGCCACATGAAATTGTCGTGATACGTGCCTGGCACGGGCGTCAGAAAATCCAACAAGGTGCGCCCGCGTTTGGGGAATTCACCGGCAAAGCCCGCCGGTGCGCCGCGCCAGACTTCCAGCATGTGCCGCACATCGCCCAACAGCCAGCGGCAACGCACACCCGCGCGCGCGGGCGGCAACAGGTCGCAATCGCCGCGCGCATCCAACTGCGCCAGCAACGCCGGGAAATCCGCGCCCGCGTAAACCGCCAGTGGCAGCGAATTCCAGAACCGCCCGTTGACTTCCAGAAAGACCAGCGAACCGTCGGGCCGCCGCCGGAATTCGACCATCGCCACGCCGTGCCAACGCAACGCTCGCAAGATTGCCAGACCGGCGTCGCGTAACGCTGCGTCGGGTTCGAGGCTCTCACGCACGGCGCTGCCCGAACCGGTCGGGCGCACGTCGCGGATGCGGCGGTGCGCGAACTCCGCGCGCAATTCGCCTTCGCGCAGCAACGCGAAATAGCCACAACCTATGCCTGCGATGAATTCTTGCGCCAGCACGACGCTGCAACGCTGGCGCAACTCGGCATAAGCCGCCGCAAACTCCGCCGCGTTGCGCGCATAGACCGGCGCGCCCGTCGCGCGCACTTGGCCGTTGCAGGAAACTTCTTCGGACGATTGCGGCTTGAGCACCGCCGGAAAGGTGATGGCCCGCGCGGCCTCATGCAAGGAAACGTCATCACGAATCGTCCACGTGCGCGGGGTTTCGATGCCCAGTTGCGCAGCCAGTTGCGTGGTTTGCTCTTTGTCAAAGGCGCGCAGCACTGTCGCGTGCGGCGGCAGCACCAGCTTGCCGCCCGCTGCCAGAATGCGTTCGCGCGCGGCGGACAGCGGCAGCGTCGTGCGCTCGGTCATCGGCAGCACCAATGCGCCGGGCCTGCGTTGCACTTGTTCCGCAACGCACGCGACGAAATCCGCCGCGCTCTGTTGCGGCGCGGGATAAACAAAACTCTCGGCGAAGTCGCGCGACCAGCCCGCTTTTGACCACGACGTAGCCGCGCCGACGGCGACACGATGCCCGGCGCGCGCCAGCGAACGCACGCTGGCGACGGCCTGATTTTCGTTGCCATCGAGCACTAAAACATTCATGCGTTCACCGGGACTGCTGTGGGTGCGGCTTGCGTTGCCGTGCCAGCTTGCCGCATCGCCAGCGCCAGCACTTCTTCAAACCGATCCACGATCAGCGGCCAATCGAATTTCGCCGCTTGGGCCGCCGCCGCCTGTTCCAGTTGTTGGCGCAAGGCCGCGTCTTGCAACAGCGCAATCGTGCTTTGCGCAAAGCTGGCGGGATCATCGGCCAGCAAAATGTCCTGGCCGTGATTGACGTCCAGCCCTTCGGCGCCGATGGTGGTCGAGACCGTCGCCTTGCCCAGCGCCATTGCTTCGTAAATTTTCAGCCGCGTGCCGCCGCCGATTCTGAGCGGCACCACAAAGACCGCCGCTGCGCGCAGATGTTCGAGCACCGAAGGCACGGTGCCTGTGACTTCGACAGCTGCTGCTGCGAGCCGTTGGATGCGTGC
The DNA here is from genome assembly GCA_016196035.1 of Acidobacteriota bacterium. Lineage (NCBI taxonomy): Bacteria > Pseudomonadati > Acidobacteriota > Acidobacteriota bacterium. Next base: position 122,748 of record JACPYM010000022.1, on the reverse strand, counting down.
ATGCGGGTTGCGCCCGACAACGCGGAAACGCGCGTTGGGTACGGACTGTTTGACCTGCGGCCAGATTTCGCGGTGGAAATACTCGACGCCGTCAATGTTCGCTTCCCAATCCATCGAACCCAGGAACATCACTAACGGTTCAGCCGCGCTGTCGCTCGCCGCCGCCGCGCGATACTGCGCCAAATCCACGCCGGTGGGCACGACGCTCAGGCGCGCGGCCTCCGTCATCGGTTTCATGAGGTCGCGGTCGGCATCCGATACGGCGATGACGTGGGTGAACTGGCCGACGGCACGCGCTTCGTAGCGCGTCATCTTGGCGGCTTCGATTTTGAAGGCGAGGCGTTTGAGCAAATTGGGTTCGTGCTTGGCCTGGCGCTGCCAGAGAATGGATTCGACGTTGTGCTGAAAGAGCACGGTCGGCGTGGCCGCATGCGCCGGAAAGTTCAACGTCGCGCTCAGGAAATCGCACACCGCTACGTCGTAACGTTGTTCTTGCAAACAAACCGTGACGATGCGTCTGACTTCACGGTCGGTGAATTTGCTGACGGCATAGGGCGCGGGCGAAGGCAAACGGCGCAGATAATCCAGCGCGTTGCCCTCGGCGGCGCCGGTGTGAACGGCGCGCGTGCCGGGCAATTCCGCTTGAATCGCCTGCTCATACGCCATGTCACGCGGCCCGCCGTAATATGACAGCAGCGTCAGTTCGTGGCGCGCGGCCAGATGTTTCAGGATGTTGTACGACCGGATTTTGCCGCCCGTGTCCACGGGCAGGAGCTTACCGGCTTTGACCCAGAGAATGCGCATAATCAACTCTTCTTCACACCCACATACATTAGATGCGGGCTGCCCAACCAACTCTCCCAGCCCCGTTCGCGCAACAGCAGCCGGAAGAGCAGGTTTAACCCAAGCTGTACTTTCCAGCTCAGCCGCAAGAGCGCGAAACGCGCGCCGCGCGGCGCTTTGGTGTCGAACAACTGAAAGCTGAACGTGCCGAAGTAGCCGCAAAACTGCGGTTGCAACGGCAGCGGCGCGAACAAAGCCGCGAACGCAGCCTGCTCCATAATCTTCAAGTTGTGCTTGTCCAGCAGTTCCGCGTCGAAAAAGCGGCACAGCGGATAATTGATGCCGGTCAGCCGCGGAATGGTGACCACCAGTCGCCCGCCCGCTTTGAGCAGTGTCAGATGCCGTTCAAGCACTACCGTCACGTCATCGAAATGCTCGATGAAACCGCGCGAGACGACAATGTCGAAACGCTCGCGGTAGCGCGTCTGAAACTCCGGCGCGAAAAAATCTGCCTGAATGACGCGGTCGTCCGCGATGCCAGCTTGCGCGAAGTTCGCGCGGTTGATCGCTACGCCCACCTCGGCATATTCGACGCCGTAAACGTCATAGCCGAATTTCCGCCGCAGTCTCACCAGGTTTTCACCCGGCGCGCTGCCGACTTCCAAGACCTGCAAACCCGCTTGTGGCGGCAAATGGGTTTTCAAAAGAACATCCAATTCCAGATAGTGCCGATAATCGCGCAAGTATTCGCCAAAACGCGCTTTGAACCAGCGTTTGGCCGCACTCTTTACCCCCCCCCATATTGATCTGCGCTTGATTGTTGGCGTAGACCCGATTCCAAAAACCCTTTTCAGTCAGCTTCTGCATCGAACTCACCTTCCGGGGGGAAGTGGTACCATTTGAAGTACAGCAGACTGCCAGTCTGCTGTACTTGCGCTAAAGAACAAACTGGCAATCGAGTTCTTACATCGCCAGTTCCCAGCAGGCTGGCAGCCTGCTGTACCTCCAACTCAAAGAGCTACCGCGCGCGCCATTGCAGGCGTTGCTGTGTTTTCTGCAAGCGCCTCGCCGTCGAAAAAGCGCCGCTGCCACAATTCAAAATTCAGCAACGCCCACAACCGTTCGGCGTGGTTTTCGCCCGCCTGTTGCCGCGCCGCCAATTCGCGCACGTAATCGGCATTGAAAAAACCGCGTCCGAGCGCGCGTTCGCCCAGCACGTATTCGTCCACGACGTGTTTGAATGGGCCACGGAACCACGCGCCCAGCGGCACGGGGAAGCCCATTTTCTTGCGCGTCAGAATCTCAGCGGGCAAGACGCCTTGCATGGCCTGCCGCAAAATATATTTCGTCGTCGTGCCGCGCAGCTTCATTTCCACCGGCAAGTGCGTGGCGAATTCAATCAGCCGGTGATCCAGGAAAGGCACGCGGCTCTCAATTGAGGCGGCCATGCTCATCTGATCCTGTTTCATCAGCAGTTCGTGCAGGTACGATTGCATGTCCGCCGCCAGCAATTGATCCAGCAAATTGTCGGCGTCGCTCTCAGCGGCATACGCCACCATCGTGCGGTATGGGTCGGTGTCGGTCAGCCGCGCGCGCGTTTCCGCCGTGAACAAACGCTGTTGCAACGGCGGCGCAAAGACCGCGAAATTGTCGAAGTAAATGTCGCGCAGGCTCGCGGGCAGACACAGAAACGTGCGTTGCAAAATTTGCCGCGCGCGCGTCGCGCCGTCCAGCCGTTCGATGCCGCCTTTGATGGCGTGCCGCGCGAAGCCGGGCAGCAGGCGTTCGTATACGCCGCCCAATTGCAGGTTGTAGCGCGTGACGCGGTATTTGTTGTAACCCGCCAGCAATTCGTCGGCACCTTCGCCGGTCAGCACGACCTTGACGTGTTCGCGCGCCAGCCGCGAGACGAAATAGAGCGGCACACTGGACGGATGCGCCAGCGGTTCGTCTTCCTGATAGATCAGCGTGGGCAGCGCCGCGAAAAACTCTGTGGGGCTGACGACGATTTCGTGATGGTCGGTGTTGTAGGCTTGCGCGACGGTGCGCGCGAAATCCAATTCGTTCGCCTCGCGCTCGGCGAAAGCAACCGAGAAGGTCTTGATGCGATCTTTGACCAAGCCGCTCATGACCGCCGCAATCGCGCTCGAATCAATGCCACCCGACAGGAACATGCCCAGCGGCACATCGGCCATCAGGTGCGAGGCGACGCAATCGCGGAAGAGTGCGCGGAATTGCTCTATGTAGTCGGCTTCGCTGAGTCGTTGCGCGGGCTTGCTGAAACTCAGCGACCAGTAGTGGCTAAGCTCGACTTGGCCGTCCTGCCACACCAGCGTATGCCCAGGCAGCAGTCGTTTGACGCCTTTGAACAACGTCTCTTCGCCCGAGGTATAACGGTTGGCGAATTGGTCGCTCAGCGCGTTGTAGTTCAACTCCGGTTTGAGCGCGCGTCCGGCGAGCAGCGCTTTGATTTCCGAGGCGAAGTGCAGCGTGCCGTCTTCGGTCAGCAGGTAATACAGCGGCTTGATGCCGACGCGGTCGCGCGTCAGCACCAGGCGGCGTTGCGGCGCGTCCCAGATGGCATAGGCGAACATGCCGCGCAATTGTTCAACGCCTGCCAGGCCGAACTCTTCGTACAGATGCACGATGGTTTCGGTGTCGCTCGACGTGCGATAGACGTGGCCTTGGCTTTCCAACTGTGCGCGCAATTCGGCGTGGTTATAAATCTCGCCGTTAAAGGCGATCCAAACCGTGCCGTCCTCACCACCCGCACAGCCTTGATTAGACAACGGCTGATGTCCGCCGCCCAAATCCACGATGGAGAGCCGCCGCTGGCCCAGCCCGACCGAACCGTTCAGCCACAACCCGGCATCGTCCGGCCCGCGATGCACCAGCGCATCCCGCATCCGGGTCAAGCTGTCGGCATTAACGCGCCGATTGAGTTGTCGCGGAATCGCCGTTCCGCAAATGCCACACATAAAAAACCAATAGTCAGTAGTCAGTAGTCAGTAGTCAGTAGTCAGTAGTCAGTAGTCAGTAGTCAGTAGTCAGTAGCAATGGGCCGTTTCTTGCTGACTACTGACTACTGACTACCGACTACTTTGTCTTACCGCTTTGACGACAAAAAACTGTTCGTTCAATTCCGTTTCGACACGCGTTAAGCCGGCCGCTTGCAGGGCGCGTGTGATGCCGCGTTCGCTCTGAAACGATTCGCAGCGCGCGCGGTTGAGCGGGAAGCGCACCTGTTTGCCAAAGCAATGCAGGAGCAGCCCGTTCACGAGCGTGTAGCTCTGGTAAATGACGCTTTTCAAATGGCCGTGGCGCAAGGCGCTCCACAGCCATTTCCGCACCAGCGCCAGCGGGTGCAGCGTGAACCAGACGTGCCCGCCCGGTTTCAAGACGCGCGCGATTTCGTCCAGCGCCGTCGGGATGTGCATATACGGGATCGCCACGCGCGAGATCACGACATCAAAGGTTTGCGCGGCGAACGGCAAGGCTTCGCCGCCCGCGCGCACGAAATGAATTTCACCACTCAGTTGCCGGCCATAGCGCAGCGCCTCTTCATCAACATCAGCCCCGCAAGCGAAAACTTCCGGCGGCAATTCACAGGCGATGAGCGTCTGTCCCGCGCCGCAACCGAGATCGAGGATGCTGCCGAACGCGGCGGGCAGCGCGGGCATCACACGGCGCGGGTCATCCTTCGCTTTGGCAATCGCCAGTTCGGCCCGATGGTATTCGAGTGTGCTCATCGTCGTCCCATTCCACGAAATCGAAACAACCGAATTTGGAGCCGTGGTTGAAAAATGCAAGCGTGGCGCGGCAAGCGTTTAGAGTTCCGCCTTTAGGCGGTCAGCGCGCCGCAGGCGCGTCAATTGGGCACTACGCGAGGCGGAACTCTAAACGCTTGCCGCGCCGGTGCTCAATGAATGCGCGTCGGCCACTCCCGCACGAACTCTTCAGCCTGCTTGTCAGCCAGCGGCACGAGCAATGTCTCAACCGTCAACCCGCCGCGCCCCACGGTGCTGATGGTGACCGTCGGCGCGGCCTCGCGTTGGCCGTAACAGCGCGAGACCCAGCCCTCCGTTACGGCAAAGTGCAATTCGTTGTCGCCCGTCACGCGCGCCGCCAGCCACAACTCTTGCCCCGTCGCCGCCACGACCCGCACCAGGTTGCCGTCAAGTCGCGTGCGGCAACCGGCGGCAAAATGAAAATGCCATTGATACTGGTGCGCGCCTTGCGCTTCCAGCCGGTCAGTCATCAGCAGATACAACGGCGCGCCGGCCTCCGCCGGATGCAACAGCCACGCGCGTTGCTGCCGCACCGGGTCAGCCAGCCGCGTGTAACCGTCCTGCTGGCCCGCAAAAAAAAGACCTTCGTCACTTGCGCGGAACTCGCGCGGCAAACAGCGCGCCGTCTGTGCCCAGGTGAACGCGGTTTGGGGCGTGGATTGCGACAGACCATCCACACTCACTGTATTGTGGTTTTGCGAGCAACGTATTTCATTGCGTTGCTGCAAATCGCCGGTGTAACTGAACGTGCCCGGGTCAACCAACCAGGTCGCGCCGCCCGCCGCAAATTCAAAGGACAAAGCGTCGCTGTGAGCGTGGCCGCCATTCGACACGCCGTGCGGGCCGCAATCAATGAACAGATAACTCGCATCAGGCGTCCAACCGTCGCGCATGACGTAAGCGCCGCTGTCGGCGAATGCTTTGTGCCGCGCTGTCGGCGCGTGCGCGGCCAATTCATCAAAGGTTCGCAAGCCATCTGCGCCCAGCAACCACAGTGTTTCAACGGCGGCTTCACCCGCGACGAATTTCCAGTCTGGACGTTGCAAGAGCGCCGCCCCGGTCGCCAGCGTGTCGCGGAAATCGTCGGCGCGCCGCGTGCTCAGCATCACTGTGCGTCCACCGTCATCGTCGCCGTAAAACGGCGACGTACCGTCGGGCCGCGTGAGCCACAGCAGATGCTCGTGCAAGCCAATCAGCTTCTCTTCGACCAATGGCGGCAACGCCGTGTCACTCGCCCGGCTCAGCAACAGCAGATGCGTATAAAAATCCGCCGTGTAGCGGTGGTAATACGACGCCTGCTCGAAATAAACGCCATCGCGCCGCACGTGCACCGGCAACTGTTCCAGCAGGATGCGCAAACCCAATTGCCGCCAATGCTCGGCCCGGCACAATTCCGGCAAGGCCACGCCCAGATAAAACAAGCCCAGCGCTTCGCCGGTCAGATGCGTATTCGGGCTGAAATAAAGCGACAGGTACGTTTCGATGTGGCGTCCTTGTGCGAGCAGTGATTTCAACACGCGCGTGGTGAATTCCGGCGTCAAGGCTTTGGCGTCCGCAAAGAGATGCAAGGCCCACAGCCAGGCGATGACGCGGAAGGACAATTCCAAACTGCTGGCCCAATTGATGCCGCGTTTGGGCGGATTGGCGTCGAGCCAGGCGGTGGTGAGCGCGACGAACTGCTCGGCGTATTTTTCATCCCCAGTCAGCCAATAGGCCTGGCCTAGCGTGATGAAAAACTGGCAGCGATTGAGTTCCCAGGTGAATTTCTTGTCGCCCGCGACCGCCGGGTTCAGAAAATCAATGGCGCTCCAATGCGCAAGCGGCGTGGCTTTGCCAGAGCTTGGTTCCAAGCGCCAGTTCACCGGTTCGCCAAAGCTCAGCCCTGCGTGCTCCCCGCAGCATGCAAAGATGTCGAAGCGGTTTGCCAGCACGCGGTCAGCCCGGGCCAGCAGTTGTTCGCACTCAGCTGCAAAGCGTGTTTGCAGCGTTTGCACGACCGTCGTTCGTTGAGAAAGAGCAGGGAAGAAGCGCGGCCTTTGTTGCAAGCGTTTCAGCAAGTCGGCTGCTGCTGCCTGTGCCGTATTGACGGGCCTGGCGTCTGCTGGCGCTTGCCATTCGCGCAGGAACTCGCTGTCGGTCAACTCGCGCGTGCCGCGTCCAAGATAGCGTTCGCTGAGCTTAGCCAGTTCCTGTGCGCTGCGCGTCCGCCATTCGTGCGGACTCATGCCGCGCAGTTTGTCGAGTTTGCTGCGTTTCACCGTTTCGACTTCACCACAAAACTATGACGGCTCAGCGCCTCTGAAAGCGTGGCGCGGCGCTCGTTGGTTGCCAGTTTGTGCAACGCGGGCAAAAAGCTCTCGGTCGGCGGTTCGTCGCGCGTTTCCTGGACGGGCAGCGCGTTGAGCCGCAACACCTGCACCGCGCGCGTCGAGGGCGAGTGCGGATCGAACGGCAAAATCAACGCGCGTTCGGGCATGGTTTCTGGCGGTGCTGACGGGGCCAGCCGCTGTTCCAATTTGTGATGCAAGTTGTTCACGAGCGCTAGCGCACGCGCGCGCGAATCATCCAGCCAGCGGGCCATCAATTCATTGTTCATGGTCTGTGATCTCCAGCGACAAATAGCGCGCTCACCGGTGGCAAGCGCAGCGCCAATGTGGGCGAGGACGAGCACCCGCCAATTCAAACCAGATACCTTTTCAACCGTAACGCCGGGCCTTCCAAAAAACGTTGCGACAGCCAGGCCAGTCCAAACGAAAGCAACAGAATCGTCGCCGCCCGCGCCAGCACACTGCCCAAGCTGCCCAACCGCGCCACCAGCACCGCCGCGTAAGGGGCCGTCAAATGGTAATAAGCATCGCCTACCGCCAGATGGATCAGGTACAAGCAATAACTCAGCTTGCCGCTGACCGACGCGAACGAACTGCGCAAGACGTCAGTAACCCAAGTGCCGCGCAAAGCAAAAGCCGTGACGATGAATGCGCCGAACAGCAGATTCATCTGCGTATAACGCAGCGCCACGCCCGCGACCGACTTGCTCAAGATGCCGTAAGGCAAGCCCGCGAGGGTGACCACGACCGCCAAACCAATCATTGACGCCGCCAACCCCAGCGAAGTGCGGCGCGCCGCGTAATCCGACCGCAGCCAAATTGCCAACAAGCTGCCCAATGCCAGACCGTCAAAGCGGAAGAACGAGTATTGATAAACCTCCATATCAATGCTCATTCCACGTTGCACGCCCCAGGCGCGCAGCAACGGCGAAACGACCAGCAGCAGGCAGCCCAGCACCGCCAGCGCGCGCCGGGGCAGCAGCGAAACCACCAGCGGCCAGAGCAGGTAAAAATGCTCTTCGACGCACAGCGACCAGAACACGCCCGGCCCGTGCGGCGTCGCAATGCCAAAGCCCGAGGCGAAATTCGCCAGGAACGGCAGGCTCAACAAAAAGTAGCTGCCATAGCCGGTATAAAACAGGCTCATCACCGCGATGCACGCCAGATACAGCGGCAGGATGCGCAGCACCCGGCGGCCATAAAAATTGCGGTAATAATGTGGCTTGCCTTTGGCATCGAGCAGGATGCCTGTGATCAGCAAACCCGATAGCACGAAAAACAAATCCACCCCGAGCCAGCCGCGATTGATGATTTCGTACAGCGGACGGGGGATGGCGTCCAGCGCGCCCGCCGGATTCGGATAGGCGAGAAAAATATGTGTCAGCAACACCAGCCAGATGGCCAGGGCGCGCACGCCGTCAAATTCGGGGACGTGCTCTTGACTCAACACCTGTGCGGCGGTGCGTGCTTTGACACGTCCGGGTAAGGGCAGTTGACCTTCGTATGCGACCACCTCAAGACTCCTTTTGAATCGCTTGAGGGGGGATGTTCAAGCCGGAAATACGGGCCGCGCGTACTGCCGGTGCGCGACACTGCAATGTTTTCAAAAATGTTTTCAAAGACCAAGCCCGTTTTGGCGCGCGATGGCGCATTAGGCCAGACCGCCGCCGCTGTCGGGATTGTGTTGGTTGACAGGCAAATACTGCTTGGGCCTGATGCGGAAAGGACATGAATTCCTCGTGCTCAGGCTGGAGTTGCCCTGGTTACTTCTCACCCTTCCTTCCTGCATTCCAGCGTTCTATCTATCAAGTTTACCCAAAAGCACGCAGCGCTTTTGGGTCTTCACATAAAGGTTCAAAGCGCGACGTTTCGAACGCCAGCGCTACGAAAGCGCGCCGGCGTTACCGGGTTTAGCTCCGCTGCGGCAATGTCGCGCGGCTGGCGCGGCGCGGCGCGTTTTGCGCCTGCATCAAATCCATATACAGCTTTAACCACTGCCCGCGCACGCTTTCCCAGGTGCATTGTTGAACAAGAGCGTGCGCCTGCTGTCTCAACTGCTGCGCCAATGTCGCATCTTCCAGCAAACGCATGGCCTCACGCGCCAGCCCCGCATGATCGCCGCACGGCACCAGCAACGCGCTCACTTCGTGTTTGACCAAATAGGGGATACCACCTGCCTCGGTGCTGACGACCGGTAACCCGCTGGCGCAGGCTTCCAGAATTGTCGCGGGCATGTTGTCAATGTCGTTGCCGATCAGACAGACATCATGTTCGTCATAAAGTTGCGGCATCTGTTCAAACGGCACGATGCCGCGAAAGGCGACCTGGCGTACTGCCAAAGTCCGCGCCAACTGCTCCAACGCGGCGCGCTGGCTGCCATCGCCCGCAATCGTCAGGCTGGCGTTGGGGTAACGTTGCTGAATTTGTTGAAACGCGCGCAGCACCAAACCGACGTTGTAAAGCGGTTCAAGCAGGCGGCAACAGAGAAACTTCGGTTGCAATGGCGCGCGCGCGCGAAACCGGAAGCGGTCGAGTTCGACGATGTTGAAAATAGACTCTGCCTGCAAGCCGAAGCGGGCGAAGACGTCCACGAGGTAGCTGGATGGCGCCACAATGCGGTCGGCCAAGCGCATGATCGGCTTGGTCGTCAGCGGCCAGTGTTGCAGATGGTCTTCGGCCTCGCCGCTGCGATAATTCAGGATGACCCGTTTGCCATAAAGCTTGCCGATCAGGATGGCCGGCGCGACTGCAAGCAGATAGGAAAAGTAAGACGCTGAAAAGATGTGGACGATGTCGTAACGCCACAGTTGCGTCAGCAGCAACCACCAATAATAAGACGTCGTTACGACCGTGCGGACGAATTTGAGTCGTTGCAACTTGCGCCAGGGGGCGGGCAAACGCGGATTGTGCGGGATGAAACCGAGGGCGAGCGTCCGTTCGTGTTGGAAAGCGGCGAGCAAACGCGCAGCCTGCCGCGACTGGCCGCCGGTGATTTCCAGCGAAGGCGCGACCAGGCAGACACGAATTGTTTCGACTTGGGACATCGCTTCACTCATTCAAGGGATGACTTGCCAATGCGTAGGGCAAAGTAAGCCCTGTGTCTGGTGCCTGTGCTTCTAGTGGGGAAAGCGCGGCAAACGTTACAGCGGGGGGATGGCTTTGCAATTGCGGTTATGGGAATCAGTTGACGCTGTGACAGTACCGCGCGCGTGAGCAAGCGGCCCGTCAAACTTACCCCTTGGCTGAACTGCCAACGGGCCGCTTGCTCACGCGCGCGGTACTGTCCCGCTGCGCGGTTTTTCCCATATACCGAAGTAAAACCGATCTAGTTTGCCGTGTGCGGATTACCACACACTTCGTCATAGAGCTGTTCAGTCGCCGCGACCATACGTTGCATGCTGAATTGATCCAGCACGAAGGCCTGGCCATGCGCGGCGCGTTGGGCGCGGCCTGCTTCATCGGCGAGCGCCTGCAATATCTTTTCGGCCAAATGCGCGGCATCCGCCGCAGGCGCGAGATAGCCGGTTTCGCCGTCGGTAATCATTTCCAAGACGCCGCCCACCGCCGTGGCGACGACGGGGACGCCTGCTGCCATTGCTTCCATCACGGTGTTGGGCAGCCCTTCGTGCAGCGAGGCCAGCACCGCGAGATCAAAGGCCTGGGCCAGTTGCGCGGCGTTGGAGCGCTGTCCGAGGAAATGCACGTTGGCGCTGATGCCCAATGCGGCGGCTTGCGCCTGCAACGCCACCTGTAATTCGCCTTTGCCAATGAGCAGGAAATGCGCGTGGGGGAACTGGCGCACGACGGTGGCCGCCGCCTGCAACAAATAACGATGCCCTTTGACCGGGCGTAAATTGGCGACATTGCCGATCAGCAACACGTCTGCCGGAAGCTGCAATTCAGCCAATAACGCCGCCCGCACTGCATTCCGCGCGGCGGGTTCAGCCTGATAGATCAACCCGTTGCGGATGACGATGAGTTTGTCCGCGCGGGCCGTGCCGGTTTCGAGTACGTGTTTGCGAATCAACTCAGCGTTGACGACGACGCGATGGGCCAGACGGTTGATGACGCGGCGGCCTGCGGCGTGCACCCAGCGATCTGACAGGCGCAGGTGGCGCTGGCAGGCGATGATTTTTACGCCGGTGAATTGCGCCGCCAGCGTGCCCAGCCAGCCCGCGTAAAAATCGTGCGCGTGCAAAATGTCAATTTGTTCCTCCAACAGCCAGGCACGCAGTCGCCGCATCTGGCGCAGCGCCTGGGCGTTGTAAAGGCTGTTGAGCGGAAATTCGAGCAGGCGCGGATAGCGGGTCGCCACTTCGTCATAAAGCGGCCCTTGGCGTTGCAGCGCCGCCAGCCGCACGTCAAAACGTGTTTGATCCAACCGCTTGAGCAACTCGATGTCCTGCCGTTCGGTGCCGCCCAACTCAAAACTGTTGAGCAGATGCAGCACGCGGAGCCGCCGCCGTGTGCTGGCGGCAGCTTGCGTCAGGCTCGGTTCCACGACAGTTTTGTTCAACAACGCTTCCATGCTTGATCTTTAGGCGGCGGGCGCGATGGGCGTGAGTTGGCTCAAGCTCAGCGTTTTGGCGCCTTCAAAACTCATTTCGGGTTGCTGGTCAATAAAGGCCCGGTGCCAGAGTTCCAGCGTTAAAAGCCCCCAGAGCTTATGCGCATGATCGCGGCGACCGATCTGATGTTCATTGACCAGCGCCCGCACCGCGTTTGGATTCAATAACCCGCGCTCGCGCGTGCGCTGATCGCTCAGCGTGTCATTCAGCATGTCTTTCAATTCGCGTTTGAACCACTGGCGAATGGGCACGCTGAAGCCTTTCTTCTGGCGCTGAATGATTTCATCCGGCACCAGTCCCGTGACCGCGCGCTTGAGGATGTGCTTGGTTTCCATGCCACGCAATTTCAGCGAGCCGGGAATCGTTTGCACATACTCGATCAGTTTGTGATCCAGCAGCGGCGCGCGCGTTTCAATCGAATGCGCCATGCTCATGCGGTCCACTTTGGCCAGAATATCGCCGGGCAAATAGGTTTTACTGTCCAGGTAAATCAGATGATCTATGCGTTCGAGCGAACTCGGCACGTTGAACAACTGCCGGAACTCGGCGGTCGAATCGTGATGCCGCAACAGGCGCGCGGTCGTGTCAGACAGCAGGCGCCGTTTGGCCCGTTCGTCAAAGAACGCCAGGCTGTCTACATAACGTGCCGCCGCATCGAGCGCGATGTTGCGCAGATAGTTTTTGCCGGGCGTAAAGCGCGGCAGTGAGTGGCTCAACGGCAACATCAGACCGCGCCGTGCCGCACTGGGGATGCGTTCAAACACTTCGCGCCGTTTGTGGACGGCGTAGCGGCCATAGCCGGCAAACACTTCGTCGCCGCCATCGCCGGAAAGCACCACCGTGACGTGTTCGCGCGCCATCTTTGACACGACGTAGGTGGGGATGCTCGAAACATCCGCAAAAGGTTCATCGTGATGCCAGACAATCTCTTCGACCAGATGGCAAACATCGGGGGTGACCACGAATTCGTGATGCTCGGTGTTGAATCGTTTCGCCGTCAACCGGGCGAATTCCAATTCATCAAAACTCGCTTCGGAAAAGCCGATGGAGAAGGTCTTGACCGGCTGCTCCATCAAGCCCGCCATCGTGCCCACGATGGTGCTGGAATCAATGCCGCCGGAGAGAAACGCGCCGAGCGGCACCTCGCTCATCAAACGGATGCGCACGGCCTCGTCAATTTCGTGCCGCAACTCTTCGATATAGGTGCGCTCGTCTTTGTGGTGTGCGCCGTCGCCGTTGTAGTTGAAATCCCAATAACAGCGCGTGCTGACCTGCCCATTTTTGAACGTCAGCGTGTGGCCCGGCAGCAATTTGTGAATGCCGCGAAAGGCCGTCTGAGAACCCGGCACATAGCCGAACGAGAGGAAATCAGAGAGCGCCTCGAGATTGGCCGCGCGCTGGATGGAGGGATGCTGCAAGAGCGATTTGATTTCCGAGCCAAAGATCAGCGCGTCGCCCTGGTGGGCGTAATGCATGGGCTTCTTGCCCAGCCGGTCACGGGCCAGCAGCAGCTTGTGTTCGCGCGCGTCCCAGATGGCAAAGCCGAACATCCCGCGCAGTTTTTCAACACAGCGGTCGCCCAACTCTTCGTATAGATGCACGATGGTTTCGGTGTCGCTGTTGGTGCGGAACTGGTGGCCGCGTTGCAGCAAACCCGCGCGCAACTCGGCGTAGTTATAGATTTCGCCGTTAAAGACGAGCCACACGGAACCGTCTTCATTCGAGATCGGTTGATGACCTGTCGCCAGGTCAATGATTGAAAGCCGCCGCATCCCGATCGCCACACCACCGCTGACATAAAACCCCTCGTCATCCGGACCCCGATGGGCGATTACGTCGCACATGTGTTGGATGACGTCGCGTCTTTCAATCGCAGTCAGAGCCGCTTGAGGCTCAAAAAAACCTGCGATTCCACACATAATTCCTCAAATACCTGGGGCGTGTCTCATGTCTGCCAGGATTCCAGAGAGTCATTGATTGACGCGCGGCTGACCTTACAGATGTGGGGTCAATCTCTGAAACAGCCGCTGCGCCTGATTGGTAGTTCAGCCGGGGAATGGTTCCCCCGTCTGCTACGTAATTGGATTACTTCAGAGAACTCAAACGTCGAACCGAACTGCAAACAGGCTCAAGCCGTTTGCCCGGCCTTGGCTTCCGCCGGCAATTTATTGTCGCGCACCGACTGCCAGACCACGCGGGATTCGCCGCGCATGTATTTGATGAAGGCGCGGACAATCGCCGCATTCGCCAGCACGAAATAATATGGCAGTGAGAACGAACCTAAGCGCAGGCCCAGCTTGTCACCGAGCCAGCCGAGCGCGGCCAGCAGGTAACAGGCGAGTTGCGCGAAGAAAGCAACGCTATAGGCCAGATGCACGTGCACCAGCAGCGCGTTCGCCAGCAGCGCAGCCAGCAAAAACGCCGGCACCAGATAACGCAGCACTTTGTGCGAGATCATCTGGAAGGCATACATCCCTTGCTTTTGCAGGCTGAGCACTTCGCTGTAACGCTGCAAGGCGCTGAACGTTTGCTGAATCACCCGCACGCGCATGCGGAATTCGTCTTGGCCCTTCTTATTCGTATCTTCTGTCGAGATCGCTTCCGGCTCGTACACTGTGCGCAAGCCTTGCAGGCGAATCTCAGTGGCGATGACGAAATCATCAATCATGTCGTTCGCCAGCTTTTGATGACAACTGCGGCGCACGGCATAGAGGCAGCCGCTGACGCCGATTAGCGAACACACCACGCTTTCGCACTGTTTGATCAGCTTCTCGTAGCCCCAATAGGACTTGCAGCCATCGCCCACGACCGTGGATGTGCGGTCTTCATAAATCAACTGTCCCGCGACGCACCCAACCGTCGGGTCGGCAAAGGGACGCACGATCTTGCGCACCACATCGGGGCGGTACATCGTCGTCGCGTCCGAAAAAAGCAGGATTTCGCCGTTGGTGATTTTGACTGCCGAGTTCTGGGCGATGGTTTTGCCGTAATGCTGTTCCTGCCGGTACAGCTTGACGCCCCGCGCGGCGTAGCTTTTGACGATCTCGTCGGTGCGGTCTGACGAGCAATCCGACGCGACCACGATTTCGAACTTCTCTTTGGGATAATCTAGCGCCAGCGCGTTTTCGAGTTTGGCCGCAATGTCGGACTCTTCGTTATGCGCGGCGATCACCATCGAAACGCGCGGAAAGATGTTGACGCGCTTGACCGGTAAGGCGTACACGCGGCTCAACACAAACATCAACACTGGGTAACCAATGTAGGTATAAAGCAGCAACGCCAAGGCGCCGCAGAAAATAATTTGCGCAAGTAATACGACTGTCATTGTGCGAACTCCTGCTGCCTAGCCGTTCGTGGACGGGGGTGGCAACTGTCTATGGGTAGCCGGAGTCGGGGGTTGAACAGCAACAGGCGAAACCGCGAGTCGGGGGGCCGGAACGCTCGCGGCTTGTTCCGTTTCCCCGTCTTGCTGGTTGGTTGTCGCGCTGTCTGGTTGTCTCACTGTCGGTTGAAAAAGACGTCCGAGCGGACGTGCTTTCCATAAAGTGCCCTTGTCTTCCTCGCCGACATGGAAATCGGCGAGATGCGCGGGCGCGTCAATTTGGGTGCGAATCGCCTGTTCCCGCTCGTAAATGCGCCGCAATCCGACGGCATAAGCGATGGGGAAGTAGACGAACCACATATACTGGATCGAGGCGAAAAAGCTGTTGACGTAATACGCCACCAACGCCGCCTGCAAGGCCACGCTCAATAAATAGTTTTCAAAATCCTGCGGGTCGCGCGCGCCCACGGTTTCAGCCTCGATCTTCCACAGCGCCTTGAGCGGCTTAAAAATCAGCACCAGATACGCCAGCAAACCGAGCACCCCCAAATCGGTGGCAATCTCCAAGTAGGAGTTGTGAGCACGCCGACCGCGAATGCCCATCACATAAAAGGTGCCCATGCCGATGCCGAAAACGGGATGACGCAGGAAAATCACGACGCCGCGTTTCAAGTTGTCGCGGCGTTCCTGCGCCGAGCCGGTCGAATCGGCGTCGGGCTTGATGATCGTCCAGAGCCGGTCGCCGAATCCGCCCGGCGTCGCCAACAACAACACCCCGCCCAACATGGCTCCCGCGACCCAGGGGATGGCGCGGTGACGTTTGCGGAACTTCCAGAGCAGCACGCCCACCACCGCCGCCAGCGCCAGAAAGCCGCCGCGCGAAAAGGTCACAATCGTGGCGCCCAGAAAGAGCACGATGCAAAGCGCGTAAAGCAGCTTGGCGTAACTGCGGCTCACGATCAGCAAGACCACCGCCAGCGGCAGCAACATCCCGAAGGTCGTCGCCAGATCGTTCGGATTGCCAAACATTCCGCCCACCGAAGCCACCATGCGGTTGATCATTTTGGGATCGTTGAACTCGCCGGCGCGGTAGCGTTGAATCGAATCAAAGGCGATCCAGGCCCCGCTCAGCACCGTCACCCGCATCATCCAGTAAATGCGCGCGCGCGAATACAAGGTGCCGATCAGGATGCCGAAGATCAGAAACACCCGCAGGTAGTTCTCGTTCCATTCCTTCCACGTGACGGCTTTATCAATCGAAAGCGGGTAAAACAAAATCGCCAGCGCCAGAATCACAAAGGCCATCTGCAACTCTTTCGTCCACAGAAAGAGCCGCTCGCCGCCCAGCGCGCGCGCGGCAAAAAAGGCCACCGGGGCCGCCGTGGCAAAGAGCATCGGAAGCTGAATCGGGTAGGCCGCAAAGAGGTGCGGAAACAGCTCCTGCGGGCGCACGTACAAAACCAGCGTAAAGAGCCAGGCGAAGACAAAAGCCAGGCGGTAGCTGTTCTGTTTGAGATCGAAGTGCAGCAGCTTTTCGCGCACTAGCGCGCCGCCAAAATCACTTTCATTCGCGCGCCAAGTCAGCCCGCTCGGCGGCGGCGCGTCCTGAAAGAGCGTTGCCGTTTTTTTCGGTTTGAAGAAAGCTCCAGCCATTGTTCTTTCACCACCCTGCCGCGGCCCTTGCCGCCTACGCCGCCGCTGACCAGCGCAATCGCGCCCATGCACCTTCGAACTTACGTAACAAACCGCGCAGCCATTCTTTCTCTTTGTCCGACACCGCGCCGACCAGAAACGCCAGCGGCAGATACGCCAGCCCGAAGACCACGCCGCCCGCCAGAAACGTGACCAGCGGATGCCCGCCGGGCAGCAACGGTTTTGCGAGTTGGGTCAAGCCCGCCGCCAGGGCCGCTGCCGCCGCAATGCGCAACAGCGGCGTCGCGTAATGCCAATCGTGTCGCGTCATGCCGATGCGTTGCGCCAACCGCCGCGTCGTCAGCGTGACATCAATGCCACGCGCGATCACCACGGCCAGCATGACGCCCACCAGCCCGGCCAAGCGCACGCCCGCGTAAAGCAGCGCGGCGGTGAACGGCATCAGGCACAAGTAAAGCTTCATGCGGTAAAACTTCAGGTCTTCAAACGCGCGCATCACCGCTCCGGTCAGATTCATCAAAAGCAGCGTATTCAACAGCGCAATGGCAAAGATCGGGACTGCCGCCGCGAGCTTGTCGGTGTATAAGCCGACGATTAATTCGCGCCGCAGCACAAACATCAGCGCGCAGGCGGGCATAAAACAAAACGCCAGCGTGCGAATCGCGCCCAACCAGGTCTCGGCGATACGCCGGTACGCACCCGCGCTTTCCAGGCGCGCGATTTCCGGAATCATGATCGTGTCGGTGGCGTCCAGCAGCACCAGCAGCAGCGGCAATTGAAAACAGCCTGTCGAATAGATCGCATAGGCCGCCGCGTCGAAATAGTGCATCACGTAATAGTTATGCAGGTCGTACTGCCAACTAAAAGCAAACGCGCCCAAGCCAAAGGGCAGGGCATTGGCGAGTTGTGCGCGCAATAACGCGCCATCCAACGGCCACCAAAAACGCCCCAAGCGCCGATACAGATAAACAAAGAACACCAGGCAATGCACCGCTCCGAAAAGCAGCGCCGCCGTGATCATCGTGCGAATGTCGCCTTGCCAAACAGCAGCCGAAATCAGCAGCACCGTTTTGGCCAGTTGCAGCAGCACCGTGATCAGCGAGGCGCGCCGCACATCGTTGTCGGCGATCATCACGCTCTCAAACGCCGAAGCGATCAGCCAGAGCATGATCGCCAAGCCCAACAGCGGTACGATGGGCACCAGCCCGTCGCCTTTGAACGCCTGCGTGACCCAGGCCGGATGCCAGGCGAACCAGAGCGCCACGGCCGCGCCCAACAAGGCATAAAACAGCACGGCATTCATCGCCACCTGGGCTTTCTTGTCCGGATAGCGCGGGATGAAGTAGTAAATGCCGCCACTGACTTGCAAGCCCAACAACCCCAGCGCCGTTTGCAAAATCTGAAACGCCTGTTTGTAAAGACCGAATTCCGCCGTGCTGAGTTTGCGCACCAGGATGAAGGGCAGCAGAAACGAGAGTACCAGCGAAACCAAGCGCGCTGCCGAAAGCCAGAGAGTGCGTTGGGCAAAACTGGGGCTGTTGCTGGCGTGCTCGCCCGATTGCTGAAGCCGCGGCGCAGGGGTTGGCAGGGACAACGCAGCGTCATTCAACAAGTTATTTTCAAGCGCCGCCGCCTGCTGCTCGGTGATCTGACTCATAGCTGGCCCTACACCTGCCGGACTTGATGCGCCAATTCTTTAGAAACCGCCGCCAAAGCTGCCGCTGGCAATGTCTGGGCCGTGGGGGCTGTATCGGCGCCTGCCAGGCTGCGCCGCCATTGTTCAAATCCGCTGGTGCTTTGCACGAAGTGCGCCAGATCGGGTTGGGGGCAAATGCGGCGCAACGCCAAGAGCGGCGTAAGATTGGTATTCATCCCCGGCACGTTGGTAACGGCGCAACTATACCCGGCGGTGGCCGTCGCGCGTTGGACGCGCGCATCATTGCGGCCATTGGGATAGCAGAACAGCGGCACCTGGCGGCCCAGCATCTCTTCTAGGCGCGCTTTGGATGCGGCCAATTCATATTGCAGCACTTCATCATCCGTGACGTTGGGCAGAATCGGATGCGTCACGGTATGCGAGCCGACTTCGATGCCCTCGGCATCCATCTCTCGTATTTGCGCCCAGGTCAGCCCGCCGAATTCATGCGGGGGCAAGGGCGGCACCAGTACGTCCAAAGTGGCGGCGATGCGTTTGATCGTTTCTTCCTTTTGGTCGTTCGGCAGCGTTTTCAGGGCTGCATTGATTTTATCGGCGGCCCGCAACCGCGACAGATGATCGGTGAGGGCGAAGCGCTGCGTGCGGCTTTTTAAGACCGCCACGACCTCGCTAGCCGGTGTGCGCTCCGTCAGGAAGCGTAATTTGTCTGTCCACAGCCAGGTCTTGTGATCAATGAAATCCGTCGCGACGTAAAGCGTCGCGGGGGCGCGGTATTTCAAGAGTAGCGGAAAGGCCACTTCGTAAAAATCGCGGTACCCGTCATCAATTGTGATCGCGGCGGTGGCGGGCGGCAGGGTGCGGCCCGTCGCCAGACAGTCGGCAATGTCCGACAGCGGCAACAGCCGGTAATGCTGGGTCAAGTATTCCAGGTGCTCCGCAAAAGCCTGCGCCGAGGTTTTGTTTGGCTCCTCCTGTTCGCTGAACCGGTGGTAGGTCAGGATCAGCACTTTAGTCCGGTTCGCCAGCCGAAACGGAGCAAAGGCGCCAGTCACCCGCATCAGATTGAGCACGGTTTGTTTCAGCATACGTTCTTTACATCCCAAACGCGCGAAAGTTGAAAGGGGCTCTGCGGCCGGCAGCAATAACTCAGCAGAAGCGCAGACAGCCCCCTTTAACAGTGGCTTGGCGTTGCCAACATTACGTTGGTATACGCTGGTTGGACGCCGTGGAGCCTTGCCGTAGAGCCTTGCCCTGGAGCATTGATTGATGCGGCAAAGTTCAATTTGCGCGGTTGTCGTCTGGCGTCAGTTCCTTGCCGTAGGCTTGCAAGACCAGGTCGTGTAAATCCGGGCGTTCAATCAGTGCCAGAATCTTTTGGGGCGGCACCGCAAGGCCGACCGAGAGCCGCAAGACGCTTTCCAGACTCAAATTGGTAATGACGGAGTTTTGAATCTTGGAGAGCAAGCCCTGATCAAAGCGATACAACCGGCAAAATTCCGATTGCCGCACGCCCATCTGCGCCAGCCGCTCGCGGACGAGCGCGGCCAGTTGGGTCATTTCATTGTTCTTTTTGGGCGGCACCCGCCAGAGGGTACCGTTAGGAGCTGGCCCGTGTGTGCCATGCGCATTTGACAGCGTCATTTGCGGCGCCACCGGCAGCGGACGGAAGCCGGTTGTTGCCACACCCGTGACAGCGGTTGAATTTGTTAGTGGAGCGTTCTGTTCCTCTGCAACACCTTCCCAAGCACCTCGCTCACTCATCCCCGTATTCAGGAGGAGTTCGGAGTTTTTCATTGTTAACTTAGCCTCTATGGATTTTCGGATCTAGGTATACGCACAAGTTACCTTTTGTTTTAGTTAGCCAACGGCACCGCTGGCCGCCTTCAGTCAGACGGGTGATTGCTTGTTATTCTGTTAATTGGTTGTGCAACAACCCCCTGGTTTATCTTTGCGCCATCCAGCGGTCCGGTCAGGGGAGTGAGGGATTCGTGGCTTGCGTGGCAGCCGGAACCGTAAAGAGAGCTTTACTACCGGTGATGCGCGCGGGCGCACCACCCACGCACATCCGAGCGGAATTTGGTTTTCAGCGCGTCAGGGCGACAAAGGCGAGGAACTGAGTAAACCCTGTCAGCGCCGTCACGTATTCCAATTTCTTCAAAAAATTGCCGTGCACGATGACCGTGTCACCCGGTTGCAACGGCAGGTTTTCTTCCGCATCAGCCTTGCCGGCCAGCAGCTTTTTCACGTCCACGTTTAAGGTTTGGTATTTGCCGGTTTGACTTTGCCGTATCAACGAAACATTGCTGCGGCTGCCGGTACGCGCAAAGCCGCCCGATTGCGTGATGGCGTCCAACACCGTCATCGGGCCGACCATCGGCAAAATGCCGGGGTGGCCGACTTCGCCGAGCACGCCGATTTTGGCGCTCCTGGCTTCCAGCAATTGCACGCTCACTTCGGGTTGTTTGATATAGCGCAGCAAATCCTGTTTGAGTTTCCTGGTCAATTGTTCAACGGTCAGCCCGCCCACGACGACATCGCCGAGCAGCGGATGAAAGACGCGTCCATCGGGCGAAATCTTGGCCCGGTCAATCGAATAATCCGGCTCCAGGCGCACCCGCACTGCAATCTCGTCGGCGGGGCCGAGCCGGTAGGTACGGCGGAAATTCTCATACATCAATTCAAAAACTTGCGGATCATCCGGCACTTGCACAGTGGGCGCGGCCTCTTTGGTTTTAGTCTGATTGCTTTTCCCGGTTTTGTCGTCATTCACATCAGTGCTAACGGGATTGGCGGATGATCGAGCCGGGCGTTGGTTGCGTGTGGCAGGTGCGGATGCTCCCCCCCAGGACCTCCGCACCTGCGACGCTGAAGCCGCCGGTTCATTCCCAAGAACAACTGCCTGCGGCTCCAAACTCGTGCCCAAACTCATAAAAGACGTTGTAGCAGGCGCGGGCGCTCCCCCCCAGGACTCCCGCGCCTGCAACGCTGAAGCCGCCGGCACGGTTACCGGTGACCCCAAACTCGTTGAAGACGTTGTGACAGGCGCGGACGCTCCCCCCCAGGACCTCCGCGCCTGCAACGCTGAAGCGGCGGGCGCGTTTGCCCACAGCTTCAAACTCGAACTCAAAACTTCAGTGAGCGAAACGGCAGGTGCAGACGTTCCCCCCCAGGACATCTGCACCTGCGCCGCTGAAGCCACAGATAGCGATTGTGGCTCCGAACTCAAACTTTGGGCGGCGGTCGAACGCTGTGCCGCCTGTAGGGGCGCACCAGCCGTCATCACCGCCAGCACCGCCGCGCAACTGATTTGCGCCGCAAACTTGTTATAGAAATTGCTGTTCATACGTTCTTCCCGTCCTGTTTCACCATCACCGGAAGTCTAATCTTCGGTTATAGCGTTAGCGGCCCAGCCTGCCGAAAAACACCACCCGCAACGTCTCGAAAAGAATCACCGCATCGAGCAGCGGCGATTGATTCTTGATGTAGTAAAGATCGTATTGATGCTTCATGCGCGCATCTTCGACCGACGCGCCATAGGGATAACAAACCTGCGCCCAGCCCGTGATGCCCGGCTTCACCAAATGGCGCTGCGAGTAATACGGCAGCACTTCGCTCAACTGCTGGACGAACTGGCGGCGTTCAGGGCGCGGCCCGATCATGCTCATCTCGCCGCGCAGCACGTTGATGAATTGCGGCAACTCGTCTATGCGCAGCTTGCGAATGATGCGGCCCACGCGTGTGACGCGCGGGTCATCCTTGCTGGCCCACACCGCGCCGTTCTTTTCGGCATCAGTGCGCATCGAGCGGAACTTGATGATGTGGAACGGCTGGTCGTGCTGCCCCACGCGCTCCTGCGAATAAAAGATCGGCCCCGCCGATTCCAGCTTGATCAACAGCGCGGTTAGCAACATCAGTGGCGCGCTCAGGACTAACCCGATAGAGGCGATGATGATGTCGGCCACGCGCCGCACGCGGCGGTAAAAGCGTATCCAGCGCATGTTATCAGCGAAGATCAATTGGCTCGGTTGCAAGCGATCCGTGCTGATTTTGCCCGTCAGACGTTCAAAGAAATTCGCCCAGTCCTCAACCACGACATCATCGCGCAGCTTCAGGTTCAAGAGCGTATCAAGCGGCATGCGGCCCCGCCGGTCGGTCAACGCGACCACGATGCGGTCGGCGTTATAACGGCGTGTGACGGCTTCCAAATCGTCGGCAGTGCCGATCACGCAAGGGTTGATCAGGCTCTTTCCAATCAGCGCCGGGTCATCGCCGATGAAGCCGACGACCTCATAACCTGCTTCGCGCCGATTCAAAACCTCACGTGCTAAATCTATCGCCTGCTGTTCAGTGCCCAGAATAATGACGCGCTCAGCCAGCCGTGGATGGCCCAGCAACCAGCGCGCAATCAGGCGCCAGCCCGTCATAATCGTCAGCATCAACGCCAACTGCGTCAGGAAAACGCCGCGCCCCAGCATCAAATGCGGCAGCAGGTAAAAGAGCAGCGCCAACAACATCGCCGCCAAACCCAAGGCCTGGCACAGGCGAATCGCCAGCACGCTCAAGCGGCGGATCATGCCGAAATCGTAAAGATCAAAAAGATAAAACGCGCCTTGCGTCACGGCCATCGCCACCAGCAGTTTCAACAACCCTTGGCGCTGGGTCAGCACTGCGCCCGCGTCAGCGCCAAAACGCAACAGGATCGCCATGAGGCCGCAACCGTAGATCAAAGCTCCTTCAAACAGCATCAACAGGAACGTTCGTTTCCAGTGCTTGGCTTTCATCGCGCCTGACTCCTTCTAACCAGTTTCACCCGCACCCGTTATTTCGCCACGCGGTTGAGCACCACGCCGCAAATGTCTTTTTCATTGAAGAGCGACACGGCCTTGGCCATCTGTTGCGTCGTGGTCATACCTGGGCGGATCACCAGCATGGTGGCGTCAGTCAGTCCCGCCAACAGATTGGCATCGGCGCTCTCGAGCAGCGGCGACGAATCGAACAAAATAAAATCGTAGTCCGGCTCGCACATTTGCAGCATTTCGTGAAAGCGCGGCGCGGCCAGCAACTCCGCTGTATGCTGAACTTTTTCGCGCGTCGGCAAAATGTTGAACCCCGCCGGTTGCACCCGCAGCGCCGCGCTGTTCGGCCCCAGGCCACGATGCACGGCCTCGCTCAACCCCAGCGGCGCGTCAATGCCCAACAGTCGCAGCACCGAAGGATTCGCCAAATCGCAATCCACCACCAAGACGCGTTGCCGCGCTCGCGCTAGCGCGCCCGCCAAATTGAGCGCCACGCAGGTGCGCCCTTCACCGGGCAGGGCCGAAGCCAGCAGCACGCGTTTGCACAGGCGTTTGTATGAAACCGAAATCAAAGAAACCGCCACTTGATCGAAATAGCGGGCCGCGCGCGGATTGAAATCCGAGAGCGCGATCAGATGCGGGTCAATCCGTGTCGGATCGAGCAAGACTTCGCGCACGCGCTCAACCGGCTGGCGCAATTGCGCCGCGAGTTGCTCCGGCGTACTGCGCCGTAATCCGCCGGTTTGCGGCGTCAACACGGGCGCTGCGTGACGTTGCAAATCCTGTTCAGCCTGTTGCCGCCGCACGACAGCCTCGTGGTTGGCCGTGTTTTGCCAATCACGCATTTCGGGCAAGGCCTGCCGGGGCTCCACTTCGCGCACCGGCAAACGCGGGCGGAGCGGCTCGGCCAGGCGCACGGTCTCGCGCGCAAAATCAGCGGCTTGGCGCTGCGTCAGATTGTTGGCCAACCGGTCTTCAATCGTCGGCGCATGCGGTTGCGTCTCTTCGTAGCGGCGCTGAAATTCCAGCAACCGGTTGTAATCCAGCTTGGCCGTGACGCGCTGTTGATGGGCCGGCAACGGATGCGGCGTCGGTTGTTTTACCGACGGCTGCGCGCTGACGGGGCGCGCTTCGCCGCGTTTGGTGGCGACGTGAAACGACGTTGTCAACGGATGCGTTAGCTCGCGCCGCCCCGTTTGCTGGCGCGTTTCAAACGCCTGGGCGTGTGTATTGCCATTGACCAGTTCGGGATTCGCGTAACCATTGCCATTGCCGTTATTGCCATTGACCTCGGTGCGCGCTTCATTCCGTGCCGCGCGTATGCTGCGGCCAAACTCCAGGTTCATCTGTTGCAACTCAGCCAGTTTCTTGTAGTAGTCCAACTTGGCCGTCGCCTTGCGCCCTTGACTGCGTTGCGAAGGATGCGTTGGTGGGGGCGCAATGTATTCGCCCGCGACCTGGCGCGCGGGCGGGCCATCCGCTGGTGATTTTTGATATTCGTTCAATTGCGCAACCTTCGAGGTTTCCGCCGTCGCCGCTGCGTTAAGCAACCCGCTGACTTTATTCCCCACTCGTCTGACAGAAGGCGCATCGAATAATTGCAGTACGTCATCGCCAGACACTTGATAAGACGCGCCGTTACGGCTCGGCGCCGCTAGAGATTCATCAAGTACCGGCAGCACGTTTTCGTCGTCGGCCCAAAATTCTTTTGGAAGCGATTGGTTGCTGTTCACGGTCAGCTTTCTACTTTTGCCTTTTTGCGATCTTTGCGTCCTTGCACCTTTATCCATGACCACCTCTTTCACCCTGCGGCTTGCCAGTTATTTGTTCCCCAGTACTTCAAAAAGCCCGCTGCCGTTGAGCAGCAGCGCAAAGATGGGAACGCAGGCGGCCACGATAATCACCACCAAGGCGACACGTGTAACTTTTTGACGCCGCATCAAGCTATGCTCCACCGGCGTCAGTGTTTCGGGAATCAATCCCATTACCGGCGCGCCGAGGTAATACTCGACGTCGCGCTCATCCTGAATCCGGAAGAACTGGCGCGCCTCAAGCACCGCCACAGTTAATAAGCCCATCCCCAGCGCCAGGCCCAACGCGATCAATTTGAGCAGCGTGCGATTGGGCGCGGCTGGTTTGGAAGGCAAAAAAGCCGGGTCAATCACCCGAAACAAGTTCAAATTCGGGCCGATATGCATGTTGTTCGTGGCTTGTTGCAACGCTTCCTGCTTATCCAGCAAACGAATATAACGCTTGCTCAGCCGCTCATACTCGGCGTCCGTCGCCGGATCAGGGATTGCCGCGCTATTTGGCGCTGCTGCGCTAGGGCCAGCATTGGGCAGGTTGGCCAACTCTTGCCGTTTACTTTCAAGATTGCGTTGGGTAATGGCCAACTCGGTTTTTTGTCGCTCAAGTTCGCGTTCCAAACCGCGCAATTCACGGCCTTCCGGCGTGGCCGCCACCGCCTGCGAACCCGGGGTGCTGCGCTCCATCTTCTCAATTTGTAAATTGAGTTCCTGTGCTTGCGCCCGCGCCTGTTTCAGCTTGGGGTTCTCGTTGGTGTACTGTTTTTCAAACTCCTTAACCTGCGCGTCGAGTTCAGCCTTTTTGGTGATTAACACCCCGTAGGAACTGTTGGCCGTGGCGCCGCTTGCGACGACAGTAGCGGATTTCGCCACTGTTTGCTGTTCAGCAATTTGCTGTTGCTGTAAGGCAATCTGTTTATCGAGTTGAAACTGTTTATCGTTGAGGGCATTGATTTCAGACAAGAGCGTGCGCCGCAAGATGCGGGGGTCTTCTAGCGCCGCCCCGCCAGTGGCCGTCGTTTGTGAGCGCAAAGTCGCTAAGCGTTGACTGGAAATTTTGCCCAAGGGGCTTTCCATTTCGCCCAGTTGCAACTCAATATCTTTGATCTCTTTGGCAGCCTGTTGCCGCAACGATTCATTGGTATCAGTGAAATTGGCGACCATGTCAGCCACGACTTGCTTGGCAATTTCAGGATCAGTGTGCCGGTACGAAACCAAGATTGTTTCGGGAAATTCCGGATAAAACTGGCGCAGTTTGATCTCGATCTTAATCTCTTTGCGTAAGCGTGTGGCAGTAGCTTCCAAGTCTTCATCACCCTTATTCAGCTTATAAGTTTTGATCAACGGCGCGAGACTTTCGCGGCTGACCGCGCGTTGTGTTAACGCGGCAATTTGCGCTGCCAGCGACTGAGTTTCATCGCTAGGCTTGGTTAAAATTGCCAGTTGCGCGCGGGATTCAAAGACATCCGGCAGCTTCTTAATGACTAGCCATGATGCTTGCAACATTGCGGCGGCTACTAAAAGAAGCAAGCCTTTTCGTCGCCAAAGAATCGCGCTGAAATCACCTAAGCTTCGGGGCCTGAAACTTGCCATCCTATCACCTCACATTAAATAGCTACTCAACCATAACTGACGAAATCTAATTCTTGTTACCGGCTTTGCATGGAATTCGGTTCGGATTGCAGTAAATCAATCTCTTCGCCCGTAGGGCGTTGCTTTTTTGTTAGGCGCATTTGGATGCCGGTCGCCACTGCCAAAAAAACAATACCAAAAAATAACAGCCACATTGGCTCAGCAAGGGATGATGAAAAAGCGAACATTGAAACCTCTCTGCCTCTCTTGATAGATAAGCGATGCAATACAGTGCCACCTGACATAACAGAAGCGGAAGCATTGGGGGTACTTTGTACTCCGGAGAGCGCGTCATTAGGACGCTGTGTGGGGGTAGCTAGTAGCCTCACTGTTACCAGCCAGGCTATCGGAGTTTGTGCAACTATTCGTGAAGTGGAAGAGCAGAAACAAAACTAGCCGCTGAACTGGGCTGACCCTGGAATCAACTACTGCCTTATCCACCGCTCGATAGTTTAACCGCCAAACTTCGTTACCACGAGGCTCCCTAGCACCTGTCACGCCACAACGCGCGCTTTCAATTAGCAGGCATCACAAACTTGGCTTAGGCGAAAATCTCCACACACTCCGAGTATAGGAGAAGGGTTACCGACCTCACTGCTAAAGTAAGAAGTCGGGAGCGCCTTACCGCTTTAACTTATGATTGCCTCTGACGGCTATATGAATACATCATTTGTTCTCGGTGGACATCGGCCAGCGTGACTATTTTAAGCGCGCAATGCATGGCTAAGTGCTGCTATTGTCGAGTATTTAGTACTCATGTGTGACCCCCGTATAGCAGATATGTGTGGGTTACTGTCTAAATAGGTGAGGCCAGCAAACAATAAGGCTGTTTGTGCTATCCGGCTGGCAGTCCCGTTTGCTGATATTGGCAAAGAGCTACATTGTTGCCTTAATTATGCAGACAACAAATAACTTGAATTAAAAATACTGTCTGGGTTTGGGAAATGACTGGAAGCTTTCGTACTTGTTGGCAGGTTACCATCAAGTAAAGTTAAATTGGCAGCACTGCTGTTTGGAAGTAGTAGCGCAGCAAATCGAACAGGGCAAAGAATGATTGGATAAAGACTGCTAAATTTTATTTGTTTGGTGCCAATCAGAGGTTCATTGCTAAGCCAAAACTACATGGGAGGCTTGGCTAAGCCGTGACGATAAGAATAGATTGCTAGCTCAAAACGGTCGCCAACTTCCAGTTTTGAAAAGACCGAAGAGAGGTGATGACGCACGGTGATCACACTAATGCAAAGACGATCAGCAATCTGTTGGTTGCGCAGCCCTTCTCCGATTAAGGTGACGACTTCACGCTCACGTTCGGTTAAACGTGCAATCTTGACCGCTTCGTAATCATCTTGCGGTTGATTTTTCGGACGCCACATTTCAGCCACTTGGCGTTCTTTTTCTGAAAGGGCGGGCGCCGCTGCCGGAGTATCTGCGGAGGGCGTGCGCGTATTCCAAAGGTCGCTCAGCACGCGCGCCATAAGCACGCCATCAAGCCACACCTCACCCGCCGAAACCTTACGAATTGCTTTGACTAATACATCTCCGGCTTCCAGCTTGCGGACAATTCCCATGGCGCCGCTGCTAATGGCGGCGTGATGTACATCGAGATCGTATACGCCGGTTAGAATGAGAACTTTGGCTTTGGGCGCAACCGTTAACAGTTCACTTAGGCAATTAAGGCCATGACTGTCGCCGAGGTCTAAATCCAATAAGATAACATCCGGCTGTTCGGACTGCGCCAAGGCCACGGCTTCCTTACAACTTGCCGCATCACCGACCACGTGCAAGCCTGATTGTGATTCCAGCAGCAAGCGTAAACCTTCGCGCACGATGACTTGATCGTCAATCAACTGTATGCGAATCGGTTGGGCAACTGAGCCGGGCATTGGTTTCATAATGTCACTTTTTCTTTCAAGCTCGAGAGCAGGATTTAAGTAGGTGGCGAACAGCGTTTAGTGACTTGCGGATAAGCCAAAGCGCTACGCTTTTACAGGGTATGGCGACTTACCTCTTTAGGTAACGGGCCAAATAGAGGAGAGGGGTCTTCTATCCCAAACTTAGGCACAAGGCACAGAGTTCAGAATTTAAGTGCTGAAACAGCGACTTAAACCACGGCAAGCTGGGGGATGGATGGTGTCAGCTTGATTAGATAACAACCGGGAAAAAATCCCTGCAAGGGAGCTGTTACAATTACGATCGGTAATGTACTGGCTTCCCTTGCAAGAACGGCAGAATGTGTTGGCTAGCCTTGACTGCGAAGTTGGCGATCAAAACCTTATCTGCTTATAAAGCCCAGTGATGATAAGGCAACCCGCTTCGAAGCTTTGACCCGCCGACACTGCAAAGCTCAAGCTGGATTCCTAAATCCAACTGAAGCTCTAGTCCCTGAAAATCCACAGACACTCAATAGTGGAAGAGCTAACGAAACATTACACCTTATGGTAGGAACAAGCGGTCTAATACAAGCAGATAGCGCTACCGCGCTACTGCTATAAGCCATCTGCCTGTTATGGCCTTGAAATTTAATTCTTCATAGGCATGCATACCCAGACATAAGACACACAGCGCTTTTCCCGCTATGCTTGAAATGCTTTCGTCTAGAGTGTTCAGCAAGACTCAAAAATTGGCTGGAATATCCTTCGGCGCTTCGCTTCTTCGTGGTGAATGTCTTTTCTTTCTATAGGCGCGGGCTAAAGGCGCGAGTTATTCCAAGCTCCACAACGCCAGTGCCGCCTCATCTTTTACCAAAATCCGTTTCCCGCCCACCACCGGATGCGCATACGTCGCACTGTCGGCGACGGCGTATTTGGCCAGTTGTTTGAAGCCCTGCGCGCTCTTTTGCACGGCGAACAGATTGCCGTCCGCAGTCAGCATCAACAGCGCAGCGGGCGTATTGAGCAGCGCGGCGTTCGCGCCATCGCGGCCTTCGGTCGTCCACAAGACTTTGCCGGTCGCGGCTTCCAGGCAAAAAAGCTGGCCTTTGCGTTTGTTGGTGAAGCCGAAGAAGTGTTCGCCGGAAAGCACGGGCGAATTCATGTACATGGTCAGTTCGGCGTTGTGCCAGACCTGTTGCGTTTGCCATTGTGCGGCCTGTTTCGTCACGCGCACGGCCAGCGTGCCTTTGCGGACGCCGGAAAGAATCAGCAGGTCTTTGTATTGCAGCGGCGTAACGATGTTCTCGTCCCAATCGTCAGCCCAGGGTAGCGTCCAGAGCAGTTGGCCGGTTTGCGCTGCGACGCCGATGACCGACTTGCGCGTCATCGTGACCAATTGCCGCGTGCCGCCCAGCGTCGCCAGAATCGGCGATGCGTAACCGGGGCCGTCGCAATCCAGCTTCCAACTTTCTTGGCCGGTCTTGGCGTTGACGGCGATCATCTGGCCGTCGCGAATGTCGTCGCCCACGTGGACGATGACGTTGCCGCCGTCAATCAGCGGCGACATCGCCGTGCCGCAAAACATCTTTGACGTATTGGGCACGCCGAAATCCCTGCGCCATTTCAACACGCCGGTCGCGGCGTCAAAACACGAGAGCACTGCGCTGACACCCAACGTGTACAGATGGCCTTGATAAAGCACCGGCGTCGAGAACGGCCCCTTGCCCATTTGCGTGGCGTACTGGTTTTTATTGAAGCCGGAGGGGTAGCTTTGGCTCCACAGCAGCTTGCCGATGTTGTAATCGAAGCAGGAAACGACTTCGGTTTCGTCTTTGCGTGAATGCAGCCAGACCTTGCCCTGGCTGACGACGGGCGAAGAGTAACCGCCGCCGACCGGTGTTTTCCAAACGAGTTTGAGCTTTTCGGGCCAGACGGCAGGCGTGGCGAAATCGTTGACGACGCCGTCGCGTTGCGGGCCGCGCCATTGTGGCCAATCTTGGGCTAGTGTGGTCGGAGTGCTGATCGCCAAAAGCAGATAACTCAAAAACCGAAACGTGCTGCTTGCTCTTTTTAATTTCATATTGAGTTGTCGCCCGCGCAGTTATTTGGTTGTTTGGCTGGCAAGATTTCTCAACGCCTCAATATTACAGGCGTTGTATGGGATTTCTGTTGTATGCAGTTTTAGCTTTAGCTTCTTGGCCTGGCCCAAGCGGAGAAAAGTCTCGAAGGGCATTGAGATACCAAGCAATTCTTTGTGGTAGCTGTAGCTGTCAGGCTGTTTCTCTCCTACCCCATAGTTTTCGGCACGAGATTGAATAATTTCTGCATCCCCAATATCCAGCTTTTCGCCATCAATCTCGAAAATTACGCGCCGCCCAACGTTGTATCTAGGGGCGGTATCTTGTGAAGTAAACAACAGCGCAACCTTGTCTGGCGCGCGTGGAGTTTTGCCGTGATAAGTGAAGAAGGTCTGTAACATCAACCCGCGTTGTGGTTCATCGGAAATTGGCGGCTCACCAAACTGCCGGGTTGGGCGGGGCGGTTCCGATGTGAGAAACCTTCCTACCCCAGTATTGATCGTTCCATAGATCAGCCGAGGAAAAAGCTGAACAGTGGTTTCATCGGTGTCTTTGTTATAAGTAGTGATGATCTTTCCACATTTGAATTGGCGAATGTTAGATGGCGTCGGAGTAGGGGCTGGTTGTTGTGCCAACCCAATGGAACCGCAAATGGTCAAATAGCCAATCGTGACACAGGTCAATACAAGTTTGTGCATACCTCCTCCTTGGAATCCTTGAAATGTTCAGCGTTCAATACACACCCTCAACCACCGTCGTCTGGAAGCGCGAAAAGGGCCGCACATTGCGCACGCCATCCCACGGATACTGCTCGCACGGCGCTTCGCGTTCGCATTCGTCGCGTTCCAGAAAGCGCGGCATGAAAAATTCCTTGGTCAGCGTGGTCAGGCGCGCGCGGCCCGTTTTGCCGTACTCGACCAACTCGGTCGGATTGTCGGGATCAATCACTTCGATCATCGCGCGTGGCGCGGGCGGATAATAGATGATCGCCCAGTTGTCTTCCGGGTCGGGCACTTTGTGCGTGGCGAGGCCCATCAGGGTGTTGCCATAGGTCGGGGCGAAATATGCGCCTTCCATCAACTCTTCGACGGCGAAGCGGTGGAATTGCGGGGTCATCTCGGTGCCGCCGCAAAAGACGCCGGTGATGCCGGCTTTCTTGAGCGAAATCTTTTCGCACAGTGCTTCGAGCAGCTTGGGCGTGGCGAACATGCATTTGACCGTGTCGTGCGCGCGCAGGATGGTGAGCGCCTGTTCGATGACGTGGGCTTTGTATTTTTCCATCATCTGCATCTCGCCCATCTTGATGAGCTTGATGACCCAGCGCGGATCGAGGTCAACGCAAAACGCGATGCCGCCGCGCACCTGGGCCAGATGCTCGACTGCGAGGCGCAAACGGCGTGGGCCAGACGGGCCGAGCATCAGCCAGTCAGCGCCTTTCGGGAAGAATTCATCGGGCAGCGTTTCGCTGAAGTTGGAATAGTCAATGCGGAAGTCGTCTGAAGCGATGCGCGATTTCGGGATGCCGGTCGAACCGCCGGTTTCAAAGGTGTAAATCGGTTTGTCGCCCAAGCCTTTCGGCACCCAGCGCCGCACGGGGCCGCCGCGCAGCCATTCGTCCTGAAAGAAGCCGAACTTGTCCAGGTCGGCGTAGCTGTTGACGTCTTTCAGCGGATCGAAGTCCAGCGTCTTGGCGCGTTCGAGCCAGAACGGCGTGCCGGTGTCGGGATGGAAATGCCACTGGACGACTTCGCGCGTCCAGATGTCGAGCGCCGCGCGGGCGTTGTTGATGCGGGTTTGAAGATCGGTGGATGTCGGTGATGCTGCACTCATTGCTTGCCTGCCTTTTTAGAATGACGTTGAAGTAATTGGGAATTGGTCAGCGCTAAAACTGTAACTAAAAACGCCACTGGCGATGATTCGGTTTCCAACTAATACTTTTGGCTTATGCTTCCAGCGAGAAGGGTGTGAACTTGGTCTCGCGGTCATAATAGTCTTCGTTCTCGGCCCGTTTGAGGAAATTGACCACGCGATACGTGACCGGCGTGGCGACCGCTTCCCAGCCGACCTTGAGCACATAATTGGTCGCCATCACCGCCAGCACCTGCTGCGGCGTCCAGCCCGCCGCGCCATAAAACGCCAGCGGATAAAAGATCAATGAATCTACGCCCTCGCCCACGATGGTTGAGCCAATCGTGCGCATCCACAGAAAGCGCCCGTCGGTGCGGATTTTCATTTTCGCCAGCACAAATGAATTGGCGAATTCGCCCGCCCAGAAAGCGCACAGTGAAGCCAGCACAATGCGCGGTGTCGAACCGAACACACGCTCATACATTGGCTGTCCGTCCCAGCCGGGCGCGGGCGGCATCGCGACAATGACGTAAGCCATGAACGCCGCAAAGACCTCTGCGCCAAAACCCGCCCAGATCACCCGCCGCGAACGCGCATAGCCATAGACTTCGGTCAGGACATCGCCGAACACATAACTGAGCGGAAAAAACAGAATGCCCGTGCCGAAGGTGAAGCCAAAGAAAGTGCTGCGTTTTTGCACGCCGATGATGTTGGCGCACAGCAGCACCGTCACAAACGCCGCCATCACCAGATCGTAGTATTTGTACTGGCGGCGCAACGGCCCTGAATCAGAATTGTTCAAGCGTGGGGTTCTCCTCTTTCCGGATTCGCATGATGTGAGATGAGCCGGTATTATTCTGCATCGGCGCGGGGCTTGTACAGCCAGCCGCTATTCCCACAGGAGAAACACATGGAACTTTATGAAGCAATGACGACGGCAGGCGCGACGCGGCGCTTTCTGACCGAGCCGGTGCCGGATGAAACGCTGTCGCGCGTCCTGGACGCCGCGCGCTATGCCCCCAGCGGCGGCAATCGCCAGGGCTGGCGCGTCATCGTGGTGCGCGAAGCCGCCACCCGCCGAGCTTTGCGCGATCTTTATCAGGAACCTTGGGGCGAGTATGTCGCGCGCTGGTATCCGCTTGCGCCGGGCGCTGAAACTCCGCCCAAGCTGCAACGCTCCAACGAATTCGCCGCGCATCTGGATGACGCGCCCGTGCATTTGCTGGTTTGTGTGCAGCGCTCGGCGCTCAATGTGACCGACCCGCAGGCCAATCCCAGCATCACGGGTGGCGCGTCGGTCTATCCCTTCGTGCAAAACCTGCTGCTGGCCTGTCACGCCGAAGGCCTGGGCACGGTGTTGACCACGCTGCTCGGCACGCGCGAAGCCGTAGTGCGGCGGTTGCTCGAATTGCCGGATGATTACGCCTTTGCCGCGCTGGTGCCCATTGGCTATCCCGCGCCGGGCGCCAAGGTGACCAGGCTAAAGCGGCTGCCAGTGGCGGAGTTCGCGGTTTGCGAGAAATTTGGCGGTGCGCCGTTTGGCGGATAGTGCCAGCAGTATCTATGGAGCACACACTTACCGGCGAGTTTCGCTATCACGAAAACTTTGCTTCGCAATTCCTCGGCAATCAACGCACGCTGATCGTGTATCTGCCGCCCGGTTATGACTACGAAGCGGAGCGCCGTTACCCGGTGTTGTACCTGCACGATGGACAGAACGTGTTTGATCGTGCGACGGCGTTTATGGGGCAGGAATGGCAGGTAGACGAGACGGCGCAGACCCTGATCGAACAAGGCAAGATCGAACCGCTGATCATCGTCGGCATTTACAACACGGGCGAGCAGCGCATCAACGAATACACCCAGACGCACGACGAACGAAAACACGCGGGTGGTCAGGCAGGTTTGTACGGGCGCATGCTGGTCGAAGAGATCAAGCCCTTCATTGACCGGCGTTATCGCACGCGGCACGAACCGCAACACACAGGTTTAGGCGGCTCATCGTTAGGCGGCTTGGTGACGCTGCATCTGGGGCTGCGCTATCAGCAATACTTCGGCAAATTGCTGGTGATGTCCCCTTCGGTCTGGTGGGATCGCGGCGTGATCCTGCGTGAAGTTGAATGGTTGCGCGCCAAACCTCCGACGCGCATCTGGCTGGATATGGGCAGCAGGGAAGGGCACATCCTGCTGGAACAGGCGCGCATGCTGCGCGACCGGTTGCTGGCCCAAGGCTGGCAGTTGAAGGCCGATTTGCATTACCACGAAGCGCGTGGCGCGCGGCATACCGAAAGCGCCTGGGCCAAGCGCGTCGGCCCGGCACTGAAATTTTTGTTTCCGGCAAAATAGTCAGTGGTCAGTGGTCAGTGGTCAGTGGTCAGTGGTCGGTAATTTAGCCTGCAAGTGCAGCCAGAATCTGCTACTGACCACTGACCACTGACCACTGACCACTATTTCTCAATGAATCGTCTGCTGGCTCAACTGCATTTTCAGCCAGTCCGCCACCTCGCGCAGCGAATCCCCTGAAATCGTGTGACCCATCTCGTATTCCCGATAAGTCAGGGACACGGGCAACTCGCCCAGCCGTTCGCGGGTCGCGCGCCCGTGACTGATGGGCAGGATGTTGTCTTCGGTACCGTGAGCGACAAAGACGGGCAGGCCGATCAGACGGTCAGGCTCGGCAAGCGTTTCCA
This sequence comes from Acidobacteriota bacterium, assembly GCA_016196035.1. Taxonomy (NCBI): domain Bacteria; kingdom Pseudomonadati; phylum Acidobacteriota; species Acidobacteriota bacterium. The sequence continues at coordinate 87,930 of JACPYM010000022.1, read as the reverse complement.
GGCTGCTGGGCATGATGCGCCCGCTCAGCGCGGCGACACCGGCAATCAACTCCGGTTCGCGCAACGCCAGATCAAGGCCCATCATCGCGCCTTGGCTGAACCCCAACAGATAAATCGCGTTGGTATCCACAGGATAAGCGGCCAGCAATTCGTCGAGAAAGCGGCGCAAGATCGTGCGCGCCTGTTCGACTTCGTGCGGATCAATCAGGATGCCTTCGGGCGTGAAACCGAGCCGGAACCAGGCGTGCATTCCCAAACCCAGCCGCACTGGTGCGCGCGCGCTGATGACCAGGAAGCGCTCATCCACATACGGCGCGAGTCCGAACAGGTCGTCTTCATTCGCGCCGTAACCGTGCAACAGCAACAGCAGCGGCGCTTTTTCGTCACCTCCAGTTTTCGGCGGCGCAGAGTGGTGAAAGAGTGAGAACGATGATTCGTGCATGGGTTGTCCTTTGGAATGGACGCCAGGGTGCGCGATGGACGGCGAGCGCGTCAAGGGGATTTGGGGCTAGGGGCTAGGGGCTAGGGACTAAGGGCTGATGTTGTGGAGCGGAGTTGTCATCCCATAAGCAACCGCAACTATTGATCGTTTGCTAACCCCTAACCCCCCCTATTCAGCGCTTGCAACTCCGGCGCTGAAAAATGAAACTACGGCCATGATCCTCCAAGACAAATTGATGCACCCGGCACTGCTCGATCCGCGCCAATGGGGCAGCGTTGATCTGTACGACGCGACGCTCAACGTTGACCGCGACCCCGTGCAAGGCGCGGTGCAGCATACGCCTGACCGCCGCTTTGCCGTCAAACACCTGAAACTTGAACTGTATTTCGATGACGAACAGGAAGCCGTCAGCGGCAGCGCCAGCCTGACCTTCGCGCCCTTGCAGGATGGTTTGCAATTGGTCGAACTCGACGCCGCCGAACTCGATGTGCGCAGCGTGCGGCTGACGCGCCACGCCCGTGTTGACGGTGGCAAGGTGGTCGAAAACGCCGAGGTCTCGCGCAAGCTGCAATTCGAGACCTACCGCGAGACGCTGGCAATCGAATTGCCGCGCAGCTATTCGCGTTACGACCAACTGACCGTCGAGATCAACTATTCCTGCCATCCGCGCAAGGGCCTCTATTTCATCAAGCCCGACGAGGCCTACCCCGGCAAACCGCGCCAAATCTGGTCGCAAGGCCAAAACGAAGACGCGCATTGGTGGTTCCTCTGTCACGACGTGACCAATCAGAAGATGACGACCGAACTGATTGCCACGGTCAACGCCAAGTATTTTGCGCTCTCAAATGGCACGCTCGTCGCCGTCAGTGACAACGAAATCGCACGCACCAAAACCTATCACTGGCGGCAGGAGCAGCCGCAGCCGGCCTATCTGGTCACGGTTGTCATTGGCGAATACGAATTGATCGAAGCGCGTTACAAAGATTTGCCGCTCGCTTATTACGTTTATCGCGACCGCAAGGAAGCAGGCGCGAAGCTCTTTGAACGCACGCCCGAAATGATTGAATTATTCGAGTCGAAGTTTGGCGTGCCTTATCCCTACGCCAAGTATGCCCAAATTCTGGTGGATGATTTCCTGTTTGGCGCGATGGAAAACACCACGGCTTCGACTTTCACCGACCGCTGTTTGCTGGACGCGCGCGCCGCGCTCGACGTGAATTACGAAGACATCGTCGCGCACGAACTGGCGCACCACTGGTTCGGCGATTTGGTGACGTGCAAAGACTGGACGCAGATTTGGCTCAACGAGAGCTTCGCCACTTACAGCGAATATCTCTGGCGCGAACACACGCGGGGCCGCGATGAAGCGCGCTTCGTGCTCTTTCAGGATTGGCTGACCTATCTGCGCGAAGACCTGACCAGCCACCGCCGCGCGCTGGATTGCAACCGCTACCGCTTTTCTGAAGAATTGATGGATCGGCACGCTTACGAAAAAGGCGCGTGCATCCTGGACATGCTGCGCTGGGTGCTGGGCGATGAAGCCTTCTTCCGCGCCTTGCGGTTGTATCTGGAAACGCACGCGCACGGCAACGGCGATGCCCAGGCCTTCAAAGACGCGGTGGAAACGGCGACGGGGCAGAACCTCTATTGGTTTTACGACAACTGGCTGCACGGCGCGGGCTATCCCGAATTGGAAGCGAGTTATGAATGGCACCGTGAAAGTCACCTGTTAAAGCTCTCAGTAAAACAGGTGCAGGAACTGAAAGACGGCGCGTCCCTCTTCAAATTCCCGGTTGACGTCGAAATCGTGACGACCCCCGCTCCAGAGGCTGCGCCGGAACGCCAAACCGTGCGTGTCTGGCTGGAGCAGCAAACGCAGGATTTTTATTTCCCCTGCGAAACCAAACCGCGCCTGGTGCTCTTCGACAAAGGCCATCGCCTCTTCAAACTGATGCGTTTTGAAAAGTCGGCACAGGAACTGATCTTCCAACTCAACCACGATGAAGACTTGCTGGGTCGCATCCGTGCTGCCCGCGAACTCAGCGTCTATAAAAGCACTGAAGCCGTCGCGGCCTTATTCAACGCGCTGCAAGCCGCCGAACATTACGGCGTGCAAATGGCCGCCGCCATTTCGCTTGGTGAAATCGGTACCGAGGACGCTTTGGAAGCGCTCTCAGAAACATCACCGGCCACATTACATCCAGCCGTGCGACGCGCTTGCATTTATGCGCTGGGCCAGTTCAAAGACGATGGCAGCCTGGGGCAACTGAGCGACGCTTTGCAACACAGCGAAAGCTATTTCGTCACGGTCGCGGCCATCCGCGCACTCGCCAAACGCGGCGGTGAACGCAGCTTCGAGTTGTTGAAAGAAACGCTGGCGCGCCCTTCCTGGCAACAGGTGATTGCGCAGTCGGTCTTTCACGGCTGGGCACAGGCCAAAGAGAAACGCGCGGTGGATCTGGCGCTCGAATACAGCGTCTACGGTAAACCTGTGCCGTTGCGGTTAGCCGCAATTGGCTGCCTCGGTACGCTCGGCAAAGAGTTGCACAAAGATGGCCAAGCCGACCGCCTCGTGGACGCGCTGTGCGAATTGCTCAAAGACAAAAACATCCGCGCCCGCGTGACGGCGGTGCGCGCATTGGGCAAAGTTGGGAATAAACGCGCGCTCGGCCCCTTGCGCGAAATGCAGCAGCGCGAGTGCCTGGATCAGTTGCGGGGCGCATTGCTGGATGCGATTGCAGGGCTGGAAAAGAAGGAATAACGATTTGCCGAAAACCAGGCCGTACAGTATAAAAGTGCGGCTGAATGAGCATTCATTCAACCCGGCATTACACAGGCTTTATCCTAACCCAATTCAACTTTCACCAGCGACAGGGAGTCGTCATGAAAATTATCGTCTGTCTCAAGCAGGTGCCGAAAAACGATTCGGTGCTGCGTATCAACGAACAGGGCACGTGGATTCAGGAGCGTGACCTGACATACGAGATCAACGAGTCTGACCAGTACGGGTTGGAAGCCGCACTGCAACTCAAAGAGAAACACGGCGGCGAAGTCATCGCGCTTTCGCTGGGGCCCCAGCGCGTCCAGACCGTCATCAAAGAAGCCCTCGCGCGCGGTGCTGATCGCGGCTTGCTTCTGGAAGACACCGCGTTTGACGGCCTCGACGCCTTCGGCATCAGCTCCGTGATTGCGGCGGCGGCCAAAGCGGAAGGCTTCGATCTGCTGCTGACCGGCTTGCAATCGGACGATTACGGCTACGCGCAAACCGGCGTGATTGCGGCGGAATTGCTCGGCCTGCCGCACGCCACCATCGTGATGGATGTCGAAGTCAATGACGGCAGCCTGCGTGTCAAACGCGAATTGGAGAACGGCTTCTTCCAATGGGTGCGCATGCCGTCGCCCGCCGTACTGACGATCCAATCCGGCATCAACACGCTGCGTTACGCCACGCTCAAAGGCATCATGGCCGCGAAGAAAAAAGAGATTAAGAAACTTGATGCCGCCGCGCTCGGTCTGGATGCGACCGCGCTCGCCCCGCGTATGGCTTTCCGCAAGGTTTACGTGCCGCAAAAGAGCAAACAGACGCAATTCCTCACCGGCTCCGCGTCAGAGGTCGCGGCGCAGTTGATCGAGAAATTGAAGAACGAGGCGAGAGTGTTTTGAGAGGCTAGGGACTAGGGGTTAGGGCTAGTGTTGAAATCAAACTAGCCCCTAACCCCTAGTCCCTAGTACTCCATCAAGCTGTAAGTGATGGATGCTGAGAGCGCATCCGGGATGTAGGGCGGGATTAAATCCCGCCCTACATCCCTCATTTTCAGCTTGATGGAGTACTAGCCTCTCATGGAGAAATCATGGCAAACGCAATTTTAGTTTTCATCGAACACGTTGACGGGAAGCTCAACAAAGCTTCGCTCGAAGCCGTGCGCGCGGCGCAACTCATTAGCGCGCAAACCGGCCAAGAAACCGAAGCCGTCGTGCTGGGCAATGGCATCGGCGCGCTGGCCCAGGAAATCGCGGGCAAAAAGCTCAACCGCGTTTACACCGTCGAGAGCGAATGGCTGAAGTCGTATACCGCCGATGGGTACACACAGGCATTGAAACAAGTCATCGCCCAATTGCAACCGGCGCTGGTGTTATTGACGCATACGTATGAAGCCCGCGATTTCGCGCCGAAGTTGGCAGCCGCGCACAAGAAGGCGTTGTTGGGCGACAACGTTGCTTATAAACACGAGGGCGGCGAACTCGTTTTCACGCGCCAGGTCTTCCAGGGCAAGCTGGCCGCCGATGTCGTGCCGGTCGGCGACGCGCCGCATTTCGCCAGCTTCCAAATTGGTTCGTTCCGGGGCGATGAATGCGAAGCGGGCAACGCGTCCGTCGAAGCTTTGACCGTCAATCTGGATGCCGCTGGCGTGCGGCAGCAGCCGGAAGAACGCTTCAAGGAAGCCAAAGCCGCCGTTGACCTGACGCAAGCGCCGCTGATCGTTTCGGTCGGGCGCGGCATCAAGGAACAGAAAAACATCGAAATCGTCAAAAAACTGGCCGCAGCGATGGGCGCCGAAATCGCGGCTTCGCGTCCGATTTGCGACAACGACTGGTTGCCGATGGATCGTCAGGTCGGTTCGTCCGGCCAAACCGTCGCGCCGAAGCTCTATCTCGCTGTCGGCATTTCCGGCGCGATTCAGCATCTGGTCGGCATGAAAGGCGCGCGCACCATCGTCGCGATCAACAAAGACGCCGAAGCGCCGATCTTCGAGATCGCCGATTACGGCATCGTGGGCGATTTGTTCGAGATCGTGCCCGCGCTGACGGCGGAAGCCGAAAAGCTGAAAGGCTAACCCCCTGTAACATAACCTGCCGAGGTTGTGCTGCTACGTTATTGTGGTACACCCAAGCAAGGGCAACCTCGGCAGGTTGCCCTACTTTATCTCTGCAAGGAGAATCCCTATGTCCCGCCTGTACCCGTTTCGTTTCGTCACATTGCTTTGTCTATTGAGTGCGCTGGCTTTTGCACAGTCGCAGATCCCCGGCCACTGGGAAGGTGCAATTCAACTGCCCGGCGCACCACTCGCCATTCAGGTGGATGTGAAGGTCGGTGCGGATGGCAAACTGGCGGCGACGATTACCATTCCGGCGCAAGGCGCACGTGACTTGCCGCTGACAAACTTCACCACCGGGATTGATGATCTTTCGTTCGATTTGCCAAACGTACCTGGTGAGCCGAAGTTTCGCGGCTCCTTTGTCAGCAAGGATAAAATCCTCGGCGCCTTTACGCAGAGCGGACAAAGCTTCCCCTGCAATCTCGAACGCAAGGCCGATCCGGGCACGGACACGAAAGCGATGTTGGCCTCGCTGGATGCGCTCATCAACGATGGGCTGAAAAAGTTTGACGTGCCCGGCATGTCCATCGCTGTCGTGAAGGGCAAGGAAATCATTTACGCCAAAGGCTTCGGCTACCGCGATGTCGAGAAACAGTTGCCGGTGACGCCGGATACGCTGTTCGCGATTGGTTCGTGTTCAAAGGCGTTTACGACCTTTGTGCTGGGGACGTTGGTTGACGACGGCAAGGTCGAATGGGATCAGCCGGTGCGCACGTACATTCCGTGGTTCAGGATGAATGAGGCGAGCGTGACTGAACGGTTGAGCGTGCGCGATCTGGTAACGCACCGTTCGGGCCTGCCGCGCCACGATCTGGTTTGGTACAACAACTACGACGCGAGCCGCGAACAGTTGGTGCGGCGCTTGCCCTATCTGGAACTCAGCGCCGATCTGCGGGCGCGCTTTCAATACAACAATTTGATGTTCGTCACGGCGGGCTACTTGACCGAAGTTCTGACCGGCAAGACCTGGGAAGCCGCCGTGCGCGAACGCGTGTTTGCGCCGCTGGACATGCAACGCACAAACTTTGCGGTCACCGATTCGCAAAAGGACGCCGACTTTGCTTATCCGTATGCCAAACGTGATGACAAAGTCGTCAAGCTTCCATTCCGTCCGATCACTAACATCGGCCCGGCGGGTTCGATCAATTCCAGCGCGAACGAGATGGCGCATTGGGTGATCACGCATTTGAACGGCGGCCAGTACAACGGCAAAAGAGTCGCTGCCGCCGCGACTGTCAACGAACTGCATCAGCCGCAAATGGCGACGGGCGCGCCCAGCACGCGGCCCGATATTTCGGCGCAGGATTACGGCATGGGCTGGTTCATTGACACCTATCGCGGCCACCAGCGCGTGCATCACGGCGGCAACATTGACGGCTTTTCGGCAAACGCGGTGCTGTTCCCGAATGACGGCTATGGCATCGTCGTGCTGACCAATCTGAACGGCACGCCGTTACGCGAACTGATCGTGCGCGAGCTTGCCGACCGGCTTTTCAAACTGGAAGCCGTGCCCTGGCTGAACGCGGGCGCAGGTGAGTTGGCAATGAGTGAGGCCGCGTTGAAAGTAGGCAGTCAGCGCAAGACAGTGGCGCGCGTCAGCGGCACACAGGCGGCGCACAAGCTGGACGACTACGCGGGTGATTACGAACATCCTGGTTATGGTGTGCTGAAAGTCGCGTTGCGCGAAGGCAAGTTGCAATTCACCTACAACGGCATCAACGCGCCGCTGGAGCATTGGCATTACGAGACGTTTAACGCGCTCAAAGGCGAAGACCCTACGTTTGAAGATGCGAAGCTGACCTTCCAGACCGACGCCAACGGCAATGTCGTCAACCTGTCGGCGCTGATGGAACCATCCGTCAACGAGATTGTGTTCAAGAAGAAACCCGCCGCGCAATGGTTCGAGGCGGCGTATTTGGCGCGCTTCGTCGGCGATTACACGTTGATCAATCAGACGATCAGCGTCAGCTTGCGCGGCAATACGCTGATTGCCCAAGCGCCGGGCGCACCGCCGCAGGAATTGATACCCGGCGTGGATGGCGGCTTCACGCTGAAACAATCGCGTGCCCAGACGTGGTATTTCACGACTGATGGGCAGGGGCAGGTGACTGGTATTGAAGTGCGGCAGCGCGGGGCCGTGTTGAATGCGAAGCGCAAACCGGCAAAATAACAACGCAGATTGAAGCGGCAGAAGCAGGCTTTCAGTGTGTTGGATTTGCCGGACTGATCTGGGGAATCAGCTCCGTGCGGCGGCGGCGATAAATCGTAAAATCGCTGTCTAGCGTGAAGATCAAGCTGTCGGGATGCAACTCGCACATCCGCACCAGACAGGCATCGGCAAAGGACATGGGAAGATCAGCGTACTTTTGCAGCAGTTCGATGAGGCTGTCTGTTTCGGCAAGTGAGTCGAACCGTGAATGAATCAGTCCCTGTCTCAGCAACGCGAGCAATTTAGCCTGAGCTTTTGGCAAGTGTCGTAGCAAGAACCATGTTTCAGACAGGACGGCATCGCAGGTCAGCAGTGGCGCTTTGAACTGTTCAGAGGTTTGCCGCGCCCAGTGATGTTGTAGGTCTTTTTCATCAGTCAACGCGACCAGCGGGTCAGTGTCAATGATGATCGTGGAGGTCAGCATTGCCCATAACCTTCCAGATGGGTTTTGTTGGTGGAAAGATCCGCCGGGCTGGTTTCATCGCCAGGCGTATCAAGGATTGCTGCCGCTAGTTGTGCGAATGAAGCGGTGGCAGGAAACTGCTCTTCACGCGCCAGATATTCTTCCAAAGCTTCGCTGAGCAGTTGGCGAGCCGATGCCCCGCGCTTGCTGGCGGCTTCGAGGAGTTTGAGGCTTAATGCGGCAGGGATTTCAAGTGTTACGGTGTTCATCACAAAATTCCTCCAAACGCTGACACATTCTAGGCGATGACTTTAGTACGACGAAACAATTCTGCAAAGAGGAGTCAATGACTCATCTCCGCAAAATAGCAAATACCTATGGACAACATCGAACGCGATAGCTTGGAAATGGATGTGCTCTTTGTCGGCGCAGGCCCGGCCTCACTCGCCGGGGCCTTGCGCTTGCGGCAACTCATCAAGGCCCATAACGCCGCCCACCACGACGCGCTCGGCGAAGTGCAAATCGCCGTGATCGAAAAGGGCCGTGAAGTTGGCGCGCACATGATTTCAGGTGCGGTGCTCGATCCGCGCGCCATCCGCGAACTGATGCCCGATTGGCTGGAACGCGGCGCGCCGGTCGAAGCCGAAGTGACCGAAGAAGACGTTTCGTACCTGACCAGGCACCGCAAGCTGAAATTCCCCATCATCCCGCCGCCGCTCAACAACCACGGCAAATACGTCGTCAGTTTGAACAAGCTGATTCGCTGGCTCGCGCCCATCGTCGAGGCCGAAGACATTATGCTCTTGCCTGAATTTCCCGGCGACAAGCTGCTTTACGACGACCAAAATCGCGTCGTCGGCGTGCGCACGGGCGACAAAGGCGTTGGCCGGGATGGCGAACCGAAATCCAATTTCGAGCCGGGCGCGGACATCTTTGCCAAAGTCACCGTGCTGGGCGAAGGCTCGCGCGGTTCGCTGACCAAGAAGCTGGTGCAGAAGCTGAACCTGGACAAAGACCGCAATCCGCAGGTCTATGCCTGCGGCGTTAAAGAGATTTGGGAATTGCCGAAAGGCCGCGTCGTGCCTGGCTCCGTGATGCACACATTAGGCTATCCACTGCCCAACGATGTCTTCGGCGGCGGTTTTGTTTATGGGATGCAAAACGATTTGCTCGATGTCGGCTTGGTGGCGGGGTTGGATTACAGCGATCCCTTTACCGACCCACATCGCCTCTTCAACGAGTTCAAACAGCACCCGGCGATTGCGGCCATGCTCGAAGGCGGCAAGATGCTGCATTACGGCGCGAAGACGATTCCCGAAGGCGGCTTGCTGTCGCAGCCGAAGTATTACGGCGACGGCTTCCTGATCATCGGCGATGCGGCCAGCTTCCTGAATTCGCAAAAGCTCAAAGGCATTCACATGGCGCTCAAGACGGGCATGCTCGCCGCCGCGACGATCTTTGAAGCCTTGCTGGCCGAGCGCTTTGACGAAGCGCAGTTGCAGAGCTTTGAAAAGAAAGTCAAAGCCAGCTACGTGCACGAAGAGTTGTACGAGGTGCGCAACTTTCACCAGGCGTTCCGGCACGGCCGGTTGTGGGGCTTGGTTGAGAGCGGCGTGCAGATGGCGACCAAAGGCTTCGGCCTCTTTGGCGATTTGCACGTCGAGGCCGGGCACGAGCACATGAAAAAGCAGCACGTGTATGGCCGCCAGCCGCAACACGCGGGCGAATACATTCAGGCCGAGGCGCCGAAGTACGATAACAAACTGACGTTTGAAAAAGTCACCGACGTGTACCGTTCGGGCACCGAGCACAACGAAGACCAGCCGCCGCACCTGAAAATCCTCGCGCCCGACATCTGTGTCAACCAGTGCACACAGGCGTTCGGCAATCCGTGCCAGTATTTCTGCCCGGCGGCAGTCTATGAAATCGAAGAAGTCGAAGGCGGACGCCGGCCCAAGCTGAATTTCTCGAATTGCGTGCATTGCAAGACCTGCGACATTATGGATCCGTACCAGATTATTGATTGGGTGACGCCGGAAGGTGGTGGCGGGCCGAATTACATCAATCTCTGACGCAAGGCAGGGTTGTAATGAAATTTGAGTGGCACGAGTCTAAGGCTGAGTATAATCTGGTGAAACATGGCATTTCCTTTACGGAAGCGCAGACAATCTTTGATGATCCGTTTCAAGAGAACCTCCCGGACTTGGCACACTCTGTGGGCGAGATTCGTTTCTTGTGTTTAGGAATGTCCGAGCGCGGGCGCGTCTTGGCTGTGATATACACAGAACGTAGGAATGTTACACGAATCATCAGTGTCAGATTAGCAACCCGGCGAGAGGAGCTTGAGTACTATGCAGCACGAAGTAACTATATTGACTGACGACGATTACGACCTGGAAGACGACATCGCACCTGAGTACGACATTGCGGCAATGCGTGAAGCGGCTCGTCAGGCTGGCTATGAAACGCGCCGACGTTTCGTAAGACTCGCGCCTGATGTTGCTACCGCCTTTCCTAATGAGGAGGCGGTCAACCAAGCGTTGCGCGAACTCATCGCAGCTCGTGCGGCGCACAACGCTGAAACCCAAACATCAACTCGATAACTGGCCGATAACTGGAGAAAGACAAGCAAATGGCAACCGCTCAAGACGCTGAACTGATTCTGAAACTTTATGAACTGCGCACCGAAGCGACGATGCGCAGGGCACGCAACTTCACGATCATGGAATTCTTCCCGCAAAGCATGGCCGACGTGCAGGCGTTGTTTGCCGACCGGGAACACCCCGAACTCAATGCTTACTTCCGCCAGGCGACCAGTTATTGGGAAATGGCCGCGGCGATGGTCAATCACGGCGCGATTGATCGCGAATTGTTTTTCGACACCAATGGCGAGTTTTTCGCCATCTGGGCCAAGATCGGCCACTTGATCGAAGACTTGCGCAAGCTTTTTGGGCCGCAATATCTGGTCAGTTTGGAAAAGCTGGTCAAGGCGGCTCCGAATGGTGAGGCGCGTGTGAACATGATGCGCGAGCGTTTTGCCAAGATGATGGAACAGCGGGCTGGGAAATAACGCGCGATCATCGCAACGTAGCATTCGACGCGGTAGCTTGTAGCGACAGGTTGCCGCGTCGTTGTCTTCGGCATACACTTTGTAGCTTGACTGACAGCGCCGCAGGCAGTCGGCGAGATAGAATCCAGCACCTGACCCCATCGCACTCAAGCTGAGGTAGCAACTTTATGAATCGTATGCAGCAATTCGCGCGCGTTGTGTTCGCCCTTTTGGCCTTGGCGCTGCCCGCCGCGGCGCAGGGCCTGAACCCGGTCGCCCTTACTTCCACGCTGGAACCGGCGCAAGTCAAAGCGGGCGGTAAGGCCAAAGTGCTGATCAATCTCAAACTCGAACCGGGCTGGCACGTCTATGCGCTGACGCAACCGCCGCCGCCGCGCGCAATGAAAGTGGCCGTGGATGAGAGCGGCCCGTTCAAGGCCGATGGCGCGCCGCAACAGCCAAAACCGAAGACCGCCTTCGATCCGAACTTCGAGATCAATACCCAGACCTTTGAGAATGCCGTGACGATCACGCAGCCGGTCAAACTGGCGGCGGACGCGGCGGCGGGCGCGCAAAAGCTGACGGTCAATTTCACTTATCAGGTGTGCGATGAGCATCAATGCCTGCCGCCGAAAAAAGTACCGCTCGTGCTGGATGCAACGATTGTGGCGGCGGCGCTGACACCCGCGCCCGCACCAGCACAAATTGCCAGCGCCAGCCCGACGCCAAAATTGACGCCCAGTGTAACGCCGAGCGCTTCACCCGCCGCTACGGCGGAACCTTCGCCGAGCGCATCTGCGGCCAGCGTTGCGCCGGTTACGAGCAATCAACTACCACCAACGGCACCTTCCGCCCAAACGCCTAATCTGACGCCCGACCTGACAAATGATCTGAAAAAGCGCGGGTTGCTGGGTTATCTCTGGTTCGCCCTGGGCGCGGGGTTGCTGGCGCTGTTGACGCCCTGCGTCTTCCCGATGATTCCGATCACGGTTTCGGTGTTCACCAAACGCGAACACGATTCGCACGCCAAAGCGATGCGCGATGCCGTGATTTTTTGCCTGGGCATCATCCTGACGTACACGGTGCTGGGACTGGCGTTGGCGCTGATCGCGGGGCCGACGGGGCTGAATAAACTGGCGGCGAATCCGTGGATGAATCTGTTTTTGACGACGCTGTTTGTCGTCTTTGCGCTGAACCTATTCGGTATGTTCGAGATTCGCATTCCTTCGGCACTGCTGACCAAACTGGATAAGCAATCGCAGGATTCGACGCTGTTTGCGACCGTCCTGATGGGCGTGACCTTCACGCTGACCTCGTTCACATGCACGACGGCGTTTGTTGGTTCGGTGCTGATCTACGCTACACAAGGCGATTGGTTTTGGGCGGTGATCGGGATGGCGGCCTTTGCGACAGCCTTTGCCGCGCCGTTCTTTTTGTTCGCGCTCTTTCCGCGCTTCCTGCAAGCACTGCCCAAATCGGGCGGCTGGATGAACAGCGTCAAGGTCGTGCTGGGCTTTTTGGAAATCGGCGCGGCCTTCAAGTTTTTGAGCAACGTTGATCTGGTTTGGGGTTGGAATACGGTTTCGCGCAACCTGGTGCTGGCGGCGTGGATTGGGCTGGCCTTGGGCGCGGCATTGTATCTGTTCGGCAAATTCCAACTGCCGTTGGATTCGCCTATGAAGACGCTGAGCGTGCAACGCATGCTCGCTGGCGTATTCTTTCTGGGGACGAGTTTCTATTTGCTGACCGGCTTGTTCGGCGCGCCGCTCGGCGAACTGGATGCGTGGCTGCCGCCGGATACAACCAGCGCGGCGATTTATAACACCTTGAACGGCGGCGGCGGCACAACCACGGCCAATGCGAATGCGCACGCCTGGCTGGAGAGTTATGACGCTGCCGTGACGAAAGCCAAGGCCGAGAGCAAGCCGGTCTTTTTGAATTTCACCGGCGTGACTTGCACCAATTGCCGCTGGATGGAAAAGAACATGTTTCCCGATCCGGCGGTGCGCAAAGAGTTGGAAAAATTCGTGCTCGCCGAACTTTACACTGACCGCGAAACGCCCGAACACGAAGCGGGTGATGTGAAAAACGCCGAATTGATGTCCACCAAGTTCAACACAGTCGCCTTACCGCTCTATGTCGTCATCACGCCGGAGGGCAACACGCTCGCCAAGTTTCCTGGCCTGACGCGCGACAAGCAGGAGTTCGTCAGTTTCCTGCAAGCGGGCGCGAGCCGGTTCGGGCAACAAATGGCGAGTCGTTGATTCCGCAGTTGCAATCTGCGATGCCGCGCATCGCAGCCAAACATGGGACGATTGGCTGTCGCTGGATGTTTTCGTCGCCCGCTTGCTTTCCCATTACGAACACCTGCCTTTGTGACTTCCACGCCGCACAACCAACCCCTGATCGCCATCGTTGGCCCGACCGCTTCAGGCAAAAGCGATTTGGGCATCGCGCTCGCCCAGCGTTTCAACGGCGAAGTCATCAATTGCGACTCGGTGCAGGTCTATCGCGGCCTATATGTCGCCACCGCCAAAGTCCCGCCGGCAGAGCAGCAAGGCATTCCGCATCATCTGATTGATCTGGTCGAACCGACCGCGAATTTCACCGCCGTGGCCTGGGCCGCACAGGCGCGCGCCGTCAGCGCCGACATCGAGGCGCGCGGCAAGACCGCCTGGCTGGTGGGCGGGACGGGGTTTTATCTGCGCGCGCTGACGACGCAGTTTTTTGCCGCGCCGGAAATTGACGAACGGTTGCGCCCGCGCTTGCTCAAACTGCTCGACCGCCAGGGGCCGGAACATTTGCATCGGCTGTTGCAGCGCGTTGACCCGCCGCTCGCCGCCAGGTTCGCGCCCAAGGATTGGTCGCGCGTCACGCGGGCGCTCGAAGTCTATTTCTCCTCCGGCCAGCCACTTTCTTACTGGCAAGCGCAAACGCCGGAAGCGCCAACGGCATTTGCCACGCGGCTGCATTATTTCGTGCTGCAACCGCCGCGCGAGGTGTTGTACGACCGCATCAATCGCCGCGTAGACCTGATGGTCGCCAACGGCTTGCTGGCCGAAATCGAAAGGCTCGTGGCCGCCGGGGTGCCGCTCGACGCCAAGGCCTTTCAGGCGCACGGGTACAAACGCTTTGTCGAATATCTGCAAGGCGCGCGCACGCTGGCGTCGGCCATCGAACAGATGAAACTCGACACGCGGCATTACGCCAAACGCCAATGGACGTGGTGGCGCGCGCAATCGAATACGATTTGGTTGCCGGGCTTCGGCTTCGAGCCGGAGATCATTGCCGAAGCGGAACGGCAGGCAGCGCAGTTGTTGAAGGCAAGTTGAGCTATGAACGAACTGACGCTGAGATCGGTTTGCAATTGCGTGTACGGGGTGGGACAGCGGGACGATACCGCGCGCGTGAGCAAGCGGCGCTCGCCCTGTACACGCAGAGGTCTCACGCAGCAACACCGCTTGCTCACGCGCGCGGTACTGTCCCGGCGCATGAAGTTTCCCGTACACGCAAGTGCAAACTGATCTAGTACTCCATCAAGCTGTAAGTGATGGATGCTGAGAGCGCATCCGGGATGTAGGGCGGGATTAAATCCCGCCCTACATCCCTCATTTTCAGCTTGATGGAGTACTAGCACCCTGACCGTGCATTGAATGGCAAAACCGGCGGAAGATTGCCACGCTGCTTTGGAAAGGAGAGTGGGGAATGTGGAATTGGGCATGCAAAAGATCGGCGCATTCGCGCTTGTCAGAGCTTTTCCTGGGCTTCCCTGGTTGCTTGATGCCGCCGCCATTGCTCATACTGCGCCGGGTTGATTGAGCAGTCTCGAATTTTCATTACCAGTTGTGCGCAAGTCACCGCACGCAATCACAACAAGGAGCAAGCTTATGCGGAAATGTTTACTCGCCTTGGCAGGGTTGGCGCTGTTCGCCCTGCCCGCCGCCGCGCAAACCGCTGACGAGATCATTGCCAAGTACCTCAAAACCATCGGCGGCGCGCCCAAGCTCGAAGCGCTCAAAACGCTGCGCCGCACCGGCAAATTCACCGGTGGTGGCGGGTTTGAAGCGGTCGTCGTGCAGGAAAATAAACGCGGCGCATTGGTGCGCGAAGAATTCACCTTTCAGGGCATGACTGGCGTGAATGCGTATGACGGCAAGACCGGCTGGAAGATCGAACCCTGGGGCGGCAAAAAAGATGTCGAATCGCTCAGCGAAGAAGAACTGAAGAGCATTGTCGAAGACGCTGACTTCGACGGGCCGCTCGTCAATTACCGGCAGAAAGGCCACAAGGTCGAATTCGCCGGCACCGAACCCATCGAAGGCACCGACACCTATAAACTCAAGGTGACGCTCAAAAACGGCGATGTGAGTTATTACTTCATGGACACGGATTATTACGTGCCGATCAAGATCGAAACCAAGCGCATCGTGCGCGGGGCCGAACAGGAATCGGAAACCGTGCTTGGCGATTACAAAGAGGTCGCGGGTGTTTATTTCCCGTTTTCATTTGAGAGCGGGTTGAAAGGCAGCCCAAACAAATCGCAGATCACTTACGCAAAGATCGAAGCGAACATGGCGCTGGATGATAGCCGGTTCAAAGCGCCGGTCGCCAAACCGACTCAGTCAGAGGGAGGGAAGAGCAAATGATTCCGCGTTTGGATAATGACCGCAATCTGTCTGTGCATGAAGGTCTCGCAGCCCGCGAAGGCGGGCGACAGCATAAAGCCTGGGGTGAAGGCGCAGCCGCAACCCCAGGTAGGCGTCCAAGCGAGTTCGTAAGCCCGCGAAGCGGGCGACAGAGATTGTTTGCTGAGCCAAAGTCTGCCGCCCGCGTTCGCGGGCTGGCTGGTTTTTCGTCACCGTTCCCAGGGTTTCGCGCTGTCGCGCTACACCCTGGGCTTTATGCTGCCGCCCGCGTTCACGGGCTGAAATCCACAAAGCCCCTGACGCTGAAGACTATGCTCTGGGCCACTGTTTTGTTGGTGTTTTGTGGGCCTATTCTCGCCCAAACACCCGCCGTCAAACCCGCCATCAAAGTTGATTCCGAAACCATCTCCGGCTTGGGCGCGCGCAACATCGGCTCGGCCACCATGAGCGGGCGCATCGCCGCGCTCGACGCCGTGCAGGAAGGCAAACGGCTGACGGTTTATGTCGGCTCGGCCAGCGGCGGCGTGTGGAAGTCGGTCAATGGCGGCACGACCTTCAAGCCGGTATTCGACAAACAGCCGGTGCAATCCATCGGCGCCATCACGATTGATCCGAAAAACCCCAAAGTCATCTGGGCGGGCACGGGCGAACCGTGGACGCGCAACAGCACATCCGTTGGCGATGGCGTTTATAAATCAATTGACGGCGGCGAAAACTGGACGAACGTCGGGCTGAAAGATACCGAGCGCATCGCCAAGATCGCCGTTGACCCATCCGACACCAACACTGTGTACGTCTGTGCGCCGGGCAAACTGTGGAGCGACAGCGATGAGCGCGGCCTTTACAAAACCACCGATGGCGGCAAGACGTGGGCGCAAGTGTTGAAAGGTGGAAATCGTTCAACGGGTTGTTCGATGATCTCGCTGGACAAACAGAACCCGAAAACAATTTATGCCGGGCTGTGGGATTTCCGCCGCAAAGGCTGGACGTTTCGTTCGGGCGGCGATTCTGCCGAAGTTCCCAGTGGCAGCGGCCTCTTCAAAAGCACCGACGGCGGCGCGACGTGGAATGAATTGAAAACCGAAACCGCCACAGGTTTGCCGCCAAAGCCCTGGGGGCGCGTGGCCATCGCGGTCGCGCCATCCAACCCGAATGTCGTTTACGCCACCATCGAAGCCGTCATCCCGCAAGACGGATTGTATCGTTCGGCTGATGGCGGCAAGACGTGGCAGTTGCTCGACCGCAGTCCGGGCGTGATCGTGCGCCCGTTTTACTTCGCCAACCTGATCGTAGACCCGCAGGATGAGAACAAGGTTTACAAGGAAGGCTACAACCTGATCGTCAGCACCGATGGCGGCAAAACCTTCAGCAGCATTTCGGGCGGCGGCACGCACGGCGATCATCACGATGTGTGGATTGATCCGGCGAACACCGATCATCTGATCGCGGGCGATGACGGCGGTTTGTGGTACTCCTACGACGGCGGCAACAAGTGGTGGAAGGCGGAGAACCTGCCCGTCTCGCAGTTTTATCACGTCAGCCTGGACAACGACCGGCCCTATCACATTTACGGTGGCTTGCAGGACAACAGTTCGTGGGTCGGCGATTCGCAATACCCGGGCGGCATCACGAATGGCCGTTGGGAAAACGTGGGCGGCGGTGACGGCTTCTGGGTCTTCGCTGATCCCAGCGACGCCGATTATGTTTATTCCGAATCGCAGGGCGGTTACATCGCGCGCGTGAATCGCAAGACGTTTGAAGCGCGTCCCGTGCAACCGCTGCCGCAGTACAAAGAAGGCAAGCTGCGTTGGAATTGGAACACGCCGATCCATCTCAGTCCGACGCAGCAAGGCGTGCTTTACCTGGGCGCGCAATTTCTGTTTCGTTCGCGCGATCACGGCCAAAGCTGGGAACGCATCTCGCCCGACCTGACGACCAACGATCCCGAAAAACAGAAGCAGGAACAATCCGGCGGCATCACGCCCGACAATTCCGCCGCCGAGATGCACACGACGATTTATGCCATCGCCGAATCGCCCAAGAACGCCAACGTAATCTGGGCGGGCACTGATGACGGCAATCTGCAACTAACGCGCGATGGCGGCAAGACGTGGACGAACGTCGTCGCCAACATTGCGGGGCTGCCCAAAAACGCCTGGGTCTCATACCTGGATGCCAGCCACTTTGACGAAGGCACGGTTTACGCAACGTTCGATTTGCACACCTTCGGCGATCTGCGGCCTTATGTTTTTAAGACCACCGATTTCGGCCAGACGTGGACGAAGCTGGTAGCAAATGACGCGGGTGTTCGTGGCTATGCGCACGTCGTGCGCGAAGATTTGGTCAACCGTGATTTGCTATTTGTCGGCACCGAGTTCGGCTTGTGGATAACGCTCGATGGCGGCCAGCAGTGGGCGCAGTACAAAGGCGGCGACTTGCCCAACGTCGCGGTGCGCGATTTGGCAATTCACCCGCGCGAACACGATCTGGTCATCGCCACGCATGGGCGCGGCATTTGGATCGTGGACGACATCACGCCGTTGCGCGCGTTGACGCCCGCGCTGCTGGCGCAGGAAGCGGGTTTCGTGCAGGCGCGGCCCACTGAACAGAAGTTGCTGGCGTTTGGCGGCTGGGTCAATGGCGATGCGGCCTTTGTCGGCGCGAATCCGACCGGCGAGGCCGTCATCACCTATTACCAGCGCAAACGCCACATCTTCGGCGATCTGAAACTCGAAATCTTTGATGCATCCGGCAAATCGCTCGGCACACTGCCCAGCAGCAAGCGGCGCGGTTTGAATCGCGCGTTGTGGGGCATGCGTGTGCCGCCGCCCAAAACGCCGCCCGGTGCGACGGCGGCTGGCCCCGGCGTCGGCCCGCGTCTGTTGCCCGGTATGTATACAGTCAAGCTGACCAAAGACAAAAACGTTTACACCACGCAACTGCAAATCACGGCAGACCCGCGCGCCAAACACAGCGCGGCGGATCGCAAAGCCCAATTCGACCTGGCGCTGAAGCTGCACGCCCAACTCAGCGAAATGACCTTCGCCGTCGAACGCATCAACAGCGCCCGGCTCAAACTGGAAGAGCGCGCGGCGCAGCTTCCGGTCAGCGATCCGCTGCGCGCGCAATTGCAAGCCGCCGCCGCCCAAGCCGACGAATTGCGCAAGAAAATCGT
The DNA here is from genome assembly GCA_016196035.1 of Acidobacteriota bacterium. NCBI lineage: Bacteria > Pseudomonadati > Acidobacteriota > Acidobacteriota bacterium. The sequence continues at coordinate 69,129 of JACPYM010000022.1, read as the reverse complement.
CGCCACCAAAGAGGGCGGTGCGATCACCGGCGAAGAACGGTTGCGCGAATACCTGGCGAGTCTTTATTCGGACGTGGTTTTTTACGAAGGCCGCCCCGCGCAAACCCAGATCGAACGCGCCGACGCATTGGCCCGCGAGTTGGCCGATGTGGTCAAAGCGTTTGACGATTGGGCCGCCAAGGATTTGGCCAAGCTTAACGCCACGCTGACCGGCAAAAAGCTGGAACCAGTCAACCCGCTCACGCGCGCGGAGTGGGAAGCCGCGGATACAAAGAAATAGCAAACGTTCGTAGTACCGGCGCTAGCTTAATGAGGTTGAATTAAGCGCCGCGTGCCGCAATGTCCGACAAGCTGCCAGCTTGTCGAGGCTTCCAATTGTGTAAATTCGGAGTCGCCGACAAGCTGGCAGCTTGTCGGACATTGCTAATTCAACCTCATTGGGCTTTAGCCGGAGAGCTGAAAGCGTAAAGGTTTCCGGCCACAGCCGGTACTACGAACTTGTTTCCACAATGAATTTCACCCGCACCCAACAACTCGGCGCATGGTTGCTGCTCACGTTGCTACTGGCCAGCGCGCTTTACCGTTACGTACACCTGCCGCAATGAACCCCAAACCGCTGCTTGCTGGCGGCCACTGGCGCCAGCGATTGGGCCGAGCGCTTCACCAGAAAAAATGGTTACACAAGCGTAGCTTTTCAAGCTGGGTGGAACTTTGAGAATTGCGCCGCTTGCAGTAAGGTATGCCGCACCACAGGTCATCCTTACGGCCTGCACCTTATTCACAGGATCGAATTAGATGAAACGCTATTTACCCTTTGTCATCATCGGCGTCACGCTGTTAGTCATCGTGGGCGCGGGCGCCTGGTTATTCAGCGCGTCTTCGCCCAAACCGCAACCAATCGAATCCCCCGCCGCCAGCGGCAGTCCTGCTGCAACGCCCGCGAAAGGCGCGGCCAAAACCGAACTGAGTCCGACGCCTGCGCTGGTGAAAAAAGATGTCGTCGCCATTGAGGAATTCGGTGATTATCAATGCCCGCCCTGCGGCGCGTTGCACCCCATTCTCAAATCGCTGAAGAACGAATTCGGCGGGCGCATGCAATTGTCTTTCTATCATTTCCCGCTCAGCCAGATTCACAAGAACGCGGTGCCGGCCGCCATGACCTCGGTGGCCGCCGCGCTGCAGGGGCGTTTTGCCGACATGCATAACCTGCTCTATGACACGCAGAAGGTCTGGAGTGAAGTGGAGGATTTTTCGCCGATTGCCATGGATTACGCGCACCAGATCGGGCTGGATATGGAAAAGTTCAAGCGCGATGTGAATAGCCCCGCCGTGCGCGCCCAGATTGCTTCGGATATGCAACGCGCCACCTCGTTGAAAGTGGATTCCACCCCGACGCTCTTTCTGAATGGCGTGCAGGTCCCCAACGAAAAGTTCACGTTGGAAGAGTTGCGCAAAGAAATTAATCTGCGCCTGGCGCCGCGCAAATAACTTCAAGGCTTTGCCGCACAAATGCAAAGAGCACGAAAGGGCGGTGAAGGCCTCTGCGTGCTCTTTGCATTTGTGTAGTGGAATGTCGTGGTCAAACGTCCCGCGCAGGCGCAGGTACTTTGAATTTGCCCACGAGCGCCAGACAGGTCAGCAGCACCGTCAGTGCCGCCGACAGCAAACAAAACTGACAGAAGGCGTGCAGCACGAAGGCTTGCAAATAAAACAGCCAGAGCGAGGTCAACACCATCGGCACGACGACCGCCAGCAATCCGAGGCGCGCCCAGCCGTAACCAAACGCCGCCAGCGTCGCCAAACTGAACGCCGTGAAATACGCCAATATGCCAAACGCCGCCGTTGGGATGCCCGCAATAGTGGCATACGCACTGCTGAGCACGACCGAGCAGCCGTGCGTGACGGAGCATTTGACGCTTTTGCCGGTTAGGTGCTGGACGGTGAGATAAAGCGCGTCGAACATGCCGACGAGCGCGATGAACATCGCCAGCCCATACATCAAAGCCGGTTTTTTTCGAAATATCATCGTTATCATTGTCGTGTACGCTGTCGAGCTACTGACACTTCTAGTTACCCGTTGTTCCTCTGAAACTCGCCCATAAACTCCACCAGCCGCTCCACGCCCGTCTGTGGAAACGCGTTGTAAATCGAAGCGCGCAACCCACCCACCGAGCGATGGCCTTTCAGCCCGTCCAGCTTGGCGGCGGTGGCTTCCTTGATGAATTTCTTTTCGAGGTCTTCGCTGGGCAGGCGGAAGGTGACATTCATCAGGCTGCGGCAATCCCGTTGGGCGTGGCCGCGATAGTAATTGTCCGAAGCGTCAATGGCATCGTACAGAATCTTCGCCTTCGCCGCGTTCTTTGCCTGCATTGCCGCCAATCCGCCTTCGTTGAGCGCCCACTTGAACACCAAGCCGCAGAGGTAAATCGCGAAGCAGGGCGGCGTGTTGTACATCGAACCGTTCTTGGCCAGGTTCCGGTAATCCAACATCGCGGGCAAACCTTCCGGCACGCTGGCCAGCAAGTCTTCGCGCACGATGACGATGGTCGCGCCCGCCGGGCCGGCATTCTTTTGCGCGCCCGCGTAAATCAAGCCGTAACGCGCCACATCCACCGGCTTGCTGATGAAGTTCGAGGACATATCGCAGACCAGCGTCGCGTCACCGAAATGCGGTTCTTCCTGAAACTCGACGCCGAAGATCGTTTCGTTCGAGGTGAAATGCACGTAGGCCGCCTGCGGATCAAGCTTGATCTCTTCGGCGTTGGGCAGGCGGTTGAAGTTGGTGTCGCTGGTGTTGGCGGCTTCGCGCACCGTGCCCAGCTTCTTAGCTTCTTTGACTGCGGCCTGGCCCCAACTGCCGGTTGTCAGGTAATCGGCGCTCGCGCTTTTGGACAGCAGATTCATCGGCACCATCGTGAATTGCATGCTCGCGCCGCCTTGCAGGAAGAGCACCTTGTAATTGTCGGGAATCGCCAACAGCGCGCGCAGGTCGGCTTCGGCCTCGGCGATGATTTGCTCAAAGGCCGCCGAGCGGTGGCTGATTTCGAGCACGGACATGCCAACACCGGGCAGGGCGAAGAGGTCTTGTTGCGCTTGTTTGAGTACGGCTTCAGGCAGCACGGCAGGGCCGGCGCTGAAGTTGAAAACACGTTCGGTCATGAGAATGAAAACTCCTTTTAAAGAAATGAGCAAAGGCACAGGACTAACCCGCCGCTTCGCGTTTGGAAACAAAATCAATCAGCTTAAGCCAATCAATCTGATTATCCGGGGTCATAAATTGGGCGCTGAATTGTTGGGTCATTTCGTTGATCTTAGCGGCGTAGGCTTTTTTGAAGACCTCGTCTTTCTGCCGCGCCTCCTGGTCAATCGGCGTGATGATCTCGCGGTATAGTTGGTCATCGCCGGAAATAAAGCGCCAAAATTCCTGGCCCGCATACTTGAAGTATTGCTTGTCGGGGTCTTGGTGAGTTTTGAAAGGTTTGCGGTCTTTGCCATAAATGCAGCCATTGACGGCAATGATTTCCTGCTCCAAGCCGCGTTCACGCAGCAACTCACGCGCGGTTTTGAAGTCGTCGCGCATACGATTGATCTGATCACTATTACCCCAGTTCGTGCCGGACTTGATACCAACAATGTGGTATAGGCCGTCGCGCTCGAATTCCAGGTCAACGCTTTTCAACGACGACTTGAAGCCGCCGTATAAAGTTTTAGAGATTTGGATAGCGAACCCCTTGAGCAAGTTGTCAAGAATTACTTCCTCTTGCGAGAAGAGAAAGGCATCAATGAGGGCCTTAACCAACTCCCAGATCGGCTTTATGTTCGTGACTTTCTTAGATTGCAAAAGATATGGGTTTTGCGCCATAAGAAGACTCGTCAAGCTCAACTCATTTAGGGCGCTCATCCTAGCTTGATGGAGCGGGTTGGTGACGTGTTTGCTTAAGTAGGTATTGTAATTTTGACTGGGCGAAATGTTCATGATGCATCACGGATAAAGCTACGTTTCAATTGGCTCAAAATCGATTTCGAGCTTTTCGCACAAGTCTTTAAGTACCTGTAGCCCCCTCTCGCGAGCATAGTGACTTTCTAAAGTGTAGCCATTGTATTTAACAGGATAAAAAAAGTTTCTGCCATTAGGGTGAACGGGCTGATCTTCGTTGGTGATGATATATCATTGTTTTGTACTTCCCCATGGCAAGGGAAGTTTTTTGATAAGGTCTTTATCCACCAAATACTTTAAGACATCTGAAAACAACAGTCTTAAATTTTCACTCGAAAACACCTTCCCGTCTACCTTAGCCGCAATACGTCCTGCGACTCTACCTTTCGGTTCTTGTATGTCAGAAGTGCTGTAGTCAATTATTCCTTCAGCAAACAGCGCGTCGTATATGGAGTCAAATACGTCGCTGTATTTTTCGTACAAGGCAATAGCCATTTTCTTTTCTTCATTGGTAATAGCCATTTTTATCCCTCTGTACCGGCTTTTTAGATTTTTTAGGTATTGAACAACAAAAGGCTTAACTTTGTCGTTGAGACTTGGGTGATCCAATAATGGTAATAGCAACTTGTCGTTTAATAGTTGATAGTTGATGCAATGCCACCTGTTATCATCTACGGTCTCTTCAGAGGACTGGCCGAGTTTCGGTAGCAAGTAAACTAAAAAGTTTGAGTCATTTGGATGATTTGAAAGCAGCCAGTCGGCATATTTTCTTGACTGCTCTCCGTTCGGTTTTGAGTCAATCTTTAGCTCGAAAATGATATTTATCTTGCCATTGGAGCCAAGAGTGTTTTGATAAGTGGCAGTTAGGAAAATATCGAATCTGCCAACCCCCTGTATGCTAGTCTCAGTTGACACGTATTCGTTAGGTGTAACCTCGACATCGTTAAACTCCAGTGTTGGTAATATGTCGAGCAAGTTTTGGCTTTGGGCCGTTATTGGCTTCAAGCACCTTTCGTCAGTCAAGAGCAGTAAAAACCGGATCAAGGTGTAGTTCGATAAGAGGTGTGACCCGCCGGGGTCTAATAGCCAGCCTAAAAAGCAAGAATGCCACCGTTCATAATGAGTTCGCCCAACAATTCTAAAAAAGTTTGGCTCTCCAAGAATGTGTTCAAACCGGATAAATTCAGACTCGGAGATCAAAGTTACTAACCGTTGAGAAAAACTTTTAGGTATAGTCCGGTTCCTATGCTTAGCCATGATTTTCGCGTTGAAACACTCCGAATTTACTCACGTTGCTGAATTGCAAGCGTTCTTCTTCTTCAGCATGTGGTTCAAAGAACAAGCAATGCTGTTTCAATAATATCCTCATTGCCGTCGCGCACCCGTTCCAGCGTGGCGTCGTGCAAGGGGCCATCCAATTCGATGCGGGCAATTGCGGCTTCCGCGCCCGCGAAGACGATGTTTTCCATGCGCTGGACGTTGATGTGCGCGGCGCGAATTTCGTTCAACACGTGAGCCAGCACGCCGGGGCGGTCGCGGTGGCGCACGACCAGCAAGTTGGTCGCGGGGGTGCTGTCAGCCAGGTTGACGACGTTGGGCACGCGGCCCGTTTCTTTGAACGCGCCGATGATGCGCACGGTTTCGGCGGCGATGGCCTCTTGCGCCTGTTCGGTCGAAGCGCCGATGTGGTGCGTGCCGTAAACATTCGGTAATTGCACGATGGGGTCGGTGAATGCGCCGGTTGCCCCGGCGGGTTCTGTGGCAAACACGTCCAATCCAACCCGCAGGCCCTTGTGTTTGATGGCGTTGGCGAGCGCGGTTTGGTCTACGACCTCGGCGCGCGAGGTGTTGATGAAATAGGCGCCTTGTTTCAGCACGTCGAACACCTCGGCATTGATGATGCCGCGCGTGTCGGGCGTCAGCGCCAGGTGCACGCTCAGGATGTCGCTGTCATCGGCGACCTCTGCGATGGTTTGGCGAAAGGTGATGCCCAGCAATTCGGCGGCTGCGGGCGTCAGGCTGCGACTCCAGCCGATGACGCGCAAGCCGAAGCCGCGTGCCCGCATGATCATCTCGCGTCCGATTTGGCCCAGTCCGATCAGGCCGATGGTTTTGCCATATAGGCCGCGCGCCTTGCCGTATTCGCCCTTGTTCCACTGGCCCGCGCGCAAATCGGCGACGTTGTCGGCGATGCGCCGATCCAGCGCCAGCAGCAGACCCATTGCCAGTTCGGCCACCGCAATCGAATTTTTGCCCGGACAGTTCGAGACGTAAATGCCGCGCGCCGAGGCTGCCTTCACGTCAATCGTGTTGAAGCCCGCGCCCGCGCGCACGACCAGGCTCAAACGCCCGGCGTCGAGCATGGCTTCGGTGACTTTGGTCGAACGCACGACCAGCACTTCGGCTTGCGATTCAGAAAGCGCATTGGCCAACCCCTCCTCTTTCAGTCCGGGGTTATAAATCACCGTACAGCCGAGAGCTTCCAAGCCATCCAGGCCGCTTTGCTCGAATCTATCTGCAATCAAAACTTTCATAGAGGTCAGGGAAGAGGGGGCAGAGGCTAGGGGTGGAACTCAAACAGCAGCCCCTAACCCCAAGCCCCTAGTCCCTATATCAAGTGACTCAACAAACCATCGCGCAGCTTCGGTTCAAACCAGGTGGATTTGGGCGGCATGATTTCGCCCGCGTCCGAGACGTTCATCAGGTCGTCCAGCGTGGTCGGGAAAAGCGAGAAGGCGACGGCAGCTTGGCCTTCGTTGACGAGGCGTTCCAGCTCGGCGGCGCCGCGAATGCCGCCGATGAAGTCTATACGTTTGTCGGTGCGCGGGTCTTGCACGGCCAGCACCGGCGCCAGCAAATGATTTTGCAGCACGCTCACATCCAGTTGGTCAGTAATGTCGAACGAACGTGTGATGTCATTACGCAACTTCAACCCATACCAGCGCCCGTTTAAGTACATCGCAAAGCGCGCCTGTTTGGCGGGCACGGGCGTGGCGTCCGGCGTGATCTCAAAGCTCCCGGCGACTTCATTCAAAAACTCTTGCACCGAATAGCTATTCAAATCTTTGACCGCGCGGTTATACGCCAGAATCTGCAACTGGTCGGCAGGGAAGAGCACGCATTGGAAAAAGTTGTATTCCTCTTGTCCGTTGTGTTGCGGATTCTGTTGTTTCAATTCTTCGCGCGCGCGGCTGGCACTTTTGGCGCGGTGATGACCGTCGGCGATGTAAAGCTTGGGGACTTCGGCAAAGGCGTTGACGAAGGCCGCATTCTGTTCGACCGGCACCAGCCAGATCGTATGGGCGACGCCATCCGCCGCGACGAAATCAAAGAGTGGCGCACTGGCCGTGCTGGCTTCGGTCAACGTGTTCACTGTCGCATCGGCGCGATAAGTGGTGAAGACGGGGCCAGTTTGCGCGCGCAAGGTGAGGATGTGGCGCGTGCGGTCATCCTCTTTGTCTTTGCGGGTGCGTTCGTGTTTCAGAATGATGTCGCTGTCGTATTCATCCACCGCGCAGCAGGCGACCAGACCCGTTTGTGTGCGCTCGCCCATCTTCAAGCGGTAAATGTAAAAGCTCGGCTCGGCTTCGGTGATGAGCGGCGCTTGTTCGATCAACCGTTGAAAGTTGCTGGCAGCGCGGGCGTAAACCGCGTCGGCGTATACATCCATACCATTGGGGCCTGCCGACAATTCGATTTCAGGACGCGAGACCCGCAGGAAGCTGAGCGGATTGTCGCTCGCCAGATGGAGCGCCTCTTCAATGTTGACGACATCGTAAGGGACGGCGGAAACCTGCGCCGCCTGGGCCGGATGCGGGCGTAACGCGCGAAAGGGTTTGACGATTGCCACGGGTGACGAACTCCTTTAGAGGATAAAAGCGGATGCGTAGGAAGCCGGATGATACAACACGGAAGGCGGGAGTGGAAAAGCAGCGCCACATTGGTTGGTTTGAAGCGCAGGGCTTTTGCAAAGTCGCCAGCGAGAGCGCTCGAACGGTTTGGCTGACTCCCGAATCCTGACGCCCGATTCCTGACAAATTGACAATCAGCCGGTATTTTTAGTTTATCAGGAATCAGGAACCGGGAATCGGGACTCAGCCAGAGGTCTTTGGCGGATGTTTTGAGGGCTTTGCAACCCTGGTTTGAAGCGCAAGTGCGGGCCAGCGGCTTTTGTGTTCGTGACAAGCTGGCGCGCGCTGACAATCCAATCACGATTGCGGCGCAACTGGCGCGCTGTCCGGAGGCTCTGGTTGGTGGCGCATCGTTATTTGGGAGCAGGTGTTTCTGTGAGCGCCGCCAGCCAGATGTCGGCTTCGCTGGTATCCACGCTCAGGCTGATGAATCGGTTATCTTTGGAGACAGAGATAAATTTCAGCAGCCGCGGCGCAACGGAGAGGACTTCGATGATTTGCCGGGTCTGGGTGTCGAGCAGGTTGAGTTTGTCTGTGGCGATAAAGAGCGCATGACGATTGTCATTGAGCCAGATGGGGAGGTAGCCGGCATCGGCCAGCCGTTCATATTGCTGCGTGGCGAACGTGTAAGTAAAAATGCCGTTGCGATAGCCGATCAACTTCCGTCCGTCGGCTGACCAGGATGAAACCAAAAAATTTTCCGGGAAGCCTTTGGCCGGGAGCGCTTGCGGTGTTTGCTGTGCCCAGGGAATCGCCGGGTCCATCAGAAACGGTGGTTGATTTTGCAAGCTGCACAGAATGGTGCGTCCGTCGGGTGACCATTGCGGCATTTGAATCTGTGACCCGGTTGTAAAGGTCAATTGCTTGGCATCGCTGCCGTCCGCGTTAATCTGCCACAGCTCATAGCGGCCCGTGCGATCCGTGAAAAAGAGGATGTGCCTGCCATCCGGCGACCAGCGCGGCGCACGCTCCTTGAACGGGTCGTTCGTCAATTGGCGCAAACCGCTGCCATCACGGCGGACGATGAAGAGGTCTTCCTGCCGATTGCCCAGTGAATCAAAGACGAGCCATTGCTGATCCGGCGAAACATGCTGTTGCGTGGCGATGCGCGCGCCGCGCGTGATCCATTGCGGCGTCCCGCCGACGCGCAGCTTCACGGGGTCAAAAGCCACTTCCTGCAAATTGACTTGATAGTTCGATTCCACATAAACCAGATGCCGGCCATCGCGCGCAAAGCTGATGAAGCCGCTATAGGTGGCAGGCGTCGTCACCGGTTCGGGCGCGTCCTGCACTTGGCCGGTCGGTTCGTCTAGTGGCACGCGCCACAGATTCATGCTGCCGCCACGGTCACTGGCAAAGTAAAGATAACGGCCATCGGGCGACCAGACCGGATTCCAATTGACCGAACCATCATTGGTCACTTGCACAGGCACGCCACCCGCTGCGGGAACCGTCCAAATGTCGCGCTGGCCGCCGCGATGAATCCCCCAGTACGCGATGCGCTGACCGTGTGGCGACCAGTTGGGCTGCACGGCGTCACCCTCAATCAACTGGCGGGTCGTGCCTGTCTGCACATTGAGGACGTGCAACGCACTGGGCGGCGCACTGCGATTATTAGGCACATCGGTGAAATAGCCGGTGGCATACACAATCTCGTTGCCTGCGGGCGACCAGGCAGGATTGAATCCCTGATGGGTCAGCCGTCGCAGGTTCTCACCGGTCGCACCCATCAAAAAGATGCCGCCGCCGTCGCGTTCCGAGCGAAACGCGATTTGTTCACCATCGGGCGAAAATGCGGGTTGCGTGTCTTCCGCGATGCAATCGCGCGTCAGGTTGAGTGCCGTCGCGCCGCCCACACGTTGCAACCAGATGTCGCGGTTGCCAGACTCGTCACCGACAAACAGGAGTTGTTTGCCATCCGGGGAAAGGCTGGGATAAAGCTCCTGCCCGGCTTGCGCAGTCAGGCGGGTAAAGGAAATTGGCGGGCGCGTAGCAGTGCTGCGCACCTCAAGCTTGCCGCGTTGCCACCACCGCCCAGCCACACCCAAGCCCATGAGCACCACGAGCGCCGCCGCAATTTTCAGCAGTCCGAACTTTTTGGTTGTGCGCGGCGCGCGAGGCTGTGCGCTCGAGGTGTTGACGGCGATGGTGTTTGCATCGGAATTGCGTTTGAGCGCGAGTAAGGCCGCTTTCAAATCCGCCGCCGTCTGATACCGCAACTCGCGCTCTTTCTCTAACGCACGCTTGAGAATCCATTCCAGTTCGGCGGACAAATGAGGCTGCGATTGCCGCAAAGACGCAGGCGGCTGGCGCAAGAGCGCGTCATAAACCGCTGCCTCGCTGGCGCCGGTGAAAGGATGCGCCCCGGTCAGCAATTCATACAACACCACGCCCAGGCTGAATAAATCTGTGCGCGCGTCCAACGGTTGGCCCAGCGCCTGCTCCGGCGACATATAACTCACCGTCCCCATCACCTTGCCGGGGTCAGTCAGGGCTGGCGAGTGCGCTTTCTCGGTCAATTTGGCCAGGCCGAAATCAAGCAGTTTCACGTACCCGTCGGGGCGGCGCATGATGTTTTCGGGTTTGATGTCGCGGTGAATAATCCCGGCTTGATGCGCCGCCGCCAGTGCATCGGCCAATTGCACGCCGATTTCGATGACTGGTGAGACGGGCAGCGGCCCGCTTTGCAAAAGCTGGCGCAGCGTTTGGCCTTCGACAAACTCGGTGGCGAGGTAATGCAAGCTGCCTTGCCCCGTGGCCGTCTGGCCGAAATCATAAATCGTCAGGATGTTTGGATGATTGAGCGCCGAGGCGGCTTGTGCTTCCTGTTCAAAGCGGCTGACCCGCTCGCTGTCCTGCGTGAACGCGGCGGGCAACAGTTTGAGCGCGACCTTGCGTTTGAGGCGCGTGTCTTCGGCCAAATAAACTTCGCCCATACCACCCGCGCCCAAACGCGACAGCACTTGATAATTGCCCAGCCGCTCGCCCGCGAGTGAACGCTGTTCGCGCGCAAATAGCTTGGCGGCGACTTCCAGCGCAGGCTTGTCAATCAAACTGTTTGCTTGCGCGTCCGCCGCCAGCAGCGCTTCGATTTCGCCGCGTAAGTCGTCATCGCCGGCGCAGGCTTGTGACAGGAAAGCGGCGCGCTGGCTGGCGTTCAATTCCAGCGCGGCCTGACAGAGGCGGGTGATTTCCAAATACCGTTCGGGAGTCATTATCTCGCATCAGGCACGCGACAATTCGCGCTGCAACCAGGCCCGCGCCATGCGCCAATCGCTGCGCACGGTGCGTTCCGAGACTTGTAACACCTCGGCGATTTCCACTTCACCCAAGCCGCCGAAGAAGCGCAATTCGACGATCTGACTGTGCCGCGGATTGAGCGTGGCCAGCAAATTCAGCGCGTCATCCAGCGCGACCAGATCGGCGCTAGGGACTTGGGCAATGTCCAGGCCTTGATTCGGTGTATCTTCCAAACCAATGACTGAAACCCCGCCGCCGCGTTTCTGGCTGTCGCGTTGGCGGGCGAAATCCACCAGAATCTGGCGCATCAGCCGCGCCGAGACGCCAAAGAAATGCGCGCGATTCTGCCAATCTACCTGTTGCGCATCTACCAGCCGCAAGTACGCTTCGTTGACCAACGCTGATGTTTGCAGGCTGTAGTCGTGCTGTTCACGCGCCAGATGCCGGTGCGCCAGCCGGTGCAATTCCTGATAGACGAGTGGCGTCAACTTTTCCAAGGCTGCCGCGTCGCCGCCATTCCAGGCGCGCAACAGTTGCGTGATCTCTTGTGGAGAAGTGAAAGCCATCGCTTGTTTCGGGATTGTGGGGATTGCGTGGCGGAGTATAGCAGAGCCAACCCGGGTACGCACCGCTGCCAGCGTGCGGTCTTGGCGTGAGAGCAATTGATGCCGGAGGGATTCCTTTCAGCCTCTAGCGGTCTTGCGCCAAGTCTGCACGCCCACTGCTGTGAAGACGCGGGCGTACCCAGGAAGCAGCCAAACTAAATTTTCTTTCCCCACGAAATTTTTTCTACCGGTTTTGCCGCCGCGTGCCGCACGAGCCAGGGCCCGTTCGCGTGCTGGCGGAACAATCCGTCGCGCCGTTGGTGCGGGAATTGGGCGAGCAGGTTGAGTTTTGGCCGAATTACATCGCGGGCGAAGAGCGCCGCGCCGGGCGCGTCGTTTTCAACAGCTTGCACGGCCAGCCGGAAATTGACGAAGACATTCGGCAACTCGTCGTGGCGCGCGACTATCCCGACCAGCATCGCGCTTATCTGGCGGCGCGGGCTGAAAATTATCGTGATGACAACTGGCAAGCCGCCGCGGCCCAAGCGGGTATTGACGCACAGGCGTTCAGCCGTGCGACCGCGCAGCAGGCAAGCCAGGAACTGTTTCGGGCGAATATCAAACAGGCGCGGACTTGGGCCTCGGCGCCTCGCCAACGCTGCCGCTTGACGGAGAGAAATTCACGGGCGAAATCATCGAAGCCGCCTTGGCGGTTCCTTGATCAAGCGGCGCTGGGGGATTATGACGAGGACGGGCTGGCCGATGTGACGGTGTGGTGGGCCGCCACCAGCACATGGTTCATTCAGTGCTCAAGCGACGGCCTGCGATTGAGCCGACCCTAGCGAACAGTCGGGTGGCCGGCCTGCGGGGCCACACTGAAAGCACGGAGCCAAATCACGTTTGCTAAGGGCAGGTCATTGTCGGCCTGCCCGTTTTGTTTTAGAGTGCCGCCGGTTTTCCCACCCCCTCTATCCGTTTGTTTTCTCTCAAGCGCAAGGTGTTATTTGGTGACTGCACGAGCAGGTCTAACCCGGTTTTATTGTTTGCTCTGGCTCTGGCTGTTCAGCACGGCGGTCCAGGCGCAATATCGCTTCGATCATTGGACGGCGGACAACGGCTTGCCGCAAAACTCGGTGCGCGACATTGTGCAAACGCGCGATGGCTATCTCTGGTTCACGACGTTTGACGGGCTGGTGCGCTTTGATGGCGTGCGCTTTACCGTCTTCAACAAAAGCAATGCGCCGGGCATTCTCAGCAACCGGTTCAATTGGCTTTACGAAGATGGTTTCGGCGATTTATGGGCCAGCACAGAGGATAGCGGCATCACGCGCCTCCATCAGGGGCGCTTCAGCACCTACACGACTGCGAATGGATTGCCGGGCAATACCGTTGGGGTCATCGGAGGCGATGGCCAGGGGAATCTGATTGTCATTTATGTGCAAATGATTCTGCGTTGGGTAGATCAAAAATTTGTCCCGACAACGGTTACTCCAGCGAGCGCTCTCAATGGAATGTCGAGCGCGCATTTAGATGACGCGAAACGCTTGCCGTGTTTCTCAAAGGTTCACAATGAAGTGACGTTCTTTCTCAACGGACAGGAACGCACCTGGCTGCTACCGCAGAATGGCAAGGATCACTTCAATAGTGTCACGCCAATGCGGGATCGCCAGGGTGACATCTGGTTTTATTCACGGGATAAAGGCTTGATCCGTATTGATGCGCAAAATCGCATCAAAATTTTCGACCAGCAGGATGGCTTGTTAGGCAATAAATCGGTGCTGGTCTACGGGCAATTCCCGCTCAAAGCGTTTTCGCTGGGGAACAACAACAGCCTCTGGCTCACCGAGCTGGAATCACGCGCAAGCCAATTGGTCGCGCCGCAAATGCCGGAAGGCTTCGACAATTTGGCGGACATCATCGTGGCGTTTGCTGATCGTGAAGGCAATTACTGGATCGGAACAGCGCACAACGGTTTGTACCGCGTGCGGCGACAATCGGTGCTGACCTACGCCAAAGCACAAGGTTTGACGGGGACTGAAGTCTATCCGATTTACGAAGCTGCCGATGGCGCAATCTGGATTGGAACGGCGGCAAACGGGCTTTTCCAGTTCAAGGATCAGACTTTCAAAAACATTGCGACGGGCACGGAGCAGTTTGGGAATACGGTGTCATCGTTGTATCAGGATCGCGCGGGGAATTTGTGGATGGGCGGGATTGATAAGGTTTCGCGCTTGGTCGCGGGACGAGTGGAAACGGTCAGCCCGAAAATTACGCCGCCTGTATTGCGAACTTATTGGACGATATACGAAGACACCGGCGGCGCGTTTTGGTTCGGCGCGATGGAAGGTGTGTTGCGTTATGAAAACGGCGTGACAACGCACTTCACCACCAAAGATGGGCTGGCAGGCAACGACACAAAGGTCGTCATCCCTGATGGCGCGGGTGGTCTTTGGTTTGGCAGCTATGGTGGTTTGACGCATTACAAAGACGGGCAATTCAAAGCCTGGACAGCGCAGGATGGTTTGCCCAGCAATACGGTGCGGGCGCTCTATCAAGACCGCGACGGTGTGTTGTGGATTGGCACGTATGATGGCGGCTTGGGGCGCTTCAAGGACGGGAAATTCACGTCTTACTTGCCGCGTGAAGGGCTATTTGATAGCGGCGTTTTTCAAATTCTGGAAGATGATTACGGCTGGTTTTGGATGAGCTGTAATCGCGGCATCTATCGTGTGCGCAAACAGGAACTGAATGATTTCGCAGCGGGCAAAATCAAGACGATCAGTTCGATCGCCTACGGCAAAAGCGACGGCTTGCTGAATGTCGAATGCAACGGCGGACGCTGGCCCGCAGGCATCAAAGCACGCGATGGCAAACTGTGGTTCCCGACGATGGAGGGCGTGGCCGTGATTGATCCGGCGACCGTCAACCAAAACCCGCAGCCGCCGCCTGTGTTGATCGAAGCCTTCAATGTTGACCGCAAGCCGCTCGCCTTTGAGCGTGAAGTGCAACTCAAACCTGGACAAGAGAACTTCGAGGTCGAATACACCGCACTGAGTTTTATCAACTCAGAACATCTGCAATTCCGCTATCAACTCGTCGGCCTCGATCAGGATTGGGTGAACGCGGGCACGCGGCGCACGGCCTATTATCCGCATGTGCCGCCGGGCAATTACACCTTCAAGGTGATTGCGGCGAACAGCGACGGCTTGTGGAATCAGACGGGGCAGCAATTGCTCATTAAAGTGCTGCCGCCGTTTTATCGCACGTGGTGGTTCATCACGCTGATCGGATTGGGCGTAGCCGCCGGGATCGCTGGCTTGGTCAGGTTCCGTCTGAACCAATTGGATAATGCGCGTGTCGCGCAAGAGCGGTTCTCACGTCAATTGCTCGCTTCGCAGGAACAGGAGCGTCAACGCATCGCGGCCGAATTGCACGACAGCCTGGGTCAGAGTTTGTTGATCATCAAGAATCGCGCGTATCTGGCGCTCACTGGCATCGAGGATGCTGAAAACACAGTGGAGCAATTGGAAGAGATTACCAACTCCGCCACGCACGCTATTGAAGAGGCGCGCACGATTGCCTATAACCTGCGCCCCTTTCAGATTGATCGCTTTGGGTTGACGAAAACCTTGCAGGCCATTTGTCAGCAGGCCGAGCAGTCGTCGGGGATTGCATTTGTCACCGAACTGGATCCGCTTGACGGATTGTTTGCCAAAGAAGCGGAAATCAATCTTTATCGCATCGTGCAAGAGAGCATCAACAACATCATCAAACATTCGCGCGCCACCGCCGCGCGCTTGACGATTCGCCAGCAGGGGCAGCAATTGCAGCTAGTGATTCACGACAACGGACAGGGCTTTGAGATTGTGGAGGGCGGAACGCGGAAGGTGGAGGTTGGAAACCAGCAAGTCAACGGTGCGCCAAATCCACAAGCTGGGGGCTTCGGCTTAATCGGGATGGCCGAGCGGGCGCGGATGTTGGGCGGAACGTACACGCTGCAATCCGCCGCCGGGGCGGGCACGACGATCAAAATTACGTTGACGCTGACAGGAGAAAAACATGAATCGTGAAATTCGTTTGTTGGTAGCCGATGACCACCCGATCTTTCGCCAGGGACTAAAGCAGGTCATCGAGCGCGACGCGCAATTAAAAGTCGTTGCGGAAGCCGACGATGGCGAAGCGGCGCTGGTGTTGCTGCGCGATTGCCAGGCGGAAATCGCGATTCTCGATCTGGACATGCCGCGTCTGGATGGCTTCGGCGTCGCGCGCCGCTTGCGCGAAACACGCTCGCCCGTCAAAGTCATTTTCCTGACCATGCACAAAGACGCGCTGCATTTTAACGAAGCGTTGGAAGTCGGCGCGCTGGGTTATCTGATCAAAGATTCCGTCGCCGCCGATGTGGTCAATTGCATTCGTTCGGTAGCCAGCGGGCAGCCTTACATCAGTCCTGCACTGAGTGGCCTGTTGCTCGAACGCAGTCGCCGCAACGCTGCGCTGACGCAAGAACAGCCGGGCTTGCAGACGTTGACCGCCACCGAACGCTGCGTGCTGGCGCTGCTGGCTGAATACAAAACCAGCAAAGAAATCGCCAACGACCTGGGCGTCAGCACCCGCACCATCGAAAATCATCGCGCCAACATCTGCGTCAAACTCGAATTGCACGGCGCGCACGCGCTGGTCAAATTCGCCTTGCAACATAAAGCCGAACTCAGCTAAGCCAGCGCTTTCGGTGCCGCTCTCAGCCGCCGCGTCTGAGTAGAACTACCTAGAAAATTGAGTACAGCTACTCAGCCAAATTGAGCAGTTCTCGCTATTCAAAACCCCGCCCGTTTTTCGCACAATCACCGCCGAGGAAAACAGCAATGGCAAAGGTCTTGATCGTAGATGACAACCCGGAAATGCGCCGCTTGATTCGTGCAATGGTGGGCAAGCTGGGCGAGGTCGTCTATGAATGCAGCGATGGCGCACAGGCGCTCGCGGCCTATCAAACGCATCAACCCGATTTCGTGCTGATGGACATCGAGATGAAAGTGCTGGATGGGATTAGTGCGACCCGGCAATTGCTGGCTGCCTTTCCGCAAGCACGCGTCATTATCGTAACCAATTACGATCAGCCGATTCTGCACGAATCGGCCCGCGCGGCGGGCGCTTGCGGCTACGTGCTGAAAGAGAATCTGGCCGAAATCAGACGGCTGCTTCAATCAACTGAAGCTCAAACGTAATAACCAACGGCAAAACTCAAACAACGAATAACGCAGGTGGGCAACCATCAAGCAGAGGATACGTGTATGCAACGACGAATGACGACCCTATTGTTGACGCTCACGGGAGTGTTTGGCTTGGCGCTCTGGAGCAGCTCTGCCCAAGTGCGGACGGGGCAAGCTTCAAGGTTTAATTGGATAGACAAGATAAATCTGCCAGCCGCGCACTCCGAGCTAGCCACAGTGGCGCTGCTTGCCAATACCATCACGGTAACGACCAACACGGACGGCGGTGGCAGTTGCCCCGGCGGAAATTGCACGTTGCGGCAAGCCATTTTTAGCGCGCAATCGGGCGACACGATTGCTTTTGATGCGACGTTCTTCGCCCAGCCGCGCACCATCACTCTCAGCGGGGCGGAACTTCTCATCAACAAAAACCTGACGATCACGGGGACGGGTGCGAACAAGTTGACGCTTACCGGTAATCAGGCGAGCCGCGTTTTCACCATTAGTTCGGGGGCGACG
The DNA here is from genome assembly GCA_016196035.1 of Acidobacteriota bacterium. Taxonomy (NCBI): domain Bacteria; kingdom Pseudomonadati; phylum Acidobacteriota; species Acidobacteriota bacterium. Next base: position 51,770 of record JACPYM010000022.1, on the reverse strand, counting down.
GTCGCCTTGAGCGGAATGACGATCAGCGGCGGAAACGGCGCAGGCAGTCTCGCCAATGGCGCGGGCGGCGGCATTTACAATGAAGGCGTGCTGACCGTGACCGGTTGTCACCTCACCGCCAACACCGGCGCTCCCGGCGGTGGGATCAATAATCAAGGCACAGTGGCGCTGCTCGGCAGCACGCTCTCGAATAACAGAGGGAATGGCTCCACTGGCGGCGGCGGCATTTACAATGCTGGCGCGCTGAGCGTCACCAACTCAACCATCAGCGGCAATCAAGCGGATAACAGCCTGGCCGGTGGCGGCATCGCGACGACGTCCGGCACGGTCACGCTGACCAACAGCACCATCGTGACGAATGCCGGCAACCTCGTTTGCTCTGGCGGGACAGTCCGGGTGCGCAATACGATCATCGCGGCCAATGCCACAGGCAGCGAAGACCTTTGGGACCTCACGCATAGTATTGTTTCAGATGGCTACAACCTGATCGGCAATCCGAATTTCGCAGCGAGTTTCACTGCCGCCAAGAATGATCTGACGGGTAGTAACGATGGATCGTCGGTGCTCGACCCGCGCATTTATCCGCTTGGCGATTACGGCGGAACCACGCCAACGCACGCGCTCAGACCCAATTCGTTGGCGCTTGACTGGTTGCGTTTGAGTGCCAATGGCAATGGCGCTCCCGCGACCGACCAGCGTGGTTTCACCCGCCCATTCGGAGCGGGGGCGGACATCGGCGCTTTCGAATTTCTGCCGATGGTGTCCAACGCCAACGACAGCGGCCCGGGCAGTCTGCGGCAAGCCGTGGCAGATTCAGCGGTTGATGGATATGTCTTCTTTGATCCGGATTTCTTCGCTGCTGCGCCGCGCACAATCGCGTTAACAAGCGGCGAAATCGTCTTGAGCAAGAATCTGACGCTGGCTGGTCTGGGCAATCCCAACATCTCCGGCAACAATACAAGCCGCGTCTTCAGCATCAACCCAAGTGTGACGGCCAGCCTGAACGGACTGACCGTCAGCGGCGGAAACGGCGTGGGCAGCGCCAACAGCGGTCAGGGCGGCGGCATTCTGAACCGCAGCACTTTGACGCTGACCAATTGTTATCTCACGGGCAACACCGCCAGCACTGGTGGCGGCATTGCCAATCGAGGCTCGCTGACGATTCTCAATAGCACGATTGCGAATAACGCGGCCAATGGCAGTGATGCAGGCGGCGGGATTGAAAACGATACGTTAATGACTGTCACCAATTCGACCATCAGCGGCAATCGCGCAACCAGCAACAGCGGCGCCAACGGAGGGGGCATCCGATCAAATTTCTCGGTGAACCTCACCCACTGCACGATTACGGACAACGCGGCTGCCGGGGCAAGCAGTGCCAGCGGGCTGCTGAATGCCGGCGGGCTGATGTTGGTGCGCAATACGATCATCGCCGCGAACCAAAATAATTCCACCATTCCGGATCTGCGCGATCCCGGTGGCGCTCCGGCTCCATCAGGTGGGTTCAACCTGATTGGCAATCCCGGCAACGTGACGGCGTTCAATTACACGGGCGATCAGACTGGGAATAGCACGGCTCCGCTCGACCCTAAACTCGGCCCATTGCAATCCAACGGCGGCATTACGCTGAACAAGACGCCGCTGCCTGGTAGCCCCGCGCTTGACCGTGGCTATAGCTTCGGCTCAATCACGGATCAACGCGGACGCCAGCGGGCTTACGATAATCCGACTGTCCCCAATGCTTCAGGCGGTGACGGCTCCGACATCGGAGCGGTTGAGACGAGGTTGTTGACCGTCACCAAAACCGCTGACACCAATGATGGCGCGTGTGACGGCGATTGCTCGCTACGCGAAGCGATTGCTGCTGCTGCCGCGGGCGATGCGATTCAGTTCTCCGCGCTCTTTAACACACCGCAGACGATCACGCTTGGCGGGTCAGAGCTATCCATCCAGACAACGCTGATGGTGATGGGGCCGGGCGCCGACAAGCTGACCGTCTCAGGCAATCGGGCAAGCATTGTCTTTTGGATCAGAGCTGGCGTGACAAGTTTGAGCGGGATGACGATCAGCGGCGGCAGCACCGGTTTTCAGGGTGGAGGCATTTGGAACCAGAGCAATTTGACGGTGACCAACTGCCACATCACCGGGAATCGAGCGGCTCTGGGCGGAGGCATCTACAACAGTGCCGTGGTGACCCTGGATGGCAGCACGGTCTCGAATAACACCGCTTATGGCAACCACACGGCTGGCGGGATTCAAAACGAGGGCACGTTGAGCCTCACCAACTCGACGATCAGCGGCAACCAGGTTTTATTGAACGGCAACAACGGTGACGGCATCCGGTCGAATGGCACAGCGACCATCACAAACAGCACGATCACCGACAATTTGAATGCCAGCGGGAATTGCTGCGCGAGCGGCATCTATGTGACGGGCGGAACGATGGCCGTGCGCAACACGATCATCGCCGCCAATCGGAACAATGCCGCGCTGCCGGATGTGGCCGACAGTAACGGCACGGGCTTCAGCTCCGGCGGTTACAATCTGATTGGCAATCGCGGCAACGTGACGGCTTTCAACCAGGTCAACGATCAGACCGGCAATAGCGCTGCGCCGCTCAATCCACAACTCGCGCCCTTGGCGCTGAATGGCGGCACAACGCCGACACACGCTTTACTGACTGGCAGCCCTGCGCTCGATAAAGGCAACAGCTTCGGCTCAACCACGGATCAACGCGGCGTGGCGCGCCCGTTTGATCTTTCCGGCAGCGCGCCAGCGACAGGCGGAGATAACGCGGACATCGGCGCGTTTGAACTCAACGGCGCCAGCCACCTCCCACTGCTCGTCAACGCGCAGCCCGGTCTGACACGACAGCAAAGCTCGGCCTCCAATTCGGTCATCGCCCTGGTGAACGCCTTCGAAAGCGGCGCGCAAGGCGTGACAGTCACCGTGACGAGCGCTAATCCCTCCAACGGAGTGACCGTCTCGAATATCGTCAGAACAGGCGACACCGTCACGGCTGACCTTGTGGCAGCCTGCGGGGCAGCGAACGCCAGCTTTACGTTGACCGCGCAGGACAACGCCGGGCACGCCGCTACGGCGATCTTAAGCGTCGGCGTGACGGCCAACACCGCGCCCACCTTGAGCTATAACAATCCTCCGCTGTTGCTCACCGGCACCGGCACGACGCTCAATCCGGCGACCGGCCCCGGCGATAATGGCTCTGTCGTTTCCATCGTCGTGCAAAGCAGCGGCACTTTCACCGGCACGGCTGCCGTTAATAACACCACCGGCATCGTGACGCTTGGCAACGCCAACAGTGGCACTCACACGATCACGATTCGCGCTACCGACAACTGCGGTGCCACGACCGATGCGACCTTCCAAGTGAGCGCATGTCCAAGTCGCACGGTGACGAATACCAATGGCAGCGGCGCGGGAAGCTTGCGGCAGGCGATTGCCGATGTCTGTCCGGGCGGCACGATCAACTTCGACCCGGCATATTTCAATCAGCCACGCATCATCGCGCTCGGCGGGGCTGAGCTGGTGATTGCCAAGGACCTGACGATCATTGGTCCAGGCGCAGACAAGCTGACGATCTCCGGCAATCACGCCAGTCGCGTTTTGAACATTCCTTATAACTATCCGGCAGCTTACACGGTAAGCATCAGCGGCGTGACGCTAACCGATGGCAACGCCGACAGCGGCGGCGCGATCTTCCAGGAATTTGGCACGCTCAGTCTCGACGATTGTGTGATCGCCAATAACACTGCCGGTTCAGCCGGTGGCGGAATAGAGTCGGCGGGCACAGTGAATCTCACGAACAGCGTGATCACCAACAACACAGCGCAGGCGACCGGGGGCGGGATTCACAGTAACGGCACGCTCACCGTGCAGCGCAGCACGATCTCGAACAATACGGCGGCGGGCAGCGTTGCGGGCGGCGGGATTGACGGTTATTCGTTGAGCCTGATTAACTCAACTGTCAGCGGCAATCGTGTGACTGGCAGCGGCGACACCAATGCTGGCGGGATCCTCGCCCAAATTGACCTCACGATCACCCATAGCACGATTACCAACAACGTGGCGGTCGGAGCAGGCAGTGCGGGTGGCGTGCTGTTTTACTTGGAGAGCGCGACGGTGCGCAATTCGATTATTGCCGGCAACCAGAACAACACCGTCATCCCGGACATCGCCGATGGGAATGGAGGAATCAGCTCGCAGGGCTACAACCTCATTGGCAATCGCGGTTCCGTGACCGCCTTCAATCAACCGGGCGATCAGACCGGCACCGCTGCTGCGCCACTCAATCCGCAACTCGGCCCATTGCAAAACAACGGCGGATTCACGCCAACGCACGCATTGCTGACAGGCAGCCCGGCGCTGGATCAAGGCAAGAGCTTCAATGTGACGACTGACCAACGCGGACAAACGCGGCCCTTCGATCAACCGGGAACTGCCAATGCTAACAGTGGTGACGGCAGCGACATCGGCGCGGTGGAAATGCAAGCGCTGCCCGCACCTTGCCCAACTCTCACGCTCAGCCCCGGCGCATTGTCGGCGGGGTTGCCGGGCGTGCCGTATACGCAGACCTTCACGGCCAGCGGCGGCAGCGGCCCGTACAGCTTTACTGTCAGTGGCACATTGCCGCCAGGACTGACGCTCACGAATGGCACGTTGCAGGGGACGCCGAGCACTGCGGGCACGTTCAATTTCACGCTCACGGCCACCGACGCCAATCACTGCACAGGCATGCAAAGTTATGCGCTGACGATCAATTGCCTGAACGTCATTGTCAGTCCCGCCTCTTTGCCGGGCGGCTTAATCGGCGCGGCGTACAGTCAGCAACTCACGGCGGCTTACGACGAATTGCCCGCCAGGCCGGCGAGGTTCGCCAGCACCACGGGTTTCACGTTCAGCCTGCTCAGTGGGACGCTGCCACAGGGCCTGACGCTGACCGCGGATGGATTGTTGGCGGGCACGTTGACGACAACCGGTGCGTTCAACTTTACGGTCAAAGCCACCGACGGCAGCAACGGCTGTGCGGGCACGCAAGCGTACTCGCTGACGATCACTTGCCCGACGCTCACGCTTAGTCCGGCGACGCTGCCCAATCCGCAACCCGGCGTCGCTTACAACCAGACCCTCTCGGTGCAGCCGGCAGGCGGCTCGTACAGCTTCACCATCAGCAGCGGCACCTTGCCACAAGGTTTGAGTTTGTCGGCGGCAGGCGCGCTCACGGGCACGACGACACAAACCGGCACCTTTAACTTCCGCTTCACCGTCACGAGCTTCGGCGGACAATGCAGTGGCTTCCGCGATTACCAATTAACGGTCGGGTGCCCGGTCATTACGTTGAGCGATGTGTTGACGAATGCGCAACCCGGCGCAGCCTACAACCAAACGATCAACGTGACACCGAGCGGCAGCTACACTTTCAGTCTGGCGGGCGGCGGCTTGCCGTCCGGGGTGACGATCAACGCGCAAACGGGGGCTTTGACTGGCACGCTCCAACAAGCAGGCACGTTTAATTTCACCATCAAAGCGCTCAATACCAATGGTTGCCAAGGCACGCGGGCTTATACCGTGGCCGTCAACTGCCCGAGCTTCACGCTCTCTTCTCTGCCCAACGGAGTGGCAGGTGTGCCCTACAACCAAACGCTGACCGTGACACCCAGCGGCACTTACAGCTACGCACTGGCGGGCGGCACGCTGCCGTCAGGATTGAGCTTGGGCAACGACGGCTCGTTGACCGGCACACCCTCAGCGGCGGGCAGTTTCAACTTCACGGTCAAGGCTCAGTCCGCCAACGGTTGTCTGGCGACACAGGCCTATGCGGTGTCTATCAGTTGTCCAACTATCACGATCAATCCGGCGAGTTTGCCGGGTGGGGTGGTGGGCACGGCCTACAGTCAAACCGTCAGCGCGAGTCCGGCGGGGAGTTCTAGCTACAGCGTGAGCAGCGGAGCCTTGCCAACGGGGTTGACGCTCAATGCGGCGACGGGCGTCATCAGCGGCGTGCCCAGTACAGGCGGCACGTTCAGCTTCCGCGTGGCGGCGGCGGCGGGGAGTTGCAGCGGCGCGCGCGATTACACGGTTGTGATGGCCTGTGCCGGGCTGACCATCACCACGGCGACTTTGCCAGCGGGCACGGCGGGCACGGCGTATGCACAAACCATCGGCGTGTCGCCTGCGGACAGTTATAGCTTTGCACTGTTGACCGGCAGCTTGCCGAGCGGCCTGACGCTCAACGCGGTGACGGGCGTGCTGGGCGGCTTGCCGAGTGTGACTGGCAGTTACAACTTCACGCTCAAAGCGCAAACCGCCAATGGCTGCGCGGCGACGCAAAGCTACACGCTGGTGGTGGGCTGTCCTTCCATCACGCTGGCCGCGTTGCCGCCGCCGGTGTTGAACACGGCTTACGATCAAACCGTCAGCGTGTTGCCGTCCGGTGGTGGCTACAGCTTCGCTGTGACGGCGGGCGCGTTGCCCGCAGGCTTGGCGTTGAATGCGGCGACCGGCGTCATCAGCGGCATGCCGACGATCTCCAGCGGTGGGGGGGCGTACAACTTCACGCTCACGGCGGCGAGTTTTGGCGCGTGCACGGGCAGCCGTCTTTATAGCGGCACGATCGTGGGCAGCACGTGTCCGATGATCACCTTGCCCGCGTCGCTGCCGAACGGTCAACCGGGGCAGCTCTACAGCCAAGCGGTCGCGGCTACGCCGAGCGGGAGTTACAGCTACGCCATGACGGCGGGCGCGTTGCCCGCAGGGCTGACGTTTATCGCGGCGGCGGGCTTGCTGTATGGCTATCCGGCGGCGGCGGGCGCGTTCAACTTCACCATTAAAGCAACGGATGCGAACAACTGCTCGGGCCAGCGCGCTTACACGCTGAACATCGGTAGCGCGGCGGCGGCGCTGGCGTTGCAGGCGGACTATGACGGCGATGGCAAGGCCGATCCGACGCTCTGGTCCGCCAATGAGGGCGTCTGGCGCATTCTCAAGAGCACCACGCAACAGGCCGTGAATCAGACTTGGGGGACCGCAGGCGACGTGACGTTGCTCGGTGATTACGACGGCGATGGCAAAACCGATCTGGCGGTTTTCCGTCCGGCGGACGCCACGTTCTATGTCAAACGCAGCAGCGACGGCGGCTTCCTCATCAAGCAATGGGGTTTGGCGACGGACGTGCCGGTGCCGGGCGATTACGATGGCGACGGCAAGACGGACATCGCGGTTTGGCGGGGTTCAACCGGCGTCTGGTACATCCTCTATTCAGGGCGCAGTTCGGATGGGATGGTTGATGCGGTGACCTGGGGCGCGAGCGCCGCGCCATACAACGATGTGCCGGTGCCGGGCGATTACGACGGCGATGGTAAGTCGGACGTGGCCGTCTTCCGCCGTGGCACCGGGACGTGGTTGGTGAAGCGCAGCAGTGACGGCCAATACCTCGTCAAGCAGTGGGGCTTGGGCACGGATGTGCCAGTGGCGAATGACTACGATGGTGATGGTAAAACGGACTTGGCGGTCTGGCGCGGCACCAATGGCACTTGGTATATCTGGCAAAGCGCGACGAATGATTACCGCGTCACGCTTTGGGGGATGGCGGGCGATCAAACGGCCGCAGGTGATTATGACGGTGATGGCAAGGCGGACATCGCAGTGTGGCGCGGCGGCGAAGCCAATTGGTATATCGCCTGTAGCCGCGACAGCAGCCTGCGCCAGCTTGGGCAAGGGCGTAGCGGGGACACGCCTGTTTCGCCCAAGTTGTAAACATCCTGGGCACCGCCCGCTGAAACAAGAAGCCGTCCGGAGTAAAGAACTCCGGACGGCTTCTTCGTTTACAAACGCGCGGCGGCGTGGCGTTGTGCTGGCTTACTTCAAAGCTTGTTCAACCGTGTTGACGAGTAGGTCGCGATCAATGATGCCGAAGCGCGACAGAATCAGCTTGCCCTGTTTGTCGTAAATGAACGTCGCGGGCAAGACGCCGGGCCAGTCTTTGTTGATCAGGTCAATCATCTGTTGCGGATCGTCGGTGTCTTGCACATAGACGGGAAAGGTCATGCCTTTCTCTTTGACGAAGCGCGTCACCAGTGTTTTCAGGTCGGTCGTATCGTCGGCGCTGATGGCGAGGACTTGCACGCCTTTGCCGCGATAGTCCGCATCCAGCTTGATGAATTCGGGCATCTCGGCCACACAGGGCGCGCACCACGTCGCCCAGAAATTCAGCACGATGACTTTGCCTTTGTACGAGTCGCGCAGCTTGGGGAACGCCGCGGGTTTGAGCAGGGCGATGTTTGAAGCCGCGCCTGTGCTGGCGCTTTTGGCTTTGGGCATGGGCTTTTTCGCCGTCGGGCTGGTGCGGCGTTGTAGCGCGAATGTATTGGCATATGCGGGAACGAAGGATGCCAGACTGTTGGAGGGGCTCAGACTGACCCGGTCGCTACCGCTCCCGGTACCGTATCGCACGGCTTGTTGCTCGCGTTTGATAATGCAGCCAAGCGCCTTAGCTTCGGGGACGCTGACCGGCTTACCCGCCAGCAATTCATTTAACGCATTGCGCAGGTCGTGCGTTTTGACGTGAACCAACAGGTGATGGTTATCAATGCGTCCGTGATACCGCAGTATGCCTTGCGCATCCACGACAAAGATTTCGGGCGTGCGTTCCGCGCCATAAGCATCAGCAATTTTGTTGCCTTTGTCTTTTAAGATAGGGAACTGGAAGCCCTGCTTTTCAGCGTGCGCCTTGATCTCGGCGACGTCCTCATTCGCGCTGGAGTTGATCGCCAGGAAGCTCACGTTCTGTTGCGCATAATCAGCCGCCAACGCGCGGATACGGTCGTTATAGGCGTTGGAAATTGGGCATTGTACGCTGAGAAAGGCGATGACCGTGATCTTGCCGCGCTGGTCTTTGAGCACGTGCTTGGCGCCGATCAGGTCTTTGAGCGTGAAGTCAGGCGCAGGTTGGCCGATGGTCAGCGTCGTCGTCGCGTGAGCTGTGCCTGTCATCAGCCAAAGTATGGCCATCAAAAACACGGTGGAAATTGCTTTCATTTCTTTTTGCTCCTTTTCTGGCTCCTGCTGGTTTTTGCCGCTGGTTTTTGCTTCCTGGTGCGCGGCTGTTTTTTTGGTACGACTTGTAACTTGGGCGTGGGTGGCGGTGGAAATGTTACGCGCTCGTAAACATCGGCCAAGCTCAAACTGCACTTGATGGATTCGATGACGCAACCCGCTTCCAACCCGCGATAAACACGATAGCGCCAACTGCCGTCAGCCTGGCGCGTGTAATGCTCGATCTTCGGCGCGTTCTGCGCGACCAGCAGGTAATCCTGCAAAGATGGATTCCAGCGGTCGTAACGCTCGAATTTGATGTCCCGGTCAAACTCTTCGGTCGAAGGCGAAAGCACCTCGAAGATCACGACTGGGTTGATCACGATGTCGCGAAATTCATCGTGATATTGAATGGGATCGCAGACCACGAAAACATCGGAGTATGAGAACAAACCTTTGCTGCTGCGCGGCGAGAGTGGCAACGGCCCGCTGCGCACTTTGGTGTTAGCGATGCGGCCACGGCAAGGCGTGCCGCGGAGTTGCGTATAAAGTAAACCACTCAGACTTGCGCAAATGTCAGCGTGTTCTTCGCCCTCACCCGCCATCTTGTAGATGTAGCCGTCGAGGTACTCGTGGCGCTCCTCGGCAGCGCGTTCAAAGTCCAGATACTCTTCGATAGAGTAAACCGTTGGTGCAAATGCTAGAGACATCGTTCATCTCACTTGCTTAGCTTACAGTTTCTCGGCCACCGACTTCGCCTGCAAAAACAAGCCTAGGTAATCGCGCCCGCCCGCCTTGCTATCCGTGCCCGATAGATTGAAGCCGCCAAACGGATGCACATCCACCAGCGCGCCCGTGCATTTACGGTTGATGTACAGGTTGCCGACGTGGAAGTCGCGCTTGGCTTGTTCGATGCGTGCGCGGTTCGACGAATAGAACGCGCCCGTCAAGCCATAGATCGTGTTATTCGCGATGTTTATTCCCTCCTGCCAGTCGCCCGCTTTGAGGCAGGCCAGCACGGGGCCAAAGATTTCTTCCTGTGAGAGGCGCGCCTGCGGATCAACTTCGCCAAAGACGGTCGGCGGGATGAAGTAGCCTTCGCCTGCGCGTTCGTGTTGCCCGCCACCCGCGAGCAGGCGGCCCTCGTTCTTGCCGACTTCGATGTAGCCGGACACTTTCTCAAACGCCTTCTTGCTCGACACGGGGCCGGTGTAATTGCCGACGTCTTTGACCGGGCCGACTTTGAGTTGGCTGGCGAGCGCGGCGACTTTGTTGACGACTTGATCGTAAACCGAATCCACGATCACGGCGCGCGAACAGGCCGAACATTTCTGACCGGAAAAACCGAAAGCCGCAGCGACGATACCTTGCGCGGCTTCATCCAGATTGGCGGTTTCATCCACGACGATGGTGTCTTTGCCGCCCATCTCGGCGACGACGCGCTTGATCCAGCGCTGGCCGGGTTGTGTTTGGGCGGCGAGTTCATTGATGCGCAAGCCGACCGCCATCGAACCGGTGAAGGAGATAAAGCGCGTTTGCGGATGCTTGACCAGATACTCGCCCACGGTCGGGCCATCGGCGGGGAGGAAGTTGACGACGCCGGGCGGCAGGCCAATGGATTCCAGCAACTCGACAAACTTGGCCGCGATGATCGGCGTGTCATCCGAAGGCTTGAGCACGACTGTGTTGCCTGTGACGATGGCCGCGCCGGTCATCCCGGCCATGATCGCCAGCGGGAAATTCCACGGTGGAATGATGATGCCGACGCCGAGCGGCAGGTATTTCACCTCGTTGACTTCGTGCGGCAGTGGCGAAGGCGTCAACGGTTGCGGCGCATCGTATTTCAACGCTTGGCGCGCGTAGAAATCGAGGAAGTCTATTGCTTCGCCTGTGTCGGCTTCGGCTTCGAGCCATGATTTGCCGGCTTCCAGCACCATCCACGCGTTGAATTCATCTTTGCGCTGGCGCAGCTTGGCTGCCGCTTGAAACAGGAAGTTCGCGCGGTGTTCGGCGCTGACGTGTTGCCAGCTTTTGAACGCAGCCCAAGCGGCGGCGATGGCCTGATCGGCGTGCGCTTGCGTAGCGTGATGGACGCGGCCAACGACTTGCTCGAATTGCGACGGATTGACCGACGCGAGCAGGTCGCCGGTTTCAATGTGGTGACCGCCGATGACGAGCGGGTAGCTGCGGCCCAGTTGCGCTTCGACCAGGGCCAGCCCGTTGAGCATGGCCTGGGCGTTCTGTTCGTCAGAAAAATCGCGGTACGTCTCGTTTTTGAAGGTTGGTAAGTTCAGCATAAATAGGAATCCTATTGAAAAAAGATGAAGAGCGTCATTTCGTCCGGCGCAAGAGCCGGAAGCCAATCACCGCCGTGCGTAAGGTGGGCAAATCAAAGCCGCGGATCGTCGCGCGGCACATGCGCGCCGGGATTTGCCAACTGCCCCCCCGGTTGACCCGGTATTCGCCTTTGGGCGCACCCGGCGGATCGGTGGCCGTGCCGGTGCGGTAATAATTTACGTCATACCAATCGGCGCACCACTCCCACACATTGCCGTGCATATCGTAAAGACCCCAGGCGTTGGACTGCTTTTCGCCGCCGGGATGCGTGCGCCGTTGCGCGTTGACGACGAACCAGCCGAGCTTGAGCAACGGCTCATAATAGGCGGGCGTTTCAAAGTATTTTTCGCGCGCCAGTTCAGCCGGAGACTTGGGCGATTGCAGAATGGTGTCGTTCGGATTCTGGCGTTGCGGCGCAGGGAATTTTACTTTCGGCTTGATCGCGCGTTTTTCTTTTTCACGTTCACGTTCTTCGCGCTCGCGTTCTTCCTTCTTTTCGCGAGTCGGCTCTGCGGGTTTGCCGCCAGCTTTTTCATGGGCTTCGTTTTCCGCCTCAAACTCTTCTTCTTCGAAATCCTGACCGGTGAAATCGCCGCTGCTGCCAGCGCGGCAGGCGTATTCCCACTGCGCCTCGCTGGGCAGCGCGTAACTGTGTTTATCATCGAGCGGCGCCAGACGTTCGAGAAAGAGTTGCACGTCGTTCCAGGAAACGTTTTCGACGGGCAGCGTGGCGCCTTTGAACTGGCTGGGGTTCGTGCCCATCACGGCTTCCCATTGGGCTTGCGTGACTTCGTATTTGCCGAGTTCGAAACCTTTGCTGAGGGTCACGCGGTGTTGCGGGCGTTCGCGCAGTTCCAGGTCGTCAGTGGTTTTTTCGGTTTCGGGCGAACCCATCAAAAAACTACCGGGCGCGATGGTGACGTAACTGGCGTCGGCCAGCAGGGAATCCAGCGCGGCGTTGTTCGGCGCTGGGGCGGCTTCTTTGCAAGCCAGCAGCGGGGCGAGACAGAGGCCCAAGAGGCAGGCGTAAGTCGCCATTTGCATAAGCTGACGGAAACGATTCACGAATCTCGATCCTTTGGTTTGGGTTAGTCATTGGCGCGCCGTGCCCCAGTCTATGTCGGAGCGAAACGCAACGGCCTGTCGGTAAAGCGCCCGAATCTTAACTGCGCGCGCAGACTCTCACAAGTGGCGCACGCCACTGCCGTCGGTGGATTCGTCCGGTGCAGGCAGCAATTCGGCGCTGGTCGCTCCCCAGCCGCCCGCCGTGGGCGGCGCATCGTCATAGCAACGCACAAACGGCGTGCGCTGTAAGAGCGCGCGCACCAGTTCACGCTGCACGCCGCGGCCTTTGCCGTGGATGATGCGCACGCTGATGAAACCGCGCGCGTGGGCTTGGAACAAATACTCTGTCACGACGGCTTTGACTTGTTTGGGTGGAATGGTATGCAGGTCGAAGACAGCGGTGATTTCGAGTTCGACAGGTTCCGCATACGGATCAGCCGGTTCGTTAGCCGCGTCAACTTCGCTGGCGTCAGGGGCGGCGGTGCGCCCGCCGCGCCAGTCAAGCAGCCGTTTTAGCCATTGCAAATTCATACGCATGCTTTTCCCGCTAGTGATCTTATCGGCTAGACTGCGCCAGCGGCAACGCCAGCAACACCGAATCATTTGCACAGAAAGCGAGCCATCAAAATTGGAAGAGAATCCCTGGCAGACACAAACACGCCAGCTCGTTTACGACAACCCCTGGATTGCCGTGCGGCACGACGAAGTCACGCGGCCCGATGGGCAGCCGGGAATTTACGGGGTGGTGCATTTCAAAAACAAAGCGATTGGTGTGCTGCCGTTAGATGCGGACGGTTATACGTGGCTGGTGGGGCAATACCGATACACGCTCAATGAGTACTCATGGGAAATTCCCGAAGGCGGTTGTCCGATGGAGGAAGAACCGTTAGCGGCGGCGCGGCGTGAATTGCTGGAGGAAACCGGCTTGACGGCGGCGCATTGGGAACTGCTCGGACAGGCGCATTTATCGAACTCCGTCAGTGATGAAGCGGCGCTGTATTATCTGGCGACCGGTTTGACCCAAGGGGAAGCGCAGCCGGAGGGGACAGAAAAATTGCAGGTGCGCCGCGTGCCGTTTACCGAAGCGTTGCGGATGGTCAGGGCAGGGGGAATCACCGATGCCCTGAGTGTGATTGCCATTTTGGCTTACGCGCTGCGGCAGAGCTGAAAACAGCAAGAGCGCGCGGGAAACTGGCTTCCCGCGCGCTCTTGCTGGCGGCTGCTTCAAAATAGTTGCTGGCGACATTTAGCCGGCTTTCATCGCTTCTTCCAGTGCCGCCGTCATTTGAGGCACGCTGATTTGCGCGGCAAACCCGACGAAATGATTGCGCACCCGGCCATCGCGTCCAATGATGAGCGTTTGCGGAATGCCGGGGCGTCCGCCCAAGCGCATAATGCTCATGGCCAGTTCCTGATCGGCCCAGCCAATCGGATAATTGATTTTGAATTGTTTGGAAAACTCGCGAACCTTCTCGACATCGGCAGTCGGGTCTTCGTTGGTGAGGCCAATCACTTCGACGCCTTCGCCTTTATACTTATTCGCCAATTCAATGAGGTGTGGAATTTCCTGCCGGCAGGGGCCGCACCAGGTCGCCCACAAATCCACCACCAGCACTTTGCCTTTGTAATCGGAGAATTTTTTGGCGCCGCCGTCGAGTAGGTTGATCGAGGCCTCACTGACGGTAGCGGGCAACGTGACCGGATTCGCCGGGCTGGCTGGCATCGAACGATTCCCGCCCGCCGCGTTCGACATTGTCCCATTGCTCGCCACGGGCGCCTCGCCGACCACACTATCTTTGGATTTGTAAAAAGCTGATGCGACAGCCGTCGCCAGCAGAATGGCCGATCCCATCAGCCCAATCTTGGTCAGGCTCCACGTGGATGAGTTGTTCGATGAATTGGCGGAATTGCTCATGAATTGCTTCCTTCGGTAAAGCGGCTTAGCGACTGTCGCCAGGCCCTGACTTGAATCGTAGTGTTTGAACGAAGCTTAGCATAGCTTCGGCATACCGACTGGGGCAAGCTGATTGTCTGACGCGCAGGGTTTTTCTGCGCGTCACTGCGCGACGCGGCATCTCGCCGGGCAAAGGCCGTTTGGTGAAGTTGCGCGCACAGTAGGGCGGGCAATTAATGCGCTGGCGAAATATTTTGAAACTTTTCCTCAAATCATGTACGCCTACTTATTGACCAGCCAAAGTCTATAGACTAGACTCCACCCCGCTAGTAAGCACTCCTCATTAACCGGCAAAGTGAATTCAGGATTGACTAGGCGCTGAAACGCTGTACTGCCAGCGCTACTAGCACTCAAACCCGTTGCGATCTCGACGGGAATGCAAACATCAATTTCGATCAGCTTGCTGAATGGGCGAACTGGTCTTCACGCCATCGGTGGTGATGACCTCTCGGCAAGCGGTTCGTAGCCCCCACAATCCGCTGTGTAATTTAGATGTCTGCAAGCGCGCGCTTCTGGTGGTCAATTCAATTGGCTAGACTACGCGAGCCTCCACAAACCATTAGGTACTATTGTAGGTAGTTATCGCCTAATACGAGTTCAACGGTACAACTGTTAAGCAATCAGATAATCATCAATTCACTATTTCACTGAAGCTACCATTCTGCACAAGCTGTGAAGGCGGGTTACTGCTCAGATCAACCTGACAGGGCCGCAGTTTGGGACTACTGGCCGATTCGCTCTTTGATTCGACAATCAACATTGGCACATAGTCGAGCGAAGTATCGGCTTTGTAGCTAGCTGAAGATCGTAACCCTATCCTGATTCAGGAGGAATACACATGCGAACCTCGCACAAACTTACACACACACGGTCGAAGCAATTCTGGCTTCGATTGCTGGCTTTGACGCTGCTGGTCGGCGCGCTCGGCCTCGCCGCCGTCCGCAGCGGTGGTTGGACCGCGCAGGCGGATGGCTTTGAAGCCGCCCGCACCCGGCTCCAGGAAGCCAAAGCGCAGTACCTGGCCCGCCCTTCCAAGGAAAACAACGCCAAATTTGATCAGGCGCTGGCTGCTTACAAGTCGGCCCTTAAGGCCCATCCAGGGGATCCGGCGGTGCCCGCTCAGGGTGGCGGCCTTAGTAGCCCCTATGTAAGCAACGCGGTTGTCCCAGTGACAACCCAAGCCGTGAGCGCCATCACACAGAACGCGCCTGTTGTGCGGGAAAAACCCCTCAAGCAAAACAAAAATGAGCAGAACGAACTGCCCATTCGCACCCTGGCCAGCGCGCCGGGCAGCCCTGATGCGGCTCTGCAAAGCACGATTTCTCCTGGTCAGAATGCAGTGACCAATCCCATTCAGAACTTCGACGGCCCCGACATGGACATCGGTTCGGTATTGTTCGGTGGCCGCTTTGCGCCGCCCGACACCAATGCCGATGTCGGCCCCAATCACGTCGTAGTCACGACGAATGGCGGCGTCACCATATACAACAAAACTGGTGTGGTGCTGGTGCCGCAATTTAGGATGAGCCAATTGACGCCGGGTATTGCTGCTTCCTTGGGTGATGATGGCGACCCGGTAGTGCTCTACGATCCGCTGGCTGACCGCTGGATTCTCACGCAGTTTGGCTTGACGGTGACCAACAACAGCACGCACGAGATTATCGCCATCTCGCAGACTGGCGACCCGACGGGCGCGTATTTCGCCTATGACTTCCTGCTGGCGCCGGGCCGGGCGGGCGACTATCCGCATTTAGGCGTTTGGCCGGATGCCTACTACATGTCCACGAACGACTTTAATACGGCCTTCACCGCTTTCCTGGGTGCGGGCTTGTATGCGTTCGAACGCAACAAAATGCTGGCCGGCGCGCCGGCGCTGCTGATCGGGTTCAGCACCGGCACGGCGGATGGTGGCATGCTGCCGACCGATATTGATGGTGTGGTGCCGCCCCCGGTGGGCGCGCCGAACCTCTTTGTTGAATTCGACGCGACCGAATTTGGCGCGGCGACGGACCTGATCCGCGTTTTTGAGTTCCGCCCGAACTTCGCCAATCCTGGCGCTTCGACGGTGACAGTGCGTCCGGACATTCCGACGTTGGCGTTCGATGCCAACCAACCCGCCAGCCGGGCTGTGATCGAACAGCCCGCGCCGTCCGCCGCCGCCGACAATCTCGATGCGATTGCCGACCGGCTGATGCATCGGCTGGCCTATCGCACGCTGCCCGGCGGCACGCAATCTTACGTGCTCAACTTTACCGTCAACGTTGACGGGGCTGGCACCACAGCCGCCACCTATCAGGCGGGCGTGCGCTGGATGGAGTTGCGCCGTGATGGCGCCGGTGTGGTCACGATCAACCAGCAGGCGACCTACGCGCCTGGCGCGATTGATGGCGCGACAGGCCGCAACCTCTGGATGGCGAGCGTCGCGCAAGACGGCGAAGGCAACATCGGTCTGGCGGCCAGCGCCTCCAGCACGACCTTGATTCCAACCGCAATCTATACGGGCCGCTTGGCGGGTGATGCCGCCAGCACGCTGACGCAAGGCGAAGTGGACGCGATGGCGGCCGTCACGCGCGGCGTGCAAACCGGCACCGGCAATCGCTGGGGCGATTACAGCAGCTTGAGTGTTGACCCGGCGGATGAATGCACTTTCTGGGGCGCATTTGAATATGTGGATGCCCCGACGGCGAGTTTTGACTGGAACACGCGCGTCTTCAGTTTCAAAGTCAATCCGGCTTGCGTCACGGCGGCCAAAGGCTCGCTCGCGGGTCAGGCCACCAACGCCAATGGCGGCGGGGCGCTCTCGGGCGTGCTCGTGAGCGTCACGGGCGGCGGCGCGCGCACGACCAATGCGTCGGGCAACTACACCTTCACCGCCGCGGCTCCGGCCTCCACGCTGGGCTTGGCGCCGGGCACCTACACGGCAACCTGCAGCAAGGCCGGGTTCTCCACTGCCTCCGGTTCGGTGACGGTGGTGGCGAATGCGACAGCGACCTTCAACTGCGCGCTGGCGGGCGTGCCGATGATCGAAGCCCCGTTGGCGACTGTCGCGGGTGGCAACGGCAACGGCACAATCGAAACCGATGAGTGCAACACGCTCAACGTGCGTGTCACCAACAATGGCGGCGCAGCGGCGAACAACGTCACCGGCACGCTGACCACCAGCACGCCGGGGGTGACGATTATTGCTCCCGCGACGCAAAGCTACGGGACGATCAATGCCGGCGCGAATGGCACGGCTGGTTTCCAGGTCAGCACTGCGCCGACCTTCATTTGCGGCACGACGATCAATTTCACCTTGACGGTCAACTACACCGGCGGCTCAACCGTGCTCAACTTCACGGTCGCGACCACGCCTGCGCCGTTGACGCAATACACCTTTACCAGCAGCGCCGGTAACGCCATGGTGCCGGGCACGACGCTAGTGCCGGGCAGCCAGGACGACGACGCGGCGCTGGCGATAACGTTGCCATTTACCTATTCGGTTTATGGTACGAGTTTCACCACGGCCTTTGTCAGTACCAATGGCAATGTCCAGTTTGGTGCGGCTGGTAGCGCTGATTTCAGCAATACCTGTCCGTTGCCAGGCACGACGACTGATGCCTTGGGCCGGGCGCTCATGCCGTACTGGGACGACATGGATTTGCGCACGACCGCGCCGGGCGGTGCGAATAACGGCGTCTACACCTCGACCAGTGGCAGCGCGCCGAATCGCATCTTCAACATTGAATGGCGTGGGGTTCGTTTCGGCGCGACGACGCCCATCAACTACGAGGTCAGGCTCTTTGAAGGGCAACAGCGCTTCGATGTGATCTACGGAACTCTGGATGATGGCGGCGCGAGTGCTTCGGTGGGTGTGCAATCCGCCGATGCGCCGACGACCTTCTTCACCTCAGCTTCGTGCAACACTGCGGGGCTGACGAATGGGCAACGGCTGAGCTTTACCGCACCGGTTGCGCCTTGCGCGACGGGCGGCGGTGCTTGTCTGGCGCCGATTCCGCCGGTCGTGAAGATTGCCGATCCGGCGATTTGCACCGGCCCTGGCGGCGTGGTCGGCGTGACTGCCACTGTCACCAATCCGGCGGCAAACGCGATTAACGGCACGGTGACGGCGACGCTCTTGCCGGGGTTGGTGGCTTTGCCAGGCACCTGCGTGGCCACGGCGGGCGGGATCGCTGTCGGTACCTGCACGATTACCTTGCCATCAACGATTGCCTGGACAGGGGCGATACCTGCGGGGCAGGCGCTGACGCTCACCTACAACGCACAGGTTGATTCGGTGGCGGCGGGTACGCAATTGTGTGTGGATACCACGGCGAATTTCGGCCCGACCAGCATTGCCACGGTGCGCGCCTGTACCACGGTGAACTGTCAGCCGCTTGGGCCGGGCACGCCGCCGAGCAACAACAGTCCGGTCAGCGATCAGCGCGCCGGTTCGGTGCTGTTCTACAACCTCTATACCTCGACGGTCGGTTCGCCTTCGCAGAATACCAGCATCAATATTACCAACATCGAGCCGAATCGCACGGCCTATGTCCACCTGTTCTTTGTGGATGGTGCGACCTGCTCGGTGGCGGATGGGTATATCTGTCTGACGCCGAATCAAACGGCGAGCTTCCAGGCCTCGGATCTCGATCCGGGCACGACGGGATATTTGATTGCCGTGGCGGTTGACCGCAGTGGTTGCCCCATCAACTTCAACTATCTCATCGGGGATGAGTTCGTGAAGCTCACGACCGGGCACCAGGCCAATCTGGCGGCGGAAGCCATCCAGGCGGTGGCGGGCGGTCTCACGGCGTGTACGCCCGGCAGCCCGACAGCGACCTTGGCCTTCAATGGCACAAGCTATGGGGTGCTGCCGCGCGTGTTGGCGGTGGATAACGTGGGCAGTCGCAGCGATGCGAATGACACTGTCCTCATTGTCAATTCGGTGGGTGGCGATTTACGGGCCTTCGCGCAAACGCTCAGGCCGTTGTTCGGCATCATTTATGACGATGCCGAAATCGGCTTGAGCTTCACCTTTGCGCCGGGGACCTGCCAGTTCCGGAGCACGATCAATAACAGCTTCCCGAAGACCACGCCGCGCTTTGAGTCGTGGCTGCCATCGGGCCGCTCCGCCTGGTTCAGGTTCTATGTGAACACCACCACGGCCGCGCAGGAACCGATTCTGGGTGCGGTGATCAACCGCAACCCGAACGCCACTTCGAATTCCGGCGCATTCAACCAGGGGCATAACCTGCACAAGTTGAACTCGTCGGCGGGCGGCACGCTCACCATCCCTGTCTTCCCGGTTACCTGCCAGTAGTCGGAACAGAGTTGCAGGCGCGCTTGAGTTTGGGAAAACCTCAAGCGCGCCTGCTAACCAGGATGCAAAGTTTTCCAGCGCTTCCCGGCTTCATAACCAATTGTTTCGGCTGAAGTGCAATCTTGAAAACAGGATTTCATCCGTTCAGGAGGAATTAAAAATGCGAACCTTACACAAACTCACACACCGGCTCACACACCGACCGCTGGCGCGTCACTTCTTGACGTTGGTCTTCTTTCTTGGGTTGAGTGTCTTGGGCTGGCACCTGCCGACCATCGGCGCGGCCACGCTCGCTTACTCCAAGCAAGCTTATCAGGCGGCGCGCGCCAGCCTGGGCCAGGCACTCACCGTGACCGCGAAAACCAACGCCCAGCCGCTGCCCAGTCTGGCGGCCCCCGGTCTGGCGGCAATGGCGCAGGGCGGCATCTCGGCTGAACAACTCAAACTTGTCCGCGAATTGCTTGAACAACTGGAAAACAATACCGGCGAGTTTTCGTTGGAAGAAAAATATCTGCTCGGCAAAGTCAAAGCCAGTCAGGCACTGACGCAGCTTGAAGTGGATACGCTTTTGTCCCGCGTCCTTTATGAAGAGTACGTGGCCAGGCGTCCATATTCGAAAGGTATGACGCGGCTCTTGGCCCAGTATCGGGCGGCAGTGGCGGCGGCCAACCGGACGATTCTGGATGAGGCCGGGGGCGGCGAAAAAGGCGGCGCGGCGCGTGGCGTGGCGGGCGCGGGCGTCAAAGCCGTGACGGCTCCCACTGTCCCCAATGCGCCGTTGACGGCCTCCTTTAACGAAGGCTTCGACGACATCACCACGCTATCACCCGCCGGATGGTTTTTGCAGAACAACAGCAACCCGCTCGGCACAACCAACTGGTTCCAGGGCAACCCGGCGGTTTTCCCCTCTCAGGGCGGCGCGACGAACTCCTATATCGGCGCCAACTTCAACAACACGTCGGGAGCGGGAACGATCAGCAACTGGCTGCTTACGCCGCAGATAAATTTCCAAAACGGCGACGTGGTCAAGTTCTGGACGCGCACGACGACCGGGACGTTCCCCGACCGGATCGAGGTTCGCTTGAGCAAAAACGGAGCGAGCACCAATGTCGGCACGACCGAAACGTCGGTGGGCGACTTCACGACCCTCTTGCTGTCGGTCAATCCGAGCCTCGACACCACCAGCTACCCGACGGTGTTCACGGAATTCACGGTGACGATCAGCGGATTGCCTGCCGGCCAGACGCCGGGGCGCGTCGGCTTCCGTTACTTTGTGACCAACGGCGGCCCGTCGGGTGCCAACTCGGACTTCATCGGCATTGACACCTTCTCTTATACGCTGGCGCCGCCGCCGGCCGTGCTGGTGAAAGGGACGGGCACGATCACAGTCGAAAGCTGCGTACCGGCCAATACCGTGTTGGATCCGGGTGAGACCGTGACCGTCAGCTTGTGCATCTCGAATTCGGGCACGGGCGCTTCGGGCAGCGTGGTGGGCACGCTGGTGCCCAACGGACAATTTCTCAATCCGAGTGGCGCGCAAACCTATGGTGTTGTGCCGACCGGCGGCGCGCCGGTGTGCCGCAATTTCACCTTTACCGTGCCCTCCAACGCCGTGTGCGGCGGCAACGTGACGGTGCCACTGGCGTTGACCGATGGCGGCAATAGCGCGGGCACCTTTAATTATGTCTTCCCCATCGGCACGACCAATGCGCCGATGACGACGACGACCTTCTCCCAAAATACGCCGATCGTGATTTCAACCGCCGCGCCGCCCAATCCGGGGTCGGTCTATCCGTCGGCCCTGACTGTCGCTGGTGTCACTGACACGGTGACGGGGATCAAAGTAAACCTGAATGGCACGAACCATACATTCACCAGCGATCTGGACATTATGCTGGTGGGCCCGACCGGCGCGTCAGTCATTCTGATGTCGGATGCGGGCAGTTCGGCGGATTTGGTTAATACGAATCTCTCCTTTGTGGACGGCGCGCCTTACTTGACGAATACGAGCACACCCAACCCGATCCCCTCTGGGAACTATTCGCCGACGAATTACGGCACGGGCGATACCTTTTCGGCTCCCGCACCTGCAGTGCCGGTAGGCGGGCCGCTCAATGCGACCTTTGGCGGCTTGAATCCGAATGGGACGTGGAATTTGTTCGTGATGGATGACGCCAGCGGCGACGGCGGCAGCATCACAAGCTGGAGCATCGAATTTACGACGACTTCAGTGGTGCCGACCGTGGCCACCACGCCGTTTACGAACGCGGCGAACATTGCCTTCCCGGCGGACCCGCCAGGTTCGGGCAATGCGACACCCTATCCCTCAACGATCAATGTCAGCGGCTTGAGCGGTTCGATCCGCAATATCGTGGTGAGCCTGAACGGCGTCAATCACACCTTCCCCTCGGATATGGACTTCCTGCTGGTTGGGCCGACCGGGGTTGGGTACACGCTGCTGTCAGACGTCGGTGGCAGTACGGATGCCGTCAATGCCACCTTCACGATCCAGGATGGCGCAGTGTTACTGCCCACTACGCTGGCCGCCTCGCAAACCTTCGGGCCAAGCAATAGCGGCACGGGCGACATCTTCCCCGCGCCTGCCCCCGCGACGTTCCAGAATGCGCCTTCCGCCGGGACGGCTTCGATCCTGGGCACGTTCGGCGGGTTGAGTCCGAACGGAACGTGGAGCTTATACGCCGTGGACGATTTGGGTGGCGACACCGGCAATCTTTCCGGCGGCTGGACAATTTCCTTCACGACGGTCAACTTCCCGACCACCTGCGCAGCATGTGCGCTTTGCACCTTGACGCCACCGACCAACATCACGACCAACGTGGCGGCGGGTACCTGCGCGGCAACGGTGAATTACGCCGCGCCGGGCACTAGCGGCACTTGCGGCACGGTGACTTGTACGCCGGCCTCCGGCTCGTCCTTTGCGAAGGGCGTGACGACCGTGACTTGCACGAGCAGCACGGGCGGCGGCACGACGAGTTTCACGGTGACGGTCAACGACAATATCGCGCCGGTCATCACTTGCCCGGCCAATATCACCACGAACGTCGCGGCAGGCACGTGCGCAGCGACGGTCAACTATTCGGCGCCGACCGTCACGGATAACTGTCCTGGCGTGGGTGCTCCGACTTGCGTTCCGGCTTCAGGTTCGACCTTCCAGAAAGGCACGACGACGGTGAACTGCACCGTGCAGGATGCGTCAGCGAATTCGGCGAGTTGTTCGTTTACCGTCACGGTGGTGGACAACATCCCGCCCGTGCTGACTTGTCCGGCGGACATCAACGTGGGCACAGCGGGAACGACGAGCGTCGTGACCTTCACCAACCCGACCGGCACTGACAATTGCCCGCCCACGACGCTGGCTTCGACCTGCAATCCGCCCAGCGGTTTTGCCTTCCCCTTAGGCACGACGACCGTGACTTGCACGGTGACGGACGCGGCGAACAACACGACGACATGCGCCTTCCGTGTGAACGTCAACAAGCTGACGGTTGGCTCGCTGAGCGATCCGCTGGCCTGCACCGGGCCGGGCAGCAAGCTGAGCGGCTCGTTCACCGTGACCAACAATTCCAATGTCCAGCAATCGGTGAGCGCGACGGTGACCTTAGGGCCAACCGGGCCGCCGCAGGGGTTGTTGGCATTGACGTGTACGGCCAGCAGTGGCACTTGCACGATTGCCGCCAACCAGGCCTCGCTCAGTTACACTGCCACGTTGGCGGCGGGCGCTTCGGCAACCGTCTCTTACATCCTGCAAGTGAATGACGGCGTAGCGCCGGGCACGGTCTTGACCTCTAGCGTCTCGGCCAGCTTTAACGGCGGGCCGGCGGTGACGGCGGGGGCTTCGACTATCGAAAATTGTCCCCTGGCCGGAGCAGGTGCGCCGTTCATCACGGCTGCTGAACGAACCGTGATGAGCGATCAACGTGCAGGTTCCGTCTTGCTCTATCCGATTTACACTTCGGAAGCGGCGGGCGGCAGCACGCAAAACGCGCGCATCAGCCTGACCAACATCAGCGACAAGCTGAACACCTTTGTCCACTTGTTCTTTGTGGACGGCTCGACCTGTTCGGTGTCTGACGCCTTTGTCTGCTTGACGGCGAACCAGACCTCGACCTTCCTGACTTCGGATCTTGATCCGGGGACGCGCGGTTACATCGTGGCCGTGGCGGTTGATGCCCTGGGCTGCCCGCGGCATTTCAACTACCTGATCGGGGATGAGTTCGTGAAGTTCTCGACGGGCCATTCAGCGAACCTGGGCGCCGAAGCGATTGCGGCGATTGCGGGCAGCACCTTCTGGGTGTCCTGCGATGGCAGCCAACCGACGGCGACGCTACCCTTCAACGGCACGGCATACGGCAACGTGCCTTACACGCTGGCGGCGGATAACCTGCCAAGCACTGCGGACGGCAACAATACGTTGCTCGTCATCAATCGCATCGGCGGCGATCTGCAAACCGGCCCGGGGCGCTTGGTACCGATCTTCGGCACCTTGTACGACGACGCTGAAATCTCGTACAGCTTCAACCTGCCGACCAATAACCTCTGCCAGTTCGTGAGCAGTTTGAGCGACTCGACGCCGCGCACCACGCCGCGTCTGTCCTCGATCATCCCGGCTGGTCGCAGTGGTTGGTTCAAACTCTCCGGCACCTCAGAGATCGGTATTTTCGGCGCGACCATCAATCGCAACCCGAACTCCGGTGCTTCGAGCGGAGCGTTCAACGGCGGGCACAACCTGCACAAAATCACCTTCACCAGCACGATGACTTACACCATCCCGGTGTTCCCGCCGACCTGCTAACCCAGGACAGCGGAAAAAGGTGAAGTAATCTGGAAACAGGCCAGGGCATACGCTCTGGCCTGTTTTGTTTTTCAGGCGGCGCTTGCGTAATGGCTCGCCACAGACAAACCAGCACAGGCACACCACCAACAGGCAATTTCTCGCCGCCCAAATGCCATCCAAAAACTGGTTCGACTGCTGATTTCGCTTTCGGGAAGTTGCTATCCCAAAAGCGAACAACGGTTATTGAGCGGCCTCGCCGCTGCGCTGCGGCTGGCTATCAAATGCAGCAACTTAGCGCGCTTTCACGCTTGGCACGGGAATTGGATTAGCTGAACGCTGTAATTCTGTCTGAGGCACTACCGCTTCAAACGCAGGCTTCGAGAGCCAGTAGTTGCTATTCGTTATTTTTGGCTGTTCGTTATTTTTGGAGGTTGTATGGATGTCCCCCGCGCAAAATCGGTCGCGCGCAATCGCAAAATCAAACAAGCGGTTTATATCGTGCTGGCCTTGGCGGCTATCGTCGGTGTGACGCTGGGCGTCTCGCGGCTCAAACCCGCTGCGCCCACCGTCGAACGCGCGACAGTGATTATTGACACGGTCAAACAGGCAGAGTTTTTGCGCAACGTGCGCGGGCTGGGCACGCTGGTGCCCGAAGACATCGTCTGGATTACCTCGACGACCAAGGGCCGCATTGACAAACGGCTGATCCAGCCCGGCAGCGAGGTGCGGCCGGATACGATCTTGTTTGAAATGAGCGATCCCGAATTGCAGCAGCAATTGCTGGATGCCGAACAGTTGCTGCATTCCGCCGAAGCCGAATACAAGAACCGCGAGGTTGACCTCAACGCGCAATTGCTCAATCAACGCGCGCAGGCGGCGACGGTGCAATCCGATTGGTCGCAAGCCAGGCTTACGGCTGAAGCCAATGAACAATTGTCCAAAGACGGCTTGGTCTCAGAGATCATTCTCAAACAGTCCAGGACCCGCGCCGAAGAATTGGCGACCCGCTACGACATTGAACAAAAGCGCATCGCGATGAATACCGAAGCGCTCAAGACGCAACTGGCCGTGCAGCAAGCGACCTTGGAACAGCGCCGCGCGTTGGTGGATTTACGCCGCCGTCAGGTGGCTGATTTGCGCGTGCGCGCCGGCATGCACGGCATCCTGCAACTCTGGGCGGTCGAAGTCGGCCAGCAGGTCACGCCGGGCACCAATCTGGCCCGCGTGTCCGACCCTTCGCGCTTGAAAGCGCAAGTGCGCGTCGCTGAAACGCAGGCCAAGGACATCGTCCCCGGTTTGCGCGCCGAAATTGACACGCGCAACGGCATCATTACGGGCCGCGTCACGCGGCTTGATCCGCAAGCTCAAAACGGCACGGTCACGGTGGATGTCGCGCTCGAGGGCGCTTTGCCCAAAGGCGCGCGTCCCGATATGAGCGTGGATGGCACCATCGAACTCGAACGGCTGGCCAATCTCGTGCAAATCCAACGCCCCGCGTTCGGACAGCCCAACAGCACGGTGACGCTGTTCAAGCTTGAAGCCGATGGTATTCACGCGTCGGCCACCAAGGTGACATTAGGGCGCGATTCGGTGACTTCGATTGAGGTGCGCGATGGTTTGCGCGTGGGTGACAAGGTCATCGTTTCCGATACCTCGCAATGGAGCGACAAGGGCGACCGCATCAAATTGAATTGAAATTCGGGTAGTCAGTAGTCGGTAGTCAGTAGCCGGCCGCCAAAGCCGATGCTTGGCGTGGGTGCTGTCACACTGACGGCTGACTACTGACTACTGACTACTGACTACTCAGGAGAGACAGCTTATGAACGAATCATTGTTACGTATGGATGGCGTGAAGAAAGTCTTCCTCACCGACGAGGTCGAAACGCACGCGCTCTCGGGCATTCACCTGGAAATCGCCAGGGGTGAGTATGTTTCGATTGCCGGCCCGTCGGGTTGCGGCAAATCCACCTTGCTCTCGATTCTCGGCCTGCTTGATTCGCCGAGTGATGGCGAGTACCTACTCAACGGCAAGCCCGTGCAATCGCTCTCGTTGAGCGAACGCGCCCGCATACGCAACCGTGAGATCGGGTTCATCTTTCAGAGTTTCAACCTGATCGGCGACCTGACGGTTTATGAAAACGTCGAGCTGCCGCTCACCTATCGCGGCATGTCCTCTGCCGAACGGCGCGAACGCACCAATGCCGCGCTCGAACGCGTTGGCATGGCCCACCGTGCCAAACACCTGCCCTCGCAACTTTCCGGTGGTCAGCAACAGCGCGTGGCCGTGGCGCGCGCCGTCGTCGGCGATCCGCTCATCCTGCTGGCGGACGAGCCGACCGGCAACCTCGATTCGACCAATGGCGACGCCGTGATGGAGTTGTTGCGCGAATTGCATCGCGGCGGCGCGACGATCTGCATGGTGACGCACGACCAGCGCTTTGCGAACCACGCCGACCGCTCAGTGCATTTGTTTGACGGGCGTATTGTCGAAGAAGGCTAATCCAAGCGCATCAAGTCAAGGTCACAATGAGTAAGGTTGAGCGCGCACTTGCCTGGCGTGCTGTTTCCTGTGATGGCTTGGTGTAAGCAGGCGCGTGGTAGCGCGTTAGTACAGTACGGGGAGCGTAAGCGACCTGAGCCTCGGCATTAAACACACGCGAAATGCCAAGCGTTTTAGCGCCGGGGTTTAGGTCGCTCACGCTCCCCGTACTGTAGCGTTCGTCCCACTTTACTTTCTTTGAAGGAGCGGACATGGAAACCCTATTGCAAGATTTGCGCGTGAGCCTGCGGCGCTTGCGCAAAACGCCCGGCTTCACACTGATCGCCGTGCTCTCACTGGCGCTGGGCATCGGCGCGAATACGGCCATTTTCAGCCTCGTCAATACGATGTTCCTGCGGCCTTTGCCGGTTGAGAAGCCGGAGCGACTGGTCGCCCTCAACAGCGTTTCGTTCGACGGTAAACGCAATTTCCCAACCTTCTCGGTGCCCAATTACCGCGACATTCGCGACCGCAACGACGTGCTGTCGGGTTTGGCGACCTACCGCATCGCGCCCATCAGTTTGAGTAACAATGGGATCAACTCGCGGCTCTGGGGGTATCTGGCGTCAGGCAATTATTTCCAGATGTTGGGTGTGAAACCGGTGCTGGGTCGTTTCTTTACGCCGGAGGATGACAAGACGCCGGGCGCGCATCCGCTGGTGGTCATCACGCACGATTGCTGGCAGCGGCGTTTTGCGGGTGACGCGAATGTGGTCGGCAAGAATGTGCTGATCAACGGACACAGCTACACGATCATCGGCGTGGCCGCGCCGGGCTTTTACGGCACCGAGGTCGGTTATAAAACCGAGATGTGGTTCCCGCTGATGATGCAGCCACAAATCGAGACGGGCGGCAGTTCACTAGATGACCGTGACACTTTTAACTACTTCGTGCAGGGCCGTCTCAAACCCGGCGTCAGCGTGGCACAGGCCGAAGCCGCGCTCAAAAACATCGCTGCACAATTGGCGCGCGAGTTTCCCAAAGAAAACGACGGTCTGACGATTACGCTTTCGCCGCCGGGCCTCTTCGGCGCGTTCCTGCGCGGGCCGGTCATGGGTTTTGCGGGCGTGCTGATGGCGGTGGTCGGGTTGGTTTTGCTGCTGGCCTGCACCAATCTAGCGAACTTGTTGTTGGCGCGCGCGACCGAACGGCGCAAGGAAATCGCCATTCGGTTGGCCATCGGCGCGGGCCGCGCACGGCTGGTGCGGCAACTGCTGACCGAAAACGTAGCGCTGGCGACACTGGGCGGCGCGCTGGGGTTGGCGCTGGCCTATTGGCTGGTGGATGCGGTGATGGCGTTTCAACCGCCGATGGATATTCCGCTGACGACGGAAATGCACATTGATTATCGCGTACTGCTCTTCACCCTCGCGGTGTCGGCGCTGACCGGCTTCGTTTTCGGCCTGCTGCCCGCGTTGCAGGCCACCAAGCCAGAGCTGGTGCCCGCATTGAAAGACGAGACCAATATTGGCGGCTATCGCCGTTCGTGGCTGCGCGGCGGCTTGGTCGTGATGCAAGTCGCGCTGTCGCTGGTGCTGTTGATTTGCGCGGGCTTGGTCTTGCGCGGCTTGCAAAACGCGCAACGGCTCAGCCCCGGCATGGTTACGCAAAACGCTGTCGAGCTGTCGTTTGATCTGGGGTTACAAGGCTACGACGGGCCGCGCATACAGCAGTTCAAAGAGCAAATCCTGGCGCGGACGCGCGCCTTGCCGGGCGTGCAGTCGGTGGGGCTGACCGACTTCATTCCGCTGAGCATGAACATGAACAACAACGGGATTCACGTCGAAGGCCGGCCTGAGCAAAAGGGCGGGAACGTGCCGATGGCGATGACTTCGCGCGCCACGCCCGGTTTCTTGCAGGCGTTGGGTACGCCCTTGTTGCAAGGCCGCGATTTCACCGAACAGGAGACTGAAAACAAGCAGCGCGTCGCCATCATCAACGAAACGTTCGCGCGCCGCTTCTGGCCGGGCCAAGCGCCGCTGGGAAAACGCTTCAGTTTTGAGGGCGCGGCAGGGCCTTGGGTAGAAGTCATCGGCCTGATTCAAGACGGCAAGTATTTCAGTTTGAGCGAAGCGCCGGAGGCTTTCGTTTACGTCAACTTGCGCGCCGAGAGCGGCAGTTACCTGACGCTGGTCGCGCGTGGGGCAGGCGATTCGCCGGCGTTGCTGACCGCGTTGCATCATGAGTTTCAGCAATTGGATGGCAACCTGCCCGTCTACAACATGAAAACGCTGACCGAACACATGGCGGTGCCGCTCTTCCCGGCGCGGGTGGCGGCGACCTTGCTGGGCGCGTTCGGCCTGTTGGCCCTGCTGCTGGCGGCCATTGGGATTTTCGGCGTGATGTCTTACGCCGTCACCCAACGCACGCGCGAGATCGGCATTCGCATGGCGCTCGGCGCAAATGCCACCGGCATCTTCCGGCTGGTGGTCGGGCACGGTCTGACGCTGACAGCCAGCGGGCTAGGAATTGGCTTGGCTGTGGCGATTGCCGGCACGCGGCTGATGAGCGGCCTGCTTTATGGCGTCAACACGCTCGACTTGACGACCTTCGCCGGCGTTTCGTTCTTGCTGGCCTTGGTCGCCTTGCTGGCATGTTATTTCCCGGCGCGGCGGGCGATGCGGGTTGATCCGATGATCGCGTTGCGTTGTGAATAGGCGGTTGGCGGTTGGCGGTTGAAGTGCAGCGACCTGGGTATTCGGCCACAAAGCGATGGCGCAGAGGGCACCCCACCAGTCTTGTGCCGCCAACCGCCAACCGCCAACCGCCAACTTTTGAGGAGATAGTGATGCAAACACTCTGGCAAGACCTGCGCTACGGCGTGCGCGTATTGTTGAAACAGCCTGGCTTCACCTTGATTGCGGTGCTGACACTGGCCTTAGGCATCGGCGCGAATGGCGTCATTTTCAGTCTCATCAACGCGCTGCTGCTGCGTCCGCTGCCGGTCGAGCAGCCGCAAGAGTTGGCGGCGGTCTTCACCAGCGATTTCAGCAGCGGCGATTTCGGCGGTTCGTCCTATCCCGATTACGCGGATTTTCGCGCCCGTAATCAGAGCTTCACGGGGTTGGTGTCCTATCAGCCGCAACCGCTCAGCCTCAATGTTGATGGGGCGAATGAGCGCGCCTTTGGCGAAATCGTCAGCGGCAATTACTTCACGGTGCTGGGCCTGAAGCTCGCCTTGGGGCGCGGTTTTTTACCGGAAGAAGAATTGCGGCCCGGCGCGGCAGCGGTGGCCGTCATCAGTCACAAGCTTTGGCAAACGCGCTTCAACAGCGATCCGGCCACGGTCGGGCGCAACGTCAAACTCAACGGGCAACCCTTCACCATTGTCGGCGTCGCGCCCGCAAACTATGGCGGATTGTTGCGCGGCCTGGCGGTGGATTGGTGGGTACCCGCAATGATGGCCGATCAACTCGTGCCCGGCAGCCGGAATCTGACCGAACGCGGCAATCGCGGGATATTCGTTATGGGGCGCTTGAAACCCGGCGTCACCGTCGCGCAGGCGCAGGCCGAGTTCAACAACCTCGCCGCCCAGCTTTACCAAGAATGGCCGCAGCAATGGGACAACATCCGCCGCCAGGGGCGCAAGGTTTCCCTGATACCCGAAAGCGAAGCGCGCGTGATGCCGGGCGTGCGCACGCCGCTCGTAATTTTTACGGCGCTGCTGATGACCGTCGTCGGCTTGGTGTTGCTGATCGCCTGTGCCAACGTCGCCAATCTGCTGCTAGCGCGGGCGGCGGCGCGGCGCAAAGAGATTGCCATCCGGCTATCGTTAGGCGCGGGACGCGGACGCTTGATTCAGCAATTGCTGACCGAGAGCGTGCTGCTGGCCTTGCTGGGCGGCGTCGCGGGGTTGGCGCTGGCGACCTGGGGCGCAGATTTGCTGATGGCCTTCAAACCGCCGGTGCCTTTTCCGCTTGAACTCAATTTGCACGGCGATTGGCGCGTCTTCGGTTTTATGTTCGGCTTGTCGTTGCTGACCGGCGTTGTGTTCGGGCTGGTGCCGGCGCTGGCGGCGTCGCGGCCCGATGTTACCCATGCGCTCAAGGATGATAGCGGCGCAAGTAGCGGGCGCGGACGCTTGCGCGGGGCGTTGGTTGTCGTGCAAGTGGCGTTGTCTTTGTTGCTGTTGATTTGCGCCGGCCTCTTTTTGCGCAGCCTGCGCAACGCCAGTTCGATTGATCCGGGCTTTGACGCCGATAACCTGCTGGCAATGTCTATGGACTTGCAGCAACAGGGCTATGACGAAACGCGCGGGAAAATTTTTATCGAACAATTGCTCGACCGCACGCGTGCTTTGCCCGGCGTCATTTCAGCCAGCTTGGCTGATGACTTGCCTTTAGGTCTGGGCGGTTCGCGGCGCAGCGTCACCATCGAAGGCTATGCCGCGCAAGCGGGCGAAGACATGGAAATCCATTCCTCCACCGTCGCGCCCGGCTATGTTGAAACGCTGCGGATTCCGCTGTTACAAGGCCGCACCTTTGCAGCCCAAGATCGCCCTGAAGCGCCCGGCGTCGTGTTGATCAACGAAGCCTTTGCGCGCCGTTACTGGCCCGGCCAGCCGCCGCTCGGCAAACGCATTCAGATGGGAGGCGGCCCGAATGGCGCAAATGACGCGCCCTATCTGACCGTCGTCGGCGTCGTCAAAGACGGCAAATACACTTCGCTGGGCGAAGAAGCCACGCCGTTTCTCTATCTGAATCTGGCGCAACGCTACGTCGCAGCGCCGACGCTGATCATTCGCACGCAAAGCAATCCGACCGATTTGTTGGCGACCGTCCGCAACGAAGTCGCCGCGCTGGACAAAAGCCTGCCGCTCTTTGACGTGAAGACGATGCGGCAGCACCTGGGCATCGCCCTGTTACCGGCGCGGCTGGCGGGCAGTGTGCTGGGCATCTTCGGCTTGGTCGCCTTGCTGCTGGCCGCTGCGGGCATTTATGGCGTGATGGCCTATGCCGTCGCCCAACGCACGCGCGAGATCGGCATTCGCATGGCGCTCGGCGCGGATGCGCGGGCGGTCTTGCGCCTGGTCGTGCGGCAGGGAATGACGTTGGTGCTGATCGGTTTGGCCATTGGCCTGACCGCCGCTTTCGCCTTAACGCATTTGCTGAAAAGCCTCTTGTTTGGCGTGAGCACGGCTGATCCGCTCACGTTCGCCGGGATCGCCCTGCTGCTGATGTCGGTGGCCTTGCTGGCCTGCTGGATTCCGGCGCGGCGGGCGACCAAGGTTGATCCGCTGATTGCGCTGCGGTGCGAGTAGCTGTCGCGAATACGCAAGCTCTCTGACGAAGTAACGCAACCCGCCGAGGTTGCGCAGTTTCAGCAGCTACAGCCGGAAGCACAACGGAAACCGTTTTCGTAGTTGCTGAAACCGCACCACCTCGGCGGGTTGCGCTACATGAACTGCACGGCTCGGTACAAACAAAACGGGCTTGGTGGTGCTTGGTTGTTGGTTACTTTTGGGAATGCGCTATCCCACCAGCGGACACTTGGCGTTCCGCTCATTTTCATACGCCTTCTCTCAACCCATCCCAATTCAAAAGTTAGCCTTTCACCTTGCACTGGCACGCCGCTTGGTTATCGCTCTGTGTCTGCGTCTCCCGTTGTCAGTATGTAAAAGAGGTAAATCATGAATGCCAATGCCGTAACCGCCACCGCGCCGCTCGCCCCACTTGCTTTAATCGCCGATGACCATCCGGATGTATTGGCGGCGTTGCGCCTGTTGCTGAAAAACGCGGGCTTTCAGACCGAAGCCGTGAGTTCGCCGGCGCGGTTGTTGGACGCCTTGACGCAGCGTTCGTTCGATCTGGTGCTGATGGATTTGAATTACACGCGCGATACCACGTCGGGTGCGGAGGGGCTGGATTTGCTGGCGCGGATTCGCGCGTTTGATCAGACGCTGCCCATCGTGGCGATGACCGCCTGGGGCAGTATCGAACTGGCCGTTGAAGCCATGCGGCGCGGGGTCGGCGATTTCATCTTGAAGCCCTGGGACAATGCGCGCCTGTTGCAGACCTTGCGCGCGCAACTCGACGCGGGCCGCCAGCGCCGGTTGGAACGTCAGCAACAAACGCAACGCGACGAAGCGCAGGCCAGGGAGCTCGCCGCCGCGCTCGAAATTCAAAAGAGCCTCTTACCGCATACCATCCCGACGTTACGTGGCTGCGAATTGGCGACGGCTTGGCAGCCGGTGCGTTCGGTGAGCGGCGATTTTTTCAACGTGCTGCAATTCGATGAACGCAAGCTGGCCTTTTGCATCGGCGACGTGTCGGGCAAGGGGATGCCCGCCGCGCTGGTGATGTCGAATGCACAGGCGCTGATCAAAGCTTTCGCCTCGCCGCAATGCGAGCCGCGCGATTTGTGCGCGCAGGTCAATCGTGCGCTCAGCGTCCAGCTCAACAGCGGCAAGTTCGTCACCTTCTTTTACGCCTGTTATGACAGCGCCAATCGCAAGCTGCGTTACACCAACGCGGGGCACAACGCGCCTTTGTTGGTGCGGCGCGACGGCGCGTGTGTGCCGTTGCAAAAGGGCGGCACCGTGCTCGGCCTTTTCAGCGAGAGCCGGTTTGAACAGGGCGAAGTGCAACTCGGCGCGGGCGACCGCGTGTTGCTTTACACCGACGGCATTACCGAAGTCGTCAATGCGGCGGGCGAAGAGTTTGGCGAAGACCGCTTGCTGGCGTTCGTGCGGGCGCACCGCAAGCTGAGCGCCATGTCCTTGCAAGAACGCCTGCTGGCCGCCGCGACAGAGTTTTGCGGCGGCGATTTTCAAGACGATGCGACGTTGTTGGTCTTGGCGGTCGCTTAGAGCAGTTTGCAAATGAATGTCTGGCGCCAACCACGGGGAGCATAGGGGACACGGGGAAACCCCAACATTGACAGGCCGTGCGGCTTTCCCCGGCCCTGTGTTTACTTCCCCTTATCCGTACTTGAATTCCGATCCTTTTCACTTCGGTGTAGGGCAAAAAGCCGCGCAGCGGGACAGTACCGCGCGCGTGAGCAAGCGGCGCGTCAAGTACGGCAGACTGGCGCAACGACGTAAGCCCCGCTTGCTCACGCGCGCGGTACTGTCCCGCTGCGCGGCTACCGTACACGCAAATGAAAACCGATCTAGGAGGGCCTGAAATGTCATCCTTACTCTCAGACCTGCGCTTCGGCGCGCGCATGCTGTTAAAGAAGCCCGGCTTCACCTTGCTGGCTGTCTTCACGTTGGCGCTGGGCATTGGCGCGAACACCGCGATTTTTAGCGTCATCCAGGCGCTCGTGTTGAGTCCGCCCAAATTTGCCGAACCCGAACGCGTCGTTGCACTCTGGCGGACACCTAAAGACAAGCGCGTCGAAGGCTATCTCTCCTATTTGGAATTGCAGGATTGGCGCGCACAGCATTCGGGCTTCGAGGCCATCGCGGGCTACAAGCTGGATGGCTTTACCATCCTCAACGCAGGCCAGGCCGAGCGCATTCTGGGCATGCGTGTCACGGCGAATTTCCTTTCGTTGCTCAAAGTCGGCGTGCAACAGGGCCGCGATTTTCAACCTGATGAAGAACGGCGCGGCGCGCCACCCGTTGTCATTCTCAGCCACCAGTATTGGCAAAACCGTTTGGGAGGGAACCTCGCGGCGGTAGGTCAGTCGCTGACGTTGAATGGCGCCGCGTTCACGATCATCGGTATTTTGCCGCCTACGTTTGAGTTTCCGCTGGCCGCACAGAGCACCGACTTGCTGACGACCATCGCGGGCGAAGGCGGGAATCTAGACCAGCGCGGCGCACAAGTTTTGCGGGTGCTAGGCCGCTTGAAACCGGGCGTGAGTTACGCTCAAGCCCAGGCGCAGTTGAACAATGTGATGGAAAATCTGGCGCGGCAATATCCGCAATACAGCCGCGACACTGCTGCTTATTTTGTGGGCGTGGGCGAACAAATCGTTGGCCCTGAAATGCGGCGCGCGTTGTGGTTGCTGCTGGGCGCGGTCGGGTTCATTTTGCTGATCGCTTGCACCAATCTGACCAACCTGCTGTTGGTGCGGGCGAGCAGCCGCCAAAAAGAATTGGCTTTGCGCGTGGCTTTGGGCGCGAATACCTGGCGCATCGCGCGGCATCTATTGACCGAAAGCTTGCTGCTCGCCGTACTGTCTGGCGGCGCGGGCTTGCTGCTGGCGGCTTGGGGCCTGGGCGCGCTCAAATTCATAGGCGCTGACCAATTGCCACGGCTGGATGAAGTGCAGATCAATGCGCCGGTGTTGCTGTTTACGCTGTCGGTGTCGGTGCTGGCGGCGGTGCTGTTCAGCCTGCTTCCGATTCTCAAAGCTTCCCGCCCTGATCTCAACGAAGTTCTCAAAGCCGGTTCAAAAACGGCGACCGCCGCCGGTTCGTTGCGTTGGTGGCGCGATGCCCTGGTCGTGGCCGAAGTTGCGCTGGGTTTGGTCTTGCTCATCGGCGCGGGTTTGATGATCCGCAGCTTTGGGCAATTGATGAATGTAAACCCGGGCTTCGATGCCAGGAACGTCTTGACCGGGCGCATCGGCATGGCCCGCACGAATTACGCAACGCACGAAGCGCGCGTGCAATACATCAACCAAACACTCGAACGGCTCAAAGCTTTGCCCGGCGTCGAGAGCGCCGCCTTCGCCGTGCCGCTGCCGTTTAGCGGCGGCAATGTGTTCGGCGATTTCAGCATCGAAGGCCGCCCCAAACCCGAACCTGGAAAAGAACCATCCGCCAGCAACCGCAGCGTTACCCCGCAGTATTTTCAGGCGATGAAAATTCCACTGCGCCAAGGCCGTTACTTCACCGAACAGGATCAGCGCGGCGGCCCCGGCGTCGCCATCATCAACGAAACGTTCGCCAAACGTTATTTCTCGAATGAAGACCCGCTCGGCAAATACATCACCAACATCGGCGCCAATCAAAACGAAGGCGACCCCGAGCGCTGGCAAATCGTCGGCGTCACGGGTGACGTGCACCATGCCACTCTGACCAACCCGGCAAGGCCCGAAATCTATTTGCCCTATCAACAGAACAGTTGGACGTGGGGCAGTTTCTTTGTGCGCACAACCAATGACCCAGCGTTGCTCGCGCGCAGCTTTACCGAGCAAATCCGCAACGGTGACAAAGCCGTGCCGCTCACCAACGTGCAACCCTTGACCGAAGCCATCGCCATCACCGTCGCAGAGACGCGGTTTTATACTTTGCTGTTCGCCTTGTTCGGCGTGACTGGTTTGTTGCTGACCTTGACGGGCATTTACGGCGTCGTTTCTTACACCGTCGCGCAACACACCCAAGAGATTGGCATTCGCATGGCGCTCGGCGCACAAACCGCCGACGTGCTGAAACTGATCGTCGGGCACGGTATGGTATTAACAGGAATTGGTATCGTGCTTGGTGCGGTGGCTGCGGGTGCGCTCACACGTTTGATGGGCAATCTGCTGTTTGGTGTCAGCGCGGCTGATCCGCTGACCTTTGCCGCCATTGCTTTGTTATTAGCTGTGGTGGCGCTCGTGGCTTGTTATATCCCGGCTCGCCGGGCGACGAAGATTGATCCGATGATTGCGCTGCGGTACGAATAGGAAAGCCTGGGTACGCACCGCTTCTAGCGTGCAGGTGTGGCATCGGACGTGACAATTCCGGAGGGTTTTCCTTCGGCATCAATTCGTCCAATCCCACACCTGCACGCTAGAAGCGGTGCGTACCCAGGCTGCGGCATTCCTTTAGGGAAATTTCAAGCTACCTGCTTCTCAACTCGCTGCCGCAGCAACCCCACCAAGACGAACAACGCAAAAGGAATCGTGTTAATCAGCGGCCCAGCAACTGACTTGAAATCACCCCTGGCGTCCACCCAATGCACTAGCGCGAGTAATCCCCAGAACGTCGTCAGCGCCCAGTGAAAAGGTCGGCTTTGTTCGTAATGGCGGATTGCCCAGAATGTCATCAACCCCGCGAACACCAGCAACGCGCTGAACTCTTGCAGGATGTGCACGGCATTCAGATCACCGCGCCCGACGTTGAAAATGAGACTCTGAAGCGCTTCTGGCAACAAGCCGGTTCGCAACAGCAAGACCGTGCCTCCAGCCAGCAGCAAGAGTGTGCCAACGAATCCGTAGAACGATTTGGTGAGTGTTTGAATCGTCATGACCTGAAAATGGAAAAGCCCGTGAACATCAACCACAGCGGCAACGGATAGGCGGCCACACGTTCCATCCCGCCAATGCCCAACCCCAGATAATGGTCTGTGATGAAGAGCGCCGTCGCTACTAAACCCACTGCGCCGGAGACGATGGAATAAACCGCTAACCTGCGTTTGTCACGCGCCTGCCACAGCGCGATCCCCAGCACGGCTAGCCCCAAGTTGCCCAACACGAAATGGCCCACTGCGCCGAGGCGATGCAACGCGATGGTTTCGTTCTCAGGGTAGATGCCGACGGCAATAATGCCCAAGCCCGCCAGCGCCAGAATCGCCAGACCAGCTACCTTGGCCCAGCCGCGCGGGAAGGCCGCACGCACCAGCGCGCCGCCCGCCAAAATCGTCAGCCCCAGCACGATAAACGATGCATTCATCCAGGCGTGCCACGGCGAACAGACATACGAGGTGGAATCCAGCGGATACGGCGCGCAGGTCGTGTTCCCTAGATCGCTGATGAAATTCTGCGACAGGCTGAACGGCGTCGTCCACGCTGATTGCACGACGGCCTGGGCAATAAAGAACTGGACGGCCAGCAGCCAGATGCTTGCTCCGAGTTGAATTGCACGCTTAGTTTCGGGGCGTTGAGCTGACAATAAATCTTCGCTGGTCAATAGGTTTTCTTCCTTCCTGATTCCATGTTCTATCGCCGCTACGGGCAGACAACGTCTGCTTAGTCCCAGAATCATCTGTGCCCGCTATTCGAGTGGAACTGTCCTCTCTGTAATGCTCAAAGGGGTTTTCACTCGGCGCTCAAGAAGAGGGTCGGTCGTCTCTCTAAGTTGTGGCGGTTGCTGTTCTGGCTGGAGTTGAATGTGAATGTCGCCAATCGTGGTTCTCTCTATTGGCAGTTTTTCCAATAGATACTCTTCAGACCGCAAAGCGTTCTGATCGTTAATCATAAAGTACAGATACGCGACTACGTAAAGAAGCACAGAAAGGCCGGTTGCGGTGCAAAAGAAGATACTCGTCCACTTCGGCACGCCCAAAAATAGTTGGAGAAAAATAGCCACCACAGTGGTCGGGGCAAGAATGCCGGTCATCCAGATGATCGGCTTTAGTGCCGTCGAGCGAGAGCCCTTTAGCACGCTGTTCGGGCCTTGATTGGAGATGGAATGTGACTCCGGCATCTTTCATTTCCTCCGCTTGCGGGTCGTCTGGTTGCGCTGTTCTGCGCTGCTTTCGTTGAGTTGGAAACAAATTTCGTTCAGCAGCTACTACTTTACGCAACATTTCAGCACGCGGTTCGCTCAACCTGCATCGGTCTAGTCTCTCGAATCAACGGACGCTTACGGAGGGTTATGGCTTAGAAAGGAAGCGCAGAATCTCGCGCATCAACCGCTCGCCCTGATCCGTCTCAAAAATAAACTGCGCGTGGGCAGAGCCTTCGAGGATCACCAGCTCTTTAGGCTTCGACGCTTTCTCGTACTGCTCGCGAATTTTGGGTAAGCGTGGGATGTCGCGCGAGCCGAGGTCGTCGCGGGCTACGATGAATAGCTTTCGCCCCTTCATCTGCTCGGGCTTGTCTATTGCCCCGCCTGCCAGCAGCACCAGGCGATCTATCTCGCCCGGCTTGGCCTCAACCGACGCTTCGGCGGCGGCATCGGCTCCAAAGCTTCCCCCGACCACCGAGACGGTCTTCGCGCCCGTCTTTCGCAGGTAGCGGACGGCGGCCAGCACGTCGAAGCGCACACTGTCGTCATTGGGATTGGTCTGCGGCCCGCCTTTCGACTGGCCGCGCCCGCGGAAATCTATCGCCAAAACGCGAAATCCGGCTTGCACCAATACCTGCGCCTGCTTCTCCCAACTCTCCTTATTAAACCGGCCCCCATGAGCCAGCACGACGCCCCGCGCGCCTTTGCCATACAGGTTGGCATAAACGATCCCGCCGTCCTGCGTCGGAAAGGAAACCAGTTCTGGCGGTGTTGCCGCAGCTTGTGACTTTTGGTCTTCATTCCCAAAAGCCACCACGGCCGCCATAATTGCGAGCGCGAGAATCACAAAGAGGTTCTTCATTGAATTGCCCTTGGCCGTTGCTGCTTAAAATCGCAGGCCAAACCCGGCGCTCACCTGCAAATTGTGATTTACGAATTTCGTTGAGGTTGTGCCGCTTTGCAGCTTCGTTTCGTAACGGATGATCGTGTCGCCCAGATCGAAACGCAGCATCGTGTGGTGCGAGGGATAAAACTCCAGCACGCCGCCCACATCCAACGCGAAACCGGAAGTAGTGCGAAACAGCGTATTGAGAGAGGTATTGGTATTGCCCGTGGTTTGATCCTGCAACACGCTGCGCACATAACCGGGGCGCAGCTTGCCGAAGATGCCCCAGTGTTCGGAGCGTCCGCCGAGTTTTACGCCGAGCAGAAACTGGTCTACGCGGTCGCGCGTGATGTCGCGCCGGACGAGATTGGTGATTTGCGGAATGGTGATGCGGAAGTCGTTGGGGAAGGTATTGAATTCGCCTTCGACGGAAATGTGATCGGAGAGGTTGACGGTAACGCGGCCTCCGACGCCGCGTTGCGAGCCGCCCAAATCGGGCACGGCGAGTTTGAAATCGCCAAGCTTAAGCGCCGTTACCTGGATTCCGACTTCGACTTTGGGTGTGTCTTGCGCCTGTAAGGCAGGCGCGCAAAGCAAAGTGAACAAGACGAGCATGAGCGTCACGACGGGGCATCTGTGCGACGGCATAAGGTCTCCTATAGATTTGATTGTTTGCGGGGGGAAGGTACGGGCAGAAGGTACAGGGCTTCCGCAGCGGAGTCAAAGCAGTTGACGCACGAGCGCGGCCCATTCAGCGCCTAGCGGTTGCCCGGCAGGGAACGGTTGGTTGGCTGTGCGATACCAATAGCGCGCATTGCCCACGTCGCCTTCTTTGCGATGCAAATAGGCATGCACCCAGGCGGCCTCAGCAGTGTCAATCTCCTGAACGATTTTATGCGCGGCATCCCAATCGCCGTGGGCCTCATGCCAGAGCGCGGCCAGATAGGGCGATAACCCGTTGGGCAGTTGATCGTGGTCGAACGTGGACTGAAATTCAGCAAAGTTCATAGCGCATAACCTAAAGAGCAGAGCACGCAAGTTCCAAACTGATGCCTGATGCCTGATTCCTGACTCCTGATAGCAGGAAAATTACTGAAGATTTTCAGCTTGTCAGGAATCAGGAAGCGGGAATCAGGCATCAGGGAACAAGCACAATGTTTCGCCAAACAACAGAGGTTGGAGCCGCGAAGAAAGAGGTGCGCGCGTTGCTGTCGCCTCGCCATCACTTACGCCTTCTTATACGGCGCGAGTTTCTGGCGCAATTCGGCGATTAGGCCGTTTAGGAGTTGGGCGATGCGTTGGGCACTCTCTTCGCCTTTCAGGATGTAATCGTCAATATCAATCATCACCTTTTTGGTGGCGAGGATCGAATTCAACTGATGATCGAGCCGCACATCGCCGAGCATCGGGATTTTGAAAATGTTCGCGATGTCGGTGCGATACATATGCACCAGATCATCCGGGTCAGCCAGATAGTTTTTGACTTCGGCTTGCACGGTGACCGTGGCTTTGCTGCCGATGATGGCCTGTTGGATGGCCGAGCCGCCCGTCTTGCGGTCAAGGCGGATCAGCACCGAATGCAGCAGCGGATCGCTGAGCGGCTTGAAGCGAATCGTCTGTTCGCCCGTGCTGGCAAAAAAACCATTGGCCGGCATTTGCAGCCGCGACATCGCGCGCACGACTTCGCCGATCATGATCTCGTCTTTGCTCTCGCGCATTTCCTGCGAGTGTTTGAATTGAGATAGAAAAGACAACATGTGATTACTCCTCTGATGAGTTATTTACTATGAGATTGTCACCTAAGGCGTTTTCTCAAACACCGGTTCTGAGCGCGGGGGCAACGGGAGTTTGTTAGCAGCGGCTGGAAAGAGCCGTTTAAGTATCGCTTCGTCCATAGTTGTCCCATCAACGAAAGTCCACGTAACTCCGGGCTTATCAATAACGCCGATGAGAAAGGAGTCTCGTTTCAATCTTCCACCAGGAACCTTCATCTTCAGTTGGTAGGTGACTATTACAAACCTTTGCGCGCCAATTTTTATCACCTCGGTAGGGGCGCTTACCGTGGTTGGTAAGGGGGCAAACCCATCTTCCTTAGCACTCTTCGATTCTTTCTCCATTAACGCAATCATCTTCTCCCGACCGCCCATCAGTTCAACTGCTTTCGGATATGTCAGATCAACAAGCCGGTTGAAGTTGCCGTCAATAGTTGAGGTGACGCACTCTTGGGCGAGTTCTTGAATGATCTGCAAATCGTTCGGAGTTTGCCCACACGCAAATAAAAGTAACGAAATCAATAGTGCTAGGAAGACCTGGGTCATGTGCTTGCCTGCCCCTTTCCAAAGCTTTTGTTAGTCCTTAGCAGTGCTTCCGTTGGCTCAAGTTTAAGCGTTCAACCTTCCGCGCAAATACTTCGCCAAGGCCTGCACCGTCGCATACAGATGCCGTTGCAGCAGTTGATAATTGACCGTCCAGTCGGCGGTGAAATACTGATCGAGGTCGAGAATCAGCGGGACTTGGACGTAGATGTAGCCGCTGGTCAGATCGGCGTCGCAGGTGATGACGCCGGGTTCGGTGGTGTCCAAGTATTGGCTTTTGACCTCGGCGCGCAAGGCCGACCAGACGGCCTGGCTGTTCTGCACGTTTTCGCCGTAGCCAATCGTGACGCGGGCTTTGCGACCCAGCACTTTGGCTGTGACCAGGTCTTCGGCCAGATTGTGCAGTTGGAAGATCACGCGCTGGCGCGTCTGCAACCACTCGAAGCGCAGATAATGATTCGTGCCATCCGAATTCAGATCAATCAGCGCATAACCCTGTTCGACCATCGCGGTGACGACCGCGCCGACCAGCAGGTCATCCATGCGCGTGTTGTTGACCGTCTCGTTGTAATGCTTCCAGCTTTCTTTGACGAGGCCGACAAAGACCTGATCGAGTTCTTCGCTCATAGATACTCCGAATTAAAGATCGTTCCAATGCAAGCCCTGCAAGGGCGAAATTCAATAGCCGTGGGCAACGCCCACGGACAAGCCGAAAGAATAGATAAGCCCTGAAAGGGCGTAATCTGCTTTCAAATTTCGCCCTTTCAGGGCTTATCCATTCATCGCAAGGTCACCCGGGGCGGCGCGTTGCTTGCCCCCGGCTATTAAATTTCGCCCTTTCAGGGCGGGGTGTTGCACGCTACTGTCGTAAGCGCGCTGCCGGTTGTTTTCGAGATTGCCGTTCCGGCAGCGTAAAGCGCGCGAAGCTTACGCCAAGCCCAAATTCATTGCCAGCTTTCAACACACGCGCCTGCACATCCGCCAGTTCACGCCCGATGACCTCATCGCAGAATTGCAACGTGAGCGGTTCAGCGCTGTGTCCGGCGCGCGCTTGAAACGTCAGTTGCACCACGTCCACCTGGCTCGCCGCGAAGGTTTGATTGGCGGGCAGTGCGAGCACCAATCCCAGCAACCCATCTGCGGTGCGAGTTTCGTTGACGAGTAACGTAGCGGCTTGCGGCGTCGTGGCTGCGACGAATTGCCAGCGCGTGGAATCAAACCGCAAGGTCGTGCTCAGCGCATTTTCAGCGCCGGTGGCCGCCAGCGTGAGTGTGAAGCCGCGCGTGCTTTGGCCGCGCGCGGGGATGGTCAGCGCGGGTGCCGCCGGTTCCGCCACATAACGCGCCTGTGTTTCAAACAGCACATTGGGCGCGAGCGGCCCGCCTGCGGGCGTCAGCGGATCGAGGCCCGCGACGTAGCGGCCCGCTTGCGTGAAATCCGCCGCTGTCAATGCTCCATTGCCCAGCGTTTCGCGCGGCGCGCAATCGGCACGTTGAAATTCACTGCCGGGCGTGGGCGT
This sequence comes from Acidobacteriota bacterium, assembly GCA_016196035.1. NCBI lineage: Bacteria > Pseudomonadati > Acidobacteriota > Acidobacteriota bacterium. Next base: position 8,681 of record JACPYM010000022.1, on the reverse strand, counting down.
GACCAATCCCATAATCATGCGGCCCAGCATCGTCCAATCGGCGGCGGTCGCCGCGCCGTTGCCGTTGGGTCGCGGGGCGACATCGCCTTCGTAGGCGAATTGCGGTTGCGCGCTCTGACAACAGGCAAAACCGCTCAAGACCAGCGAGACGCCGCGCACGGTGCCGGTGTCTTCCGGGCTTAGATCGGCGACATTGAGCGTCCAGTTGCCATTCGGGTTTTCGCCGTCAAAGGCGGCGAGCGGATTCGCGGGGTTGAAGGTGCTGGAATAGGGCGGCCCGACCGGCGAGGTGAGCAATGGCGAAATCTGCTGAATCGAAGTGGCGCCGGCGCTGTCGTCATCCAAGACTGTTTGGCAGAAATTGCGCCCGCTATTGGCGGCACTGCCGGGCCGATCCATCAGCACGATGGTGGTGCCTTGTGGTGAAGTCAATTTGACGACCAAATCGCCGACGAAATCATGCGCGAGGCCGACCGTTGTCGCGCCCGCCGCCGTGGTGCATTGCGAACCGTCAAAGCGCACATTCAAATCCGCCAGCGGGCCGGTGAAGCCGCTGACTGGAATCGTCACGTTAATCCCGCGCGCGTCGCCGTCGGGAATGGCGGCGGGCGGCCCGGTAAATTTGAAGGTCGAGCTGTTGGCAGCTGGCGCGCCCAACCTGAAGTTGTAACTTTGCGTGCCCAAAGATTGCCCCGCATCGCTGAGGTTGACCGTCAGCGTCAGCGTGTTGCCGCAATTGCCCGCCGCGACAAAGGTGAAGGGGCGCGTGACCGCCGAACCTGGTGCAATCGCGCCGAAACTTTGCGTCACGCCCGCCGTCGTCACGCCGCCGGTCGGTTGCAACGCGGCGCTTAAGTTATCGGTGCTGCTCGAACCGTTGTTTTGCACCGTCAGGTTGACAGTGACGGTTTCGCCGGGATCAATCACGCCGTTGGCGGGCAAACAGCTTTCCGCCGTCAGTACTGCACCGCCTTTGACCAGCAGTTTGGCCGGGCGAATCAGTTGCGCGCGGATGCCGTAATTGCCGGGCGTATTGACGGGCGGGTCGTCAATCAATTGAAACGCCGTCGCACCGTCTACTTGCCGATACGAACGGCGGCGCGAGGGCAGCGTGGTGTCACGCGCGAAGGGCCGCACACCTTCCGCGTGGTTCAAGCGCATGCCCAGCACGAAATCGCCGCTGTTGATCGTCAACGGCGTGCTCAGGGTATAAACGTTGAAATCACCCAGCGCCTTGACTGTGACGGCGGTTTCCTGAAACGGCGTGCCGTCCAGATTTTCATCGCCATCCAAATTTGCCCCGGCCAGCAGGGTGAACGGATCGCCCACGTTGACGCCGAGCGCGTCGGGAAAATAAATCGCCACCGCGCCCACCGTCGCCGGATAAAACGGCGGCGTCAGCCGATTGACACGTACCGAGGTGCCGCCCGCGCCCAAACCGGTCGCGGTTTCCAACGAACCATCATCCACGGCGATTTCGAGCGGCGCGGCTTCCTGCGTCAGGTTGAAGTTCTGGCCGCCCGCCGCAATGGTCGCGGTGCGCGCGATGGGCGTGGCGTTCGGCGCGACATAAAAATTGACCGCGCCATTGCCTTGCCCGGCGGTGCTGAACAGCAGGTTCACAAACGAACTCGCCGTGCCCGCTGTCCAGACACAATCCACCGGCGTGCTGACGTTGAATGTGCCATAACCGCCACCGGCTTTGAATTGGGCATTGCCGGGCGCGAGCGTGAAGTTGCAACCCGCGCCCGCGTTTTGCGTGATCGTCACGGTCTGTCCCGCAATCGTCAGCGTGCCGCTGCGCGCGCCCGCGACCGTCGGGGCGACGGTGTAAGTGACCGTGCCATTGCCGCTGCTAGGATTTGTTGAAGTGACTGTGATAAACGCATCGTTGCTGACCGCCGTCCAGCCGCAACCAGCCGCCGCCGTCACAGTGACCGAGCTATTACCGCCCGCCGCGGTGAAGCTTTGCTGCGTTGGCGCGACGGTATAGGCGCAATTGCCGACCGTCAGCAGGTTATTCGCGGTGATGCTCTGACCGTCGGGGTTGATGATGGTGATGTTCTTCAAACCCGTGCTGGCATTGGTCGTTGAGATCGTCAGGCGCACCGTGGCCGGGTTGACATAACTTACCGCGCTGACGGTGACGCCGCCGCTGACCTGGGCTTGCAAACGGCAATTGAAGCCCGTGCCCGGATCGAAAAAGCCCGCGCCATTCGCCGCAATGCCGGTGACGGTGATCGTCGTCGAAGCCAAACCGGCGGGCACACTGGGCGGATTGACGCCAGCGGGTGTGGCGGGCGGCGGCGCTTGTAAGCGGGCGATCTGCACGCCCCAGGAATCGGTCGCGTTGCAAAATTCCTGAATCGTCCACAGCGTCATGTCATCGCAGGGGTCTACGCTGGTGTAGGAGTAATCGCCCCAGCGCCGGAAGCCATCATCATTGCCCGTATTCCGCGCGGGATTGTAGGCCGCGCTGGAATTGGTCAGCAGCACCGGCGCGCGCAGAGCACCGCGCGGATCGCTCGCCAGCCGTCCAGCGGTCACGGCATTGGCTGCTTCGTTCGCGCCAGCGCTGGATGCGCCCAGCGCCGCGTGGCCCTGGCCTGAAACCACAATCGAAGGCATGAAATAGTTGCGGTCGTTAAAACTATTCGTCGCGCTTTCGGCAAAGAGCGTTCCGGCTTGCACCGGCTTGGGCGTGTCGGTGTTCAAATCGCTGAGTTCATACCAACGCGCTGCCGTGCGCGTGCGATTGCCTTCAGTAGAGCCGGTGTTGGTGACGGCGATGTTGTGCGCCGTCCACAAGCGGCCATTGCGCATGTGCGCGGCATACAACCGGTCGTCAATCGAATCGAGAAAGCCATTCGTGCCGTTATTGTTGCCCGCGTGGCGAATCTTAAGCGGCACCGAGGTCGAGAGCACGTTGACGAAGATGTTTGCCGACAGCGTCGGTGTGCCGCCCGGGTTGCTAACGCGCCGCACGGCCAAACGGCCCAGCGTCGAGTTATCCGCGCCGATGAAATAGCCTTCAGTCGCGGCTGGGTCGTAATTGTCCACGCCCTGCGGCGTATAAAGGCCCGGCCCATCGGGCGTGCCCGTCAAATTGCGAAAGGCCGTGACCACCAGCGGGCCGGTAAAGAGCACCGAAGATTTGCGAATGACAAAGGCGGCTGTGCCAGCGAAATCAACGCCGCAAAATTGATCCGTCCCGATGTAAAGCGCCTGTGCGTCAATGCCCAGCGTCGGGTAATCGGAAAAACAACCTGAGTCGCCTGACGTAGCGGGTTGTTGCTGTTGGAAGCCGAAGAAGCGCCACACCGTATTCGGCGTAATCGTCGCGCTATCGCTGACAGCCAGCAGAATGCTGTTGTTGGCCAGCGACGCCGGAACGTTGATCATCACGACAAACCAGCGCGACGACAGCCGGTCATAACGCACGCGCGGATCAGAGACTGTCGCATTCGCTCTGACCGAGTTGAAAAACGTATTGGTGTCGGCATCGAGCGGCCCCACCGCGCCGGTATTTTTGTCAAACACGCGGATGCGCCCATTGATGACCAGCAGAAATTGCGTCGGCCCGACGGCGCCCATTGAGTCGGGCGGAAAGGCTCCGGAATCGGCCAGCGTGGCGCCGGTGAAGTTGAGCGTGACGGGTTGAGGCGCAGCCGGCGCGGCGACGAGATGGCGCGCCGGCGCGAGTTGCTTGGTTTCCTCGGCGCTCAACGGCGGCCATTGTTCGCCGGGCAAAGCATTCGGATTTTGCGGCAGGTTTTGGCGATTGGGGCGCGCGTGTTCGAGTTCGTTTATGGGTTCCTGGCGTTGCGGCAGCGCGGCGCGTTGCCGTTCGCGCTCCATAATTTCCGCCGTGGATTCGCTGACAGCTTCCGCGCCCGTCCAGGTTTCGCCGAGGAGCGAACCGTCAGGAGCGAGTTTCTGCTGGGGCAGCAGGTTGCGCAGGTTGCCGGCAGCACGCGCAGGCGGCGCGGGTTTGCGCTTTGGGTCGCTTTCCGCCCGGCGCATCACGCGGCGTTGCGCCAGCGAAGAGAAGGCAGGCCCCAGCACCAACAGCATGCACAAGACGCTCAAAACAAAGAACCCTAACCATAACGTGCGGCGGTGGAAGCCTGGCGAACGAAATTGGGGGCCGGACAGGGGCATCACTTAACTCCGAAAGAAGTCCAACAGGAAAACGCGACAAGCTGGAAGAGAATAAAAGAAACGCAGCGGATGGGGCTTGCTTCACTGCTGCGCCTGCCAACGCGCCTGCGTTGCACATTGCGACGAGCTTGCACTAAAGATTGAATGGGATTGCTGGTTCGCGCCGGACGCAATAATTAATCAGCCACGCGCGGGCTGTCAATAGAGTGCCCCGGAGAGGGTGTGCGTCAAAGTTTTGCTTTCTGTAAATTTTCGGTGACGGCAGTTCAGAGTTCACGCTTCAGCGTGTGCGTGGCGGCCCGCAAACAGGCTGAAGCGTGAACTCTGAACGTTTGGTTCCGAATTATTTACCAAAAGAAGTTTTGCGCGCGTTTGCGATACCAGGGAAAACAGGCGGCGCGACCATCGCCAAACAGGTTGTGGCGGCGTGGGCGCAAAACTTTGACGGGCGTCCCCCGGAAAAGCCTAGCCCTAGCCCCAACCACTGCGAGGCGAGGTGAGACATTCCACGACAGCGGTGTGGCGGCATGCGACAACACAAAGAAACCCTTATGTCGAGTGATTGAGGCTGCCAAAGCGAACTTGGTTGATTTAGGCAGGCAGCCAAGGCCAGTGCAATGCCGCCAAAAATGACGCAAGCTCAATTCTGCTGTGATTTGCCTTGTCGCTTGGGTTGGTTAGCCAAGCGCCCCATGGTTAAAGCCTGCTGAAAGCGGCAGCGCGGCATAGCACTTGTAAACAGTTTGGTGAACGCAAGCAATTGTGTTCACCATCTCCTGTCGGGGGCGTTGATTGAAAGACGCCCAGGGTTATTTCTAACGCGATGACAGTTACAAGCGTGAGCAGGTCGTGAGTCCTGTTCACGCTTTTTTTTGCCTGAATGCGTCAACAACGTTCGGCGGCCTAGCTGTGTTGACCGTGTGCGGCAATCTTTTGTACTGTGCAGCCACCGTTCACCTGAAATATCCAATCTGATCCAGCGGAGATTCTGATGAAAAACAAAGCTGCAATGGCGCTCGTGTTGGTCTTGGCCGTCGTTGCCTGGCGTTGGCAGCGCGTGGGCGCACAGTCTGTGTCAGCCGACAAACGGGCTGATGCGCTAGCACAGGCCGCCGAACAATTGCGCCCCGCCTTAATTGCGCAACGCCGCGATTTTCATATCCACCCCGAACTTTCCAACCGCGAAGAACGCACCGCGCGCGTCGTGGCCGAGAGGCTGCGCGCCCTGGGGTTGGACGAGGTCAAAACCGGCGTGGGCCGTTATGGCGTAGTCGCGTTGCTCAAAGGTAAATTGGCGGGCGATGTCGTCGCCGTGCGCGCTGATATGGACGCGCTGCCGATTCAGGAAACGCTGGATGTGCCCTATAAATCGCGTAATGACGGCGTCAAACACGCTTGCGGCCACGATGTTCACATGACCGTGCAACTCGGCGTGGCTGAAGTTCTGAGCAAGATGCGTGATCAGATTCATGGCACGATCAAGTTCATCTTCCAGCCTGCCGAAGAAGGCCCGCCCGCAGGCGAGAAAGGCGGCGCGCGGTTGATGATTGATGAAGGCGCGCTTGAAAATCCGCGCCCCTCGGCGATCTTTGGCTTGCACGTGATGCCGAATATCCAGGTCGGCCAAGTCGGTTACAACATTGGCTCGGCGATGGCGTCATCAGATCGTTTCACCATCACGGTGCGTGGCAAAAAAGTGCACGGCGCTTATCCGCACGACGGCATTGACACAGTGGTCGTTGCTGCCGAATGCGTCACCGCCTTGCAAACGATTCGCAGCCGCCGCATCAATACACAAGAACCGCTCGTGCTTACGCTCGGCAGCATTCACGGCGGCAATCGCTTCAACATCATTGCTGACGAAGTGAAGCTGGAAGGCACGCTGCGCACACTGAGCGAAGACGTGCGCGCGCAGGCCATCGCGCAGATGAAACAAACCTTGCAGGGCATTACCTCAGCTTACGGCGCAAGCTACGAACTGGAATTTGTGGGTGTGGGCAATCCGGTGACGTACAACGATCCGAAGCTGGTGGCCGCCACCTTGCCGACCTTGCGCCGCGTGCTGGGCGAAGCCAACCTCTCTGAACCGAAACCGCAGATGGGCGCGGAGGATTTCTCGATGTATCAGAAAGTCATTCCGGGCTTCTTTTACTTTTTGGGCGTCGGCAACAAGGCCAAAGGGATTACCGGAATGATTCATACGCCGGAATTTGATGCGGATGAGGAAAGCCTGGTCATTGGCGTGCGCGCGATGGCGAACGTCCTGCTCGATTACCTGGATCGGGAAGCGGTGAAAGGAGGCGGCCAGTAGTGGAAGCAGCAACGCTTGAAAACAGCATCGAAATTCAAGTCAACGGCGAACCGCAACGCATCGCCGCCGAGGCTACGCTAAATGCATTCATCGTCCAGTTAGGCTTGGCGCAAGAGCGCCTGGCGATTGAATTGAACCTGGACATCGTGCCGCGCCCGCGTTGGCACGAGACTGTATTACGCCAGGGAGACAAACTGGAGATTGTGCATTTTGTGGGTGGCGGCTAAGGAGCGCTACGGGGAATTGGCGACTACGAGGAGAAGCGAAAAGCAAAGCGGCGCGCAGGGAAGTGCATTCACCTGCGCGCCGCTTTGCTTATGGTGTTTTGTTAGTTGCGGCTAGCAGGCACAGGCGGCATTTGTTCTTTGCTAAAGCGCGGCAGCAATTCATCGCGCATCGCCAAGTGGTACACCGCCGCCGCAATCACCACGGCAGCCTTTTTGACATCGTCTTCGACAATGCGTTCGTAGGTGTCCTGATTGGTATGCCAGGTGATGTTGAAGTATTCGATGGGGTCTTGTTGCGCCCCAATGCCCGGCAGGCCGGCATTGCTAAACGAAGTATTGTCAGACCCGCCCAGCGAACGGCTGCCAGAGGCGCGGGCGCCGTAAAAGCCCAAATCTTCAAAGCCCGTGAGCGCCTTGTGCAGCACTTCGGCGGCCTCTGGCGGGCCAAACACGCCAAAACCGCGCGGGCGGCCCGTGCCGGAATCAATGTTGAAGTAGCCCCCGAATTTGGCGAAGTCCGGTTTCGGATTTTCAACTGAGCCGAAATGCTCTTTGACGTAAGCTTGCGAACCAAGCAAGCCTTGCTCTTCGCCGCTCCAAAGAGCCACACGAATGGTGCGGCGTGGCTTGACGCCAATGGCTTTGAGGATACGCGCCGCTTCCATCATGATCGTGCAGCCGATGGCGTTGTCTGTCGCGCCAGTCGCTGAATGCCATGAATCCAGGTGCCCGCCGAGCATGATCACTTCATCTTTTTTGTCCGAGCCGGGAATTTCCGCCACCGTGTTATAGGCGGTTTTGCCCTCCGGGTAGAGCCGGTTGACGATGTTGAATTCCAGTTCGACCGGCGCGCCATCCGCCATCACGCGCGTGATGCGCCCATAATCCTCATTGCTCAAGACAACGGCAGGCGGGAATTTATCCGGGTCAAAATTGCGATTGTTGAAGGCGCGCACGCGGCGCTGTTCCATGCGCCCTTCCACCGCCGTATCGGTCAACATCAGCAACGCGCCGTTTTGTGCCAGCCATTCACCGACGCGTTGATTGACCTCGCGCCCTGAGAGCTTGCGCGCTTGTCCCGGTTGTGGGGCCTGTTGTTGCTGTTGTCTAAATCCGACGGGCGGCCCGGCGGGCGCATTACCGCTATACATTTCTTTGGCACGCGCATCCTCAGTGCGTTTATTTTGCGGATCAAAACTGACCGGGATAAGGATGTGCTTTCCCACCAGCACCATTTTCCCCTTAACTTTTTCCTTTTGTGATTCCAGGAATGCCTTCAGGTCGTCTTCGGTAGGTGAATCAGGAGGAACCAAATGATAAGCCTGGCCCGTAATGGCGCCATTCGTGCTGGGCGTCCAGGCTAACGTCTCAAAAACAAGCGGCTCTTTGAAGGGGGAAAGCACGTGGCCGGCAGCCCGTTCATTGAGCCAGCCTGTGTGGCCAAAGTCCCAGGGTTCTAGATGTCCATTTTCCAGCTCCCAACTCTGCATTTGCTTAATCGCCCACTCGCCGGCTGCTTTCAAATTGGGAGAACCGGTTAAGCGCGGTCCATACACATCTGTCAGAAAATGCAGCGTGCGCATGATTTGCGATCTTTCCAAACCCTCTTTACGGATACTGCTTTGTACTTCTGACTCCGGCGTGTTTTGCGGATAGACCACAAACGCTGTAAGCAGAATAACGCCAAACACTTTGAGCGCTATCCCCGATTGTAGCGAAGAACTTTTCGGTTGGTTCATATAGGAATGCCTGTGGAGATAATTTAAGTTAGCGCTGTAGGCATAGGGAAAGAAAAAAGGGGCGATTGCTCGCCCCTTTTAGATTTGGCCATCGCCTTTGCGCTAGCAGCTCGGTGGGAAGACCGGCAGGGTCACGGTGGTCGTGCCCGTCGTCAACGTCAGCTTGTGCATGTTGCGGCCACCGTTGAAGGCGTTCGCTTGTGCATTCGCACTGGCGTTGAAGTTGATTACCGTACCCAGAAT
>JACPYM010000021.1 GCA_016196035.1 Acidobacteriota bacterium | reverse complement strand
TTCGCGGTGTCCACAAGCGTTATCTCAAAGACTACGTGGCGACCTATGAAGCCATGTACAACGCCAAACGCATCAATGCGATGCTCATTCGACGAATGTGCCGGACAGCAACGATGCAAACTGGTTACACATGAGCCAAAAATTTTTGCCAGGTATTTTGAAGCTAAACTATTCACCAGATTAATTTTCATGGCCTTGTAAATAATTTTTTGAGCCTTGTCTCACATGTTGTTGCTCCCCTCCTTCTTTGCTAGACTGCCGCGCACGCCAGCCCCCTTGGTTTTGCTTGAGGCGAAATGTTACAGAAAACCTTGGGTAATTGTTATCGAATGCTTGCTTCAAACTGGCAAAGCAAGTTCCTCGCGTCGGGTGCTCCAACGCAAGTAGCGACTCACGATTTGATTTCTTGCGTACCGACACTGTGGGATCACTCATAAGCATCAAGCTGTACCGAAAAAATGTGTGGCTATTAGTCTAACTTTGCTGAGGTATGTTTGTTGCCGTGGACGACTTGAACTAAAACCCCTTGGGTCGGCCGGGAACAACCTGTCTAGTAACCCGTCGAAGTTGCTCTCTGACGATGATGCTGTCAGCGAACGGGTGAAGAAAAGGGATCGAAAATGAGGAAGTACTCCCGCGTCTGGCTAAGCGCAATGCGGCTGGCGTTAATGGTGTCGTTGGTAACGACCGGTTCTGTTGTGCAGGCTAAGGCCCGCGCAAAATCCAACCCTAAACAAAAAGCGAAAGCTGCCCCAACGAAAAAGGGGCGAGTAAGTGCGCGTGTTACGACCAAGAGCGGCCGCGGCACACCACCAAGTCCGGTCATCGCCAGTCGTGGTAAATCCAAAGCGCAAGCCCTGCGCGAGCGAACCGCACAACCCAAAATCTCGCAAAACGAAATGCGTTCCATTCTGCGTAAACGTGGCAAGCTGAGCAAAGCTGAACGGCAAAAGTTGGTCGCTTACCGCGCGGCTGAAGCGCGTCGCCGTCGCGCAATCATTGAAGCCCATTTGCGCGCCATCCGCGCGCGCGACGAAGCCTTGCGGAACATCGCCGTCGCCAACGTCATGAAAGACAACAGCACAGGCGAAGACCTCGAAGTCCGCCGAGCGGCGATTGAGGCGATGGCTGGGCGCGCCGGTACTGTCGTCGTGATGGATCCGACCAATGGGCGTATTTTCACGGTCGTCAATCAACAGATGGCACTGGGTTCTCCGGTCAAACCCTGCTCTACCGTCAAGTTGATTGTTGGCCTCGCCGCTTTGCACGAAGGCATCTTTGACCCCAATCAAGATGTGGCGATCTCGGCGCGCTACAGCTTGAACCTGACCGATGCGCTGGCGCATTCCAACAATCCATTCTTTCAAGTGCTGGGACACCAACTTGGCTATGAAAAAGTGATGCAGTATGCCCACAACTATGGGTTTGGTGAACCAACCGGCATCAACTATCCCGGTGAAAGTCCGGGCTTCCTGCCAGAAGAAGCGACGCGCGAAATGCCGAGTCACGGGGATGGCTTTGGTGTGACGGCAATGCAACTGGCAGCTTTCACGGCGGCGATTGCGAACGGCGGCAATCTGTATATCCCCCGTGTACCTCGCACCGTGGACGACGCGGCGGATTTCAAACCGATTTTGAAACGGCGGATTGAAATTACCCCCGAAGACCGGTTGCGGACATTGTCGGGCATGAGCGGTGCCGTGAATTACGGCACGGGCAAACTGGCCTACGATCCGCTAGGCCAGGTTGCGGGCAAAACGGGCACCTGCACAGGCGCGACTGACAAGCTGGGTTTATTCACCTCGTTTTCCAGCGTAGACAATCCGCGTTTGGTGGTCACGGTCATCACCACTGGCTCTTCCGAAGCAGGCAAGCGGGCCGCGGATATTGCGGGCCGCGTCTATCGTTCGATCTCGTTCCGCTTCTTCAAACAACCGTTGACCAATCCGGCATCGGCCATCACCGAGTTTCCACGCGTTGGCAACCAACCGCACTAACGCAAAGCCTCATTTAAGCAACACGAAGGCGCGCCACGGTTTTATCACTGCGGCGCGCCTTCGTGTTTTCTGATCAATTTATGGATTGGGCGTTCCACCACTTGCGGCAGATGATCCGATAGGCGTACCTCTGCGGACTTCATTGACGCGCCAATCCCGAATTACAAAGCATTGATCACCTGGTATCGCAGAGACTAAGTTGTCGGCCAAGATGAACGCGACTTGCGTCCCAGCCTACGCGCCACGATGCTAGTCAATTGCGTGATCTCACCAACGCGCAACAAGCGGGCGGTTATAAAAAAAACCAGGATGCCCAGTCCCACCGAACCGCCCACATCTAAAAGCCGCGCGGTCAGGGTCTTGATGCCGAGCAGGCTTTCTACTCGCTGGCTCACCAACCAACAGATTGCCCCCATCACCGCCGCCGCCAGCGTCACTTTGCTGAATGAACTGAGCAGGCTGCGCCCTTCAATCTCGCCCAGTTTGCGCCGCATGAAAAACAACAGCAGCAGCGAATTCACAATGGCCACCGCCGCAATCGAAAGCGCCAGCCCGCGATGGCCAAAGCCGAATTGCCGCACCGACAACGAGGCGACAATGTAATTCGTCACAATCGAAACAACGCTCGCCAGCATCGGGATGCGCGTTTCTTTCAGCGCATAAAACGAAGGCGTCAGGACACGGATCGCCGAATATGCGACCAGCCCGATGGCGTAATAACTCAAGGCTTGCGCCGTTTGTGCGGTGTCGTAAGCGGTAAAACTGCCGCGCTGATAGATCAGCGCGATAATCGGGCGACTCAGCACGATCAAGCCGACTGCTGAAGGAATGGTCAGCAAAAACGTCAGCCGCAAGGCCGAGGCCAGCATCCGCCGAAAGCCTGCCAAATCATCCAGCGCCGCTGCCTTTGACGTGATCGGCAAGGTCGCCGTCGAGATGGCCACACCGAAAATTCCAATCGGCAAGTAGATCATCCGAAAAGCATACTGCAACCACGAAACAGGCCCCTGCCCCAGACTGGTGGCAAAGTTGGTGTTGACGACCAAATTGACCTGCAACGCCGCCGCGCCAATGATCGCCGGAGCCATCAGCTTCATCACCTGCCGCACACCGGGATCGCTGAAGCTCAGTTCCCAACGCCAGCGATAACCGACCGCACGCAAACTGGGCACTTGAATCAGCCATTGCATGACACCGCCGATCAGTGTGCCAATCGCCATGCCGATGATCGCCTGTATCGCACCGACTTCATCACGCTCAACAGGATGCCGATACCACAAACCCTGGGCAATGCGTCCGACATATTCCGGCGCATAGGCATAAGCGCAAGCCAAACCGCCCACAATCGAACCGACGTTGAACATCGTCGAAGCCGACGCCGGCACACCGTAACGGTCTTTGGTATTGAGCACGCCCATCGCCACCGCCGCCAATGAAACCATCAGCAAAAACGGAAACAGGATGCGCGTCATCTTAATCGCCAGCGGAATCATGACCGCAGAATTGGCGTGGCCGCTCAGGTCTGAGCCAACCAGCCAGCCCACGATCTGCGGCGCAAAGATGATGCCCAAGACCATGATGACGGACAAAATCACGATCAAGCCGTTGCTGACCAGATTCGCCAGCCGCCAGGCCTCGCGTTCGCCTTTTTGATTGAGCGTGCGGGAAAAGGTGGAGACAAACGCGGCTGAAAGTGCCCCCTCGGCAAATAGATCGCGCAGCATGTTGGGAATGCGAAACGCGATGTTGAAGGCGTCGTTCGCCACGCCCGCGCCGAAGAAGGCCGCGAAAACCTGTTCGCGCACCAAGCCCAGCACACGACTACCCATCGTGGCGACGCTGACGATGCTGGCGGAACGGGCGATGCTTTTGGGTTGCGGAGCAGTTGAAGGTGGATGGCGGATGGCGGATGGCGGATTCTCATCGGTCAGCGGTTCCGCATTCTTTTCGCTGTCCGGCTGCAATTGTTCATTCATCAACTAACCTCAAAAATCCGCATTCCACATTCCGCACTCAGTCTTGGTTGGCTTGCACCAGCAACAGCATGATCGCTTTCTGTGTGTGCAACCGGTTTTCGGCTTCGTCGTAAACAATAGAATTTTTGCCGTCAATCACATCGGCATCCACTTCGTCACCGCGATGGGCGGGCAGGCAGTGCATAAAAAACGCGCCTTTGGCGGCATTACTCATTAGCTTTTTGGTCACGCGGTACGACGAGAATATCTCGCGCCGCCGTTCGGTCTCGGCTTCAAACCCCATCGAAGCCCACACGTCTGTGTAAACGGCCTGCACGTCGGCGACGGCTTCGTAAGGATCGTGCACGACTTCGATCTTGGCCCCGGTGCTGCGCGCCTCTTTGCGCGCCCGTTTCAAGACCTCGGCGTCTGGCTCATAGCCTTTCGGACAGCCGATGCGGATGTGCGCGCCGGTTTTGGCGGCGCCGAAAATCAGCGAATGCGCCGTGTTGTTGCCGTCGCCGACATACGCCAGTTTGAAGCCGCTCAAATCCGGCCCGACCTTTTCGGTCAACGTGAAGTAATCGGTCAGCCCCTGGCAAGGATGCGAGAACTCTGACAGGCCGTTGATCACCGGCACCGACGAATGCGCCGCCAGCTCGATCACCGATTCGTGGCTATAGGTGCGCGCGACGATGATGTCTACCCAACGTTCCAGGTTGAGCGCCATGTCTTTCACCGATTCGCGCTCGCCCAGCCGCACGCCCTGATGATCAAGATAAACGCACGAAGCGCCCATCTGCGTCGCGCCCAGGTCGAAGGTCACGCGTGTGCGCAAGCTCGGTTTCTCAAAAATCAGCGCCACGCTGCGCCCCGCCAAGGCCTGGCTGTAATTGCGCGGCTGGGCTTTCAGGTCAGCCGTCGTTTCAAAGATGCGGCGCACTTCCTGCCGCGTCAGGTCGTCAATCGAAATTAAATCTTTCAGCGCCAACGTTACCTCCTGCAAAAATCAGAGTGACCAACCAAAGTGACCAGCCAGCGTGAATTGAAAAATGAGCGCGCATTATGCGGTCAGCCATCCAGGCAAACAAGACCGCCGACAAGCCGCTATCTACTCGCGCTGCATCAACCAGATGCTCACAAAGATCAACAGCACACCCGTCAACCGCGCGGGCGTGAGCGAACGCTGCGCCAACCCCAGCCAGCCAAATTGATCGAGCAACAAAGCGCCCACCAGTTGCCCGCCAATGACAGCCACCGAAAAGCTGGCCGAACCGATGCGCGGCACACTGAGGGTGGCGATCACAATGAAACAGGCGCCGATGACGCCACCGCACAACGCCCACCAGGGCGCTTCAAAAACACCGCGCGCATGGGCCGGCTGGTTCAAACGAATGGTCAGCCCGACGACCGTCAGACTGACCAGGAACCCCACCAGGTGATTGACCACCGCCGTGTAAAGCGGGTTGTAGACAAAGATACGCAGCTTGGCGTTCATCGCGGCTTGCGCGGGAATCAGCAAAGCGCCGAGCACAGCCAGCGCCGTCCATCCGAATTTCATGCGGGTTCACCTCGTGGGTAGATTTTTGGCGCGCCAATGAGACGGCAGATGATGCAACGCGACTCCGGGCAACGCAACCAAACGCCGCTGGGCTTTTAGATCAATTTGCAATTGCGTTTACAGGGCGGATGGCGCCGGTACGGTACCGCGCGCGTGTGCAAGCGGCGCGTCAATCTTGAACCATTGGCTCAACCACCCAGCCTCCGCTTGCCCACGCGCGCGGTACCGTACCGCTGCGCGGTTTTCCCAGACACTGCGGTAGGACCCGATCTAACTAGGCAAGCGCGTTTCCGTTCGGTAAAGTGTGCGCACATTTCACGGCAAAGGAGTCTCGCACAATGGAACAACGCAAACTCGGAACACAAGGCTTAACGGTTTCGGCGCTCGGTCTCGGCTGTATGCAGATGAGCGGCAATTACGGCCCCGCTAACGAGGCCGAAGGCATCGCCACCATTCACGAAGCGCTCGAACTGGGCATCAATTTCTTCGACACGGCGGAAGTTTACGGGCCATTCGAGAATGAAAAGTTGGTGGGTCGCGCGCTTAAGGGCAAACGCGAGCAGGCCATCATCGCCACCAAGTTCGGCTTTCAAATCCAGGATGGCCGCCCGGTTGGCACCGACAGCCGCCCCGCCCACGTCAAAGAGGTTTGCGACGCTTCACTGCAACGACTAGGCGTGGATCACATTGATCTGTTCTATCAGCATCGCGTAGATAAAAACGTGCCTATCGAAGACACCGTCGGCGCGCTGGCCGAGTTGGTCAAGGCAGGCAAGGTGCGTTACATCGGCCTGTCGGAAGCGGGCGCCGCCAACATTCGGCGCGCGCACGCCGTACATCCGATTTCGGCGTTGCAATCGGAATACTCGCTCTGGGAGCGCAACATCGAAGCCGAAGTGCTGCCCACCATCCGCGAACTCGGCATCGGTTTGGTTCCCTACAGCCCGCTCGGTCGCGGCTTCCTGACCGGCACTGCCAAGCGCGCCGAAGATATGCCGGAAGGCGATTGGCGCAAGTCGAACGTGCCACGCTTTCAGGGCGAAAACTTCGACCGCAACATGGCCTTGGTCGCAGCCGTTAAAGAAATCGCCGCGCGCAAAGGCTGCACGCCGGCACAGATGGCGCTGGCCTGGTTGCTGCATCTGGGCCAAGACATCGTGCCGATTCCTGGCACCAAACGGCTGGCGTACATGCGCGAAAACACTGCCTCGGCCAACGTCGTGCTGACGGCGGAAGACATGCAATGGATAGACGAAAGGCTTCCGGCTGGCGCGGCGGTGGGCGACCGCTATTACAAGATGGGGATGAGCCTGCTGGATAATTGATGGTGTTGCGAGCGCCAGCTTCTGCTGATTTTCCATACGCATTTTCGAAGAGGTAAATTCATGGGTGAGAAACAGACTTTTACGTTGACGGTGAATGGCCGGCAGCATTCGGTTTCCGCAACACCGCAAACCCAGTTGATGGATGTGCTCAGAGATGAACTGCATCTGACCGGCACGAAAGACGGCTGCGCGACCGGGCATTGCGGCAGTTGCATGGTCATCAGCAACGGTGAAGCCGTGCGCTCCTGTTTGGTGCCGATGAAACGAGCCGGTGGCGCGAACATCCAAACCATCGAAGGCGTAGCGAATGGCGCACTTCATCCCGTGCAGCAAGCCTACATTGATCAGGGCGCAACTCAGTGTGGGTTTTGCACGCCGGGTTTTGTAATGGCGACCATCGCCTTGCTTGAAAAGAATCCCAACCCGACGCTTCAGGAGATTTATGACGGCCACAAATGGAACATCTGCCGCTGCACCGGCCACAACGCGATCATCCGCGCCGTGCAACAAGCCGCCGGGCAAGCCGTCGCGCCGCTGCCTGCTGTCAAACAGCCGCTTAAGGCAATCAGCCAGCCGTTGCCCCGCCCCGACGCCGTTGAGAAAGTCACCGGCAAAGGAATTTACGCCGATGATTTGTATGTTGACGGAATGCTCTACGCCCGTGCGCTGCGCAGCCAGTATCCGCACGCGCGGCTGCTCAGCGTTGATGTGAGCAAAGCCAAAGCGCATCCCGGCGTCGTCGCCGTGCTGACCGCCGCTGACATCCCCGGTCGCAAAGATTGCGGCGTTCACGAAGTGGATTGGCCGGTGCTGTGTTACGACAAAGTGCGTTATGTCGGCGACGCCATCGCGCTGGTCGTTGCCGAAACAGAAGCTATCGCCGCTGAAGCCCTGAAGCTGATCGAAGTCGAGTACGAACCACTGCCCGTCATCACCGGCCCGCAAGAAGCCGCCGCGCCGGACGCGCCAATCTTGCACGCACAAGTTCCGCATCACGATCCCAACGAACACGGCAACTGCCTGAAGCACTACCACCTGGAAAACGGCGACATCACGAAAGGCTTTGCCGAAGCCGACGTCATCATCGAACGCGACTACAACACGCAAACCGTCGAACACGCCTTCATCGAACCCGAAGCCGGCCTGGCCGTGCCTGACCCCACCGGACGCATCACGGTCTATTGCGGCGGCCAGATTCCCTTCGGCGACCGCGCGCAAATTGCGGCTTCGCTCAATCTGCCCGAAGACCGCATCCGCGTCATCAACTGTTTGATCGGCGGCGCGTTCGGCGGCAAGGAAGACGTTTCCGTTCAGATTCACGTCGCACTCGCGGCAATGTTGACCAAGCGTCCGGTCAAGCTGGTGCTCAGCCGCAAAGAATCGCTGCTGGTGCATCCCAAACGCCACGCCACCGTCATCAAGATGAAAACCGGCGCAAAGCGCGACGGCACGATCACCGCGCACGAAGCCGAAATCTGGGGCGACGGCGGCGCGTATGCTTCATTGAGCAGCCACGTGATGTTGCGCGCGACGACGCACGCCGCCGGCGCTTACGAGGTCAAAAACGTCAAGGTGGACACTTTTGCGATGTACACTAACAACGTGCCATCCGGTGCCTTTCGCGGCTTCGGCGTCACGCAAAGCGCCTTTGCGATGGAAAGCCAGATGGATCAACTGGCCGAGGCGCTCGGCCTTTCGCCCGTCGAAATCCGCCGCCGCAATGTGTTGAATTACGGCAAGCAGACGCTGGCCGGGCAGGTGATGCACGAAAGCTGCGGCTTGGCCGATGCGCTGGAAACCGTCGCCGCCGAAATGGAGAAACATCCGTTCGTGGCCGTCGAAGGCGACAAGCGGCGCGCCTGGGGCGTGGCCTGCGCTTACAAAAACACAGGCTTTGGTAGCGGCGCTTATGACGCTGCCGGTGCCGAAGTCGAACTCTTCGCCAACGGGCGCGCCGCCGTGCGCGCCGGCGCGGCGGAAATCGGCCAGGGCCTGGTCGGCGTGCTCGCGCAAGTCGTCAGTGAAGAACTCGGCGTGCCTTACGCCAACGTTGACGTGCTGGTCGCCGACACCGATCACACGCTGGATTGCGCGGCGACGACGGCTTCGCGGCAAACCTACGTCACCGGCAACGCCGCGCGCTTTGCTAGCAAGGAAGTCCGCAAGCTGCTCGCGCACATAGCGGCAGAGATGCTGGGCGCGCCGCCGGATGATCTATTGTTTGCCGATGGCCTCATCAAGAACAACGGCCACAGCGTCGAACTTGCTGAAATCGTCCGGCTGATGCGGCGCGAGGGCCGCTTGCCGAAGATGAGCTATCAATACGTCGCGCCGCTGTGCGAACCGTATCATCACTTCGCTTTCGGCTTCGGCGCGCAGGCCGTGCTGGTCGAAGTGGATGTCAAAACCGGCGAGACAAAAGTCTTGAAAGTTATCGCGGCCAGCGATGTCGGGCGCGTCATCAATCCGCTGGCGTTGCAAGGGCAGGTCGAAGGCAGCATCTCGATGGGCTTGGGCATGGCGTTGCAGGAAAACTTCGTGATGAAGGATGGTTATGTCCAAACCGACACGCTCAACAAATGCCGCATCCCGACGATTGACCAGACGCCGGAAGTGATTTCGTTTTTCATCGAACACGAGACCAAAGACGGCCCCTACGGCGGCAAAGGCGTCGGCGAACTGGCTTCGATTCCGACGACACCGGCGATCATCAACGCGATTTACAACGCGACGGGAGTGCGCTGTTACAACTTGCCTGCCGAAAAGAAATGGTTGAAGACTGCCTTGCAGACGAACTGACTGGATCAAGACCTTATGCCCATTCCTGACTTCCAAACTCTAATGCTGCCCCTGCTTCGGCACCTATCCGATGGAGTAGAGCGAATCAACCAAGAAACCATTGATGCACTTGCAAATGAGTTCAACCTGACCGATGCCGAACGAACGCAACTACTCCCAAGTGGCCAACAAACAGTCTTTCGTAACCGTGTTGCCTGGGCTAAGGCACACTTCAAACGAGCCGGCCTTATCGAGTCTCCGCGACGGGGGATTTACCGAATTACAGATCGAGGGCGCGAGGTTCTTACGCAAAATCCTAAGCGAGTTGATCTCAAGTTTTTGGACAAGTTTCCAGGTCACCGGGAGTTCAGATTTTCGTCCAAATTAGAGAACGAGCCTGAGACTGTCCCCCAAGTTAATGGCCTAACACCAGAAGAACATATTGCACTTGGCTATCAGCAGATTCGCGAGGAGTTGGCTGCCGACCTTATACGGAGAGTAAAAGAATGCGCTCCTGAGTTTTTTGAACAACTCGTTATTGATCTCCTTCTCGCTATGGGTTACGGCGGTTCTCGGCAAGATGCCGGAAAGGCAGTCGGTCGAAGCGGCGATGGAGGCATTGACGGCATCATCAAAGAAGACCGGTTGGGATTAGACGCCATCTATATCCAAGCGAAGCGTTGGGAGGGAGTCGTTGGCAGACCGGAGATTCAAAAATTCGCTGGGGCTTTGCAAGGTCAGCGAGCCAGGAAAGGCATCTTTATCACCACGTCCTCATTTACCAAGGAGGCCCGCGAGTTTGTCTCAGCCATTGATAGTAAGATCATTTTGGTTGGCGGAGACATGCTAGCCAGCTTAATGATTGACCACGGCATAGGTGTGACAGAAATTGCGGCCTATGTCGTCAAACGAATTGACTCAGATTACTTTGGTCAAGAATAACCAGAGCTGTCTGGCAAACCACTCCGTCATCGTGTCTGAGGATTAAACATGACCAGAGCCATTTTCGGCCCCACCTTTGAAGAAATGCTTCATCCGAGCGCGATTGATCCGGCGGTGCGCCAACGCTCCATCCAAGCCGCGACCGAAGCGCCGCTTGATCCGATCAACTTGTACAACATCACCTGGCGCGGTGCGGATGACCAGATCAAATACGAAGTCCTACCCGCTGAACTGACCGGCGTCGCCGCGCCCATCGTCGTCTTGTATGGTCGCGATTTCCCGACCGGCGCACACAAGGTCGGCGCGGCCTATTCGGTGCTGGCCGAAGCCTTGCTCTTCGGCCAAGTGGACATTGACCAGCACACCGTCGTCTGGCCCAGCACCGGCAATTACGGCATCGGCGGCGCGTGGGTCGGTGGACGCGTTGGCGCCAAATCCATCGTCGTGCTGCCCGAAGGCATGAGCCGCGAACGCTTCGCACGCATCGAGAGTTACGGCGCCGAGGTCATCAAAACGCCGGGCGTCGAATCGAACGTCAAAGAGATTTACGACAAGACCTGGGAACTGCGCCGCAATCCGCACATTCGCATCTTGAATCAGTTCGAGGTGATGGGCAATTACCGCTTTCATTACCACGTCACCGGCAACACGATTGTCGAACTCGCGGCGGAATTGAAGGCGCAAGGCATCGGCGATGGTTCCATCGCGGCGTTCACTTCGGCGATGGGCAGCGCAGGGACGATTGCGGCGGGCGACAGGATCAAACAAGTCTGGCCGAACGCGCGCAGCGTGGGACTCGAACCAATTCAATGCCCCACACTTTTTAACAACGGCTACGGCGGGCACGACATTCAGGGCATCGGCGACAAGCACGTGACGTGGATTCACAACGTGCTGAACATGGATGCCATTGCCTGTCTGGATGACATCGAGTGCAAAAAGGGTTTGCAGGTGCTGACCAGCGAGGCTGGGCAACAGACGCTGGCGCGGCGTTACGGCCTTGCCGAAGCGAAGCTGCGACAACTTGGCACGATCTTCGGTATTTCCGGCGTGTGCAATGTGCTGGGCGCAATCAAAACGGCCAAGCATTATCAGCTTGGCCCGCGCGACGTGATCGTCACCATCTGCACCGACGCGATTGATCGGTATCATTCGGTGATGGCGGAGCTGGCCGAACGATACGGCGCAATAGACGACGCGCGGGCGATGGCTTACGTCGAAGCAATCTTCCACAGCGCAAAGACCGATTGGATCAAGGACGGCACGCCCGACGCGCGCCGCCAATGGCACAACCTGAAATACTTCACGTGGGTAGAGCAGCAAGGCAAAACGGTTGAAGAGCTTGATGCGCAGCTTGATCCTGAATGGTGGATCGGGCATCAGCAATTGATTTCTGAAATGGATGCGCGGATTGCGGCTGCGCGAACGGATTGAAGCAATGAGTTACGTCAACGGTTTTCAATGTTTGGAATGCGCTCGTTCTTTCACCGCGAGCGAAGTTGAATATGTCTGCCCACACTGCGGCGGCAATCTGGATGTGCGTTATGACTATGAACGGATTGCCGGGCAATTCAGCAAAGCTGCGCTGGCTGCTGATCGCAACTTCACGATGTGGCGCTATCGTGCGTTGCTGCCGATGGTGGATTCAGCACCCGTGCCGCCGCTCGCTGTAGGCTGGACGCCGCTTTACGACGCGCCGCAACTGGCCGCTGAATTCGGCATCCGGCAATTGCTGGTCAAAGATGATGGACGCAATCCGACCGCTTCATTCAAAGACCGGCCCAGCGCGCTGGCTGTCGTCAAAGCGCAGGAAGCGGGCGCGACCGTAGCGACGACAGCGTCGTCGGGCAACGCGGGCGCGGCGCTGGCCGGGATGTGCGCCAGCGTGGGGATGAAATCTGTCATCTTCGTTCCGGCGACAACGCCAGCCGCCAAAGTCGCACAATTGCAAATTTACGGCGCGACCGTCGTGCTGGTTGAAGGCAGTTATGAACAGGCTTGCGAACTGTGTCTGGCGGCTTCCGAACGGTTCGGCTGGTATCAGCGCACGACGGGCTACAACCCCTATACGGCAGAAGGCAAAAAGACCGCCGCGTTTGAAATCGCCGAGCAGATGAACTGGCAGATTCCCGACCGTGTCGTGGTTGGTGTCGGCGATGGCAACATCATCGGCGGCTTGTGGAAAGGGTTTTGTGACTTGCGGCAATTGGGCTGGATTGAGCACCTGCCGAAACTAACCGGCGTGCAAGCGGCAGGCGCTGCGCCGCTAGCTAACGCGGTGAACGGCGACGGCGTGATTCGCCCCGTTGCCGGGCACACTGTCGCGGACGGTATTAACGTTGGCGATCCGCGCGATGGAACGCGAGCGTTACGAGCCATGCGTGATTCGGGCGGCGGCGCGGTTGCCGTCAGCGACGAAGAAATCATTGCCGCGATCCCACGGCTGGCGCGTGCAACCGGTGTTTTCGCCGAGCCGGGCGGCGCGGCGGCGGTTGCCGGATTCGTCAAACTGCGCGAAAGCGGCGTGATTCAATCCAATGAAAGCGTTGCGCTGGTCATCACTGGCAGCGGTTTGAAAGACATCAACACTGCGCGGCGTTCGGTCGGCGAAACGCTGCATATTCAACCCGACATTGCGGAACTGGATAAACTGCTCGCATAGCTTTCGTCATGCTCATCACCAACGCCACGCTTATCACCTGGGGCACACCAAATCGAATCCTGGAAAAGCACGCGCTGTATCTGGCAGGCGACCGGATTGTTGAACTTGGTCTATCGTCCGAACTCGAAGCCAAATACCCGCAAGCTGAACGGCTGGACGCCCGCGGTCAGTTCGTGATGCCCGGCAACATCTGCGCGCATACGCATTTTTACGGAGCCTTTGCGCGCGGGATGGCGATTCCGGGCGCTGCGCCAAAAGACTTTCCGGAAATTTTGGAACGATTGTGGTGGCGCTTGGACAAGGCGTTGACGCTCGAAGACGTGCGCTCTTCGGCGTTGGTTTGCTTGATTGATGCCGTCAAACACGGCACGACGACGCTGATTGATCATCACGCTTCGCCAAATGCAATTGACGGTTCGCTGGATGTCATCGCCGAAGCCGTGCAACAAGCGGGATTGCGCGCCTGTCTGTGTTACGAAGTCACCGACCGCGCTGGCGAAGAAAAAGCCAAAGCTGGCATTGCTGAAAATCTGCGCTTCCTGAAATCTCAAATTTCAAATTCGCAATCGCAAATAGCCGCCACCTTCGGTCTGCATGCTTCGCTGACACTATCTGATGCGACGCTGGAAGCCTGCCGCAATACCCACGATGGCGGCTTTCACATTCACGCTGCTGAACACGAATCCGACCAGTCTGACAGTCTGCAAAAGAGCGGTCTGCGCGTGATTGACCGGCTGCACAAGTTCGGCATCTTGGGTGAACGCTCCGTCGTTGCGCACGCCGTCCACATTGATCATCGCGAAGCGGCGTTGCTGGCCGAAACTGGCACCTGGGTGACGCATCAACCGCGCTCGAATATGAACAACGCCGTCGGTGCGGCAGACGTGGAAAGCTTGCTGCGATTGGGCGTGCAGGTCGGCCTGGGCAACGATGGCTTTTCCAACGCGATGTGGGACGAATGGAAAGCGGCCTACCTTTCGCACAAAGCCGCGCACCGCGACCCGCGCCGGATGGGTGGCGCGACCGTCGCCGAGATGGCCGTGACCAACAACGCTGCGCTCGCCAGCGTCTTCTTTCCGCAAGCGCCGCTGGGCGTACTCACGCCGGGCGCATTCGCCGACATTATCTTTGTGGACTATCACCCGACCACGCCGCTCAACGCTGGCAATCTGCCGTGGCACATCCTGTTTGGCTTTGAAAATTCAATGGTGACGACGACCATCTGCGCGGGCAAGGTGTTGATGAAAGACCGGCAACTGGTGTTTCTGGACGAAGCAGAGATCACAGCGAAAAGCCGCGAACTGGCGACGAACGTGTGGGCACGATTTGTAGACTGAAAGGCAGGCTATGCAGCCGAAATAAAACTGAAACAGCGAGTACGTCGGAGTAATGAAAATACACATAACAGAAATATGGAACCGAAAAGAAAATTGGTTTCGAGATCACGCCCAAGCTGATCGTGTAGGAGCGGTGATAGTGCAGCGGCTTGCTGATGACCGGGTTCAAGCTGAATGCCGCTACCTCCTCTGGCTTAAGTGGCATCTTCACATGGGATACCAGGAAGTCTCTTACAACGAATTACTACAGCACGTATCGGCTGAGAAAATGGATTTGCTCAATGAACTGTTTACACTTGTTGCGTCACAGAGCTATGGTGAAATTGACCTCTGGCTTGAAAGATGTGAGCGCGAACTACCAATCATTGAGGACAGATGGGTAGAAGAAAACAGGAGCTTGGAATTTTGAAAGAGATAGGAAAGAACATGCCAACTGAACGAGTTGCGCTCTACCTGCAAGACGCGCATTCCTTGCAAGACGGAATCAAATACGCACAGTACGCCGAACGCAAAGGCTTTGAAGCCGTCTGGCAAGCCGAAAGCCGGTTGGTGCGCGATGCGATTGTGCCGATGGCGGCCTTTGCCGCGACGACCGAGCGCATCAAGATCGGCGCGGGCGTCATCAACAACTGGACGCGCAACATCGGCTTACTGGCCGCGACGTGGTTGACGCTGGATGATCTGGCACCGGATCGCATGATTTGCGGCATCGGCGCGTGGTGGGATCCGCTGGCGGCCAACGTAGGCATCGAACGGCGCAAGCCGCTGCTGGCGATGCGCGAGACGGTTGAAGTCTTGCGCCGCTTGCTGCGTATGGAAAACGTTACCTTTCACGGCGAGTTTCATCACGTCACGGGTATTGAACTCGATGTGGTGCATGGCCGCCGCGAACCGCGCAACGTGCCGATTTACATCGGCGCGACCGGCGACAAGATGATGGAGTTGACCGGCGAGATTGCTGACGGCGTGTTGCTGAATTATTGCGTGCCGCCCGAATACAACGACCGTGCGCTGGAATTGCTGGCAGCGGGCGCGAAGAAAGCCGGGCGCTCGCTTGATGAAATTGACCGCCCGCAACTGGTCGTTTGTTCGGTTGACCACGACCGCAAAAAAGCCATCGAAGCGGCGAAGGTTCTGCTGACGCAGTATCTGGCGCAGCAGCCGCACATCGCCAAGGCTTCGGGCGTCAGCGCGGACATCGTCAAACAGGTGCAATCCATCTTGACCTGGCCCGCAACCATTGAGCAGATTCACGCGGCGATGCAGTACGTGCCGGATGAATTCGTGCTGAAGATTTCGGCGACGGGCACGCCCGAGGAAGTGCGCGCCAAGGTGGCTGAATACCGGCGGCGCGGCTGCACTTGTCCGGTGCTCTATCCGATGAGCGATCCTTACTTGATGATTGATACATTTGCGCAATGAAAAACAGATGCTAGATGCTGGATGCTAGATGTGAGTGGGGAGAAGACGTCTTTCTTCACTAGCATCCAGCATCCAGCATCTAGCATCTTCTTCGGAGGATTTTTCTATGTCACGAGTTGTCAGATGCGGCTTGATCCAGGCCACGAACGCGGAGCCTGCCGATAGCCCTATCGAAAAGATCAAACAGGCGATGATTGATAAACACGTGGCGATGATCGCTGACGCCGCCAAACAGGGCGTCCAGATCATTTGCTTGCAGGAGTTGTTTTACGGCCCGTATTTTTGCGCCGAACAGAATCCGCATTGGTACGGTTTGGTCGAACGCATCCCCGATGGGCCGACGACGCGATTGATGCAGGAGATTGCCAAGCAACACAAGATGGTCATCGTCGCGCCGATTTACGAAGAAGAAATGACCGGCGTGTATTACAACACGGCGGCCGTGATTGACGCCGATGGCACATACCTGGGCAAGTATCGCAAGACGCACATTCCGCATTGCCTGCCGGGCTTTTGGGAGAAGTTTTATTTCACGCCCGGCAATTTGGGCTTCCCGACGTTTGAGACGAAGTACGCGCGCATCGGCGTTTACATCTGCTACGACCGGCATTTCCCGGAAGGCGCGCGGGCGTTGGGGTTGAACGGCGCGGAGATTGTGTTCATCCCGTCGGCGACGACCAAAGGTCACGCCGATTATCTGTGGGAGTTAGAGCAGCGCGCGCACGCCGTCGCCAACGGCTATTTCGTCGGCACGATCAATCGCGTCGGTACCGAAGCGCCGTGGAATATCGGCGAGTTTTTTGGCTCGTCGTATTTCAGCAATCCCGACGGACGTATTCTGGCGAAAGGCAGCGAAGACAAGGACGAGTTGATCGTGGCTGATTTGGATTTGGATGAAATCCGCGAGGTGCGCACGCACTGGCAGTTTTACCGTGACCGGCGGCCAGAGATGTACGGGGCGCTTGCGGGGATGGACGGCGCGAAAGGCTAACATTACATGCAAAACGGCGGGAGGCACATTTGATCGAGATTCACCCTGTCACATTGGAAGGTTACGGCGTCCGGCTGGAGCCATTGACTGACGAACATCACGAAGGACTGGTTGGCGCGGCGGCGGATGGCAAGCTTTGGGAACTGTGGTTCACTTCGGTTCCTGAACCGGAACAGGCACGCGGCTACATTGCCCATGCCCTCGCAGGGCAGCGTGATGGGCAGATGTTGCCCTGGATCGTGCGCGAATTGACGAGCGGCGCAATCATCGGCAGCACGCGCTATCACGATATTGTCGCCGCGCTTGATCGCGTCGAGATTGGTTACACATGGTACGGCAACCGCTGGCAACGCAGCCACGTCAACACCAGTTGCAAGCTGTTGTTGCTGACACACGCCTTCGACACACTGGGTTGCAAAGTAGTCGGACTGCGTACTGATAATTTCAACTTCGCCTCGCAACGCGCGATTGAGGCGCTGGGCGCGAAGAAAGATGGTGTCCTCCGTCATCACGCAGCCCGCCGTGACGGCACCGTGCGCGACAGCGTGATGTACAGCATCCTTGCCAGTGAATGGCCCGCGGTGAAACGGCATCTTGAGTCGCGGCTGGCCCGTCACGGAACTGCGCTGAGTTAAATGATGAAAACGCCTGAACTGGTTTTGCGAAACGGGATGGTGGCCGACGGCACGGGGCGCGGGCTGTATCCGGCAGACGTGGCGATTCGCCGGAGCTACATTCTGGCGATTGACGCGCCCAATTCGCTGCACGCAATGGAAGAACTGGATTGCAAGGGCCTCGTCATCGCGCCGGGTTTCATTGATACGCACAGCCATTCGGATTTGCGCGTGCTGCTCGAACCGGAACTGCCAATGAAACTTCGGCAAGGCATCACGCTGGAAGTATTCGGGCAGGATGGCATTTCGGTCGCGCCGATTCGCAGGGCCGATCAACCGCAGGTGGCGCGTTCACTGGCGGGGTTGGACGGCGATCTGGGCCGCGCGTGGGATTGGGAATCGGTGGCGGAATATCTGGCGGCGCTTGAACGCGCGCGTCCGGCTATTGATTGCGCGTATCTGATTCCGCATGGCGCGGTGCGGCTGAGCGCGATGGGAATGGAAGATCGGCAGGCGCGGCCTGCTGAAATCGGCGCGATGCAGGAATTGATTCGCCAATCCCTGTGCGAAGGCGCGTTGGGACTTTCGACCGGCTTGATCTATCCGCCATGCTGTTTTGCCGACACCAGCGAATTGATCGAATTGTGCCGCACGGTCGCTGAGTTCGACAGCATCTTCGTCGCGCACATGCGCAGCGAAAGCGATTACATCGAGGACGCCGTCGCCGAGATGATCGAAGTCGGCAAGCAGTCCGGCGTGCGCGTGCACATCTCGCACTTCAAAATCGCCGGGCGCGAAAACTGGGCGCGCATTGACGGCGTGCTGGCGTTGATTGAACAGGCGCAGGCCGAAGGCGTTCGCGTCACGGCGGATCAGTATCCTTACATCGCCGGTTCGACGATGCTGGGCGCAATCTTGCCGCCGTGGGCGCACGCGGGCGGCGTCGAGGCGACGTTGCAACGCCTGGCGAGCGCGGATGAACGCGGCAAGCTGCGCATGGCGATGCTGGATCGTGCGCCTTCGCACTGGGACAATTTCTGGAAATGGTCGGGGCCGGAAGGCATCGTGATCCCTGACATTCCTTCGGGCCATCACCCTGAATATCTCGGTAAAAATCTGGCGCAAGCCGCTTGCCTGAAAAACCAAGTTGACCAAGTCAGCGAAGCCGACGCCGTTGAATTCGCTTTTGATTTATTGCTGGCGGAACGGATGGGCGTGGGGATGATCTCGTTTAGCCAATCCGAAGAGGTCGTGCGCAAAATCATGCAACAGCCTTACGTCAACGTTTGCACCGACGGCCTGCTGGGCGGCAAACCGCATCCGCGCGCTTACGGCACCTACCCGCGCATTCTGGGCCGTTATGTGCGCGAACAAAACCTGCTGACACTGGAACAAGCCGTTCGCAAAATGTCCGGCCTGGCGGCGGAAACCTTTCGGCTTCCCTACCACGGCAAAATCGAGGACGGCGCGCGCGCGAACCTCGTCGTTTTCAGCCCCAATCAAGTGTTGGACTGCGCGACCTTCGAGGACTCCAAACAATTTCCCCAAGGCATTGAACACGTGATTGTCGCGGGCGAAGTTGCCATTCGTTATGGCGAGCCGTACATCACCGGCTACGGCGCGGCAGTGAGAGCGTCCTTCACTTGAGCCACTTGAGCCAGCCCATCAACGGGCAACCTTTGGATTGGCGGAGTCTTTGGAGTGCGTGCCGCACGCACTCCAAAGATGTTGCGCGTCGAAGCAGCATTGGCACTGCTTAGCTTGTAACCTTATGTCCGATCAATCCTCATTCCCAACCCAAACAGATGCGTCGCCTGCCAAACGGCATTGGGCGAGCGCCTTAACGCTTGATCTGACGCCGCTCAGAACGTCAGGGCAATACCGGCTGCTTTACTTTGGTCAATTCGTTTCCGCGTTCGGTTCCGCCATCAGCTATGTCGTGCTGCCGTGGCAGATGTATCAACTGACGCGCTCGTCGTTTTACGTCGGGATGCTGGGCGTCGCGGAATTCGTACCGATGTTCGTGCTGGCCTTTGTGGGCGGCGCGCTGGCCGATGCCTTTGACCGGCGGCGGCTGGTAATTTTGATGGAAGCTGCGATGACGCTTTGCTGCGCCGTGCTCGTGGCCAATGCCCTAGCGCCACAGCCCAGCGTAGCGGTGCTCTTTGCCGTGGCCGCGCTATTTGCCGCCTGCAATGCGTTGCATCGTCCGGCGCACGAGGCCTTGACGCCGCGCCTGGTGCCGCCTGAACAAATGGCCGCCGTCGGCGCGCTGACAATGTTCCGCTACAGCATCGCGTTCATCATCGGCACTTCTTGCGCGGGGCTGGTCACCAGCAAGCTGGGCGCAAGCATTGGTTATGCCTTGGATGGTTTGACGTTTCTGGCCTCAGTCACCGCGCTTTGGTTGATGAAGCCAGTGCCGCCGCCCGCAGCCGCCGAACAGCCCAGTTTGGAAGCGGTCAAGCAGGCTTGGCGTTACGCGCGCAGCCGGCAGGAGTTGTTGGGCACCTATCTGATTGACATCAACGCCATGTTCTTTGGCATGCCGATGGCGCTGTTCCCCGCGCTAGCCGAACCGTTTGGCCCCAGCGCCGTCGGGATGTTTTACGCCACGCCAGCGCTGGGCGCGCTACTCGTGACGCTCTCTTCCGGTTGGACGGAAAGAGTCGAACGTCACGGACGCGCCGTGGTGTTGGCCGCCGCAGTTTGGGGCTTGGCAATCATCGGCTTCGGGCTGACGAAGCAACTCTGGCTAGCCTTGACCTTTCTCGTCGTCGCCTTTGGCGCGGATGCCGTCAGCGGCATCTTTCGCATGACGATTTGGAACCAGACGATCCCCGATCACTTACGCGGGCGCATGGCGAGCATCGAGATGATCAGCTACACGACCGGCCCTTATCTGGGCAACGCCGAAGCTGGCTTGGCCGCGAGTTTGCTGGGGTTGCGCAACTCGGTGGCGCTGGGCGGCGCGCTCTGTGTCGCGGGTTGCGTCGCATTGGCGTTTTGCTTGCCGCGCTTCATCCAGTACAAAGGACGCGAAGGGATTGCGCAGAAGCAGGCGGAAGAGGCAGCGCGCGCTAAAGAAGCCAGAGTTATTTAAGTTGGCTCAGTAAGCGCAACGCCTGACGATGGTTTTGTTGCGCCGCTTTCTCAAGCCAGTGGCGAGCCCAGCGCACATTTTTACGAACTCCTTCGCCGTCAAGATAGGCACGTCCCAAGTTAAATTGGGCTTTGTCATCACCCTGCCGTGCAGCTTTGCGCATCCAGAAAACGCCTTGCGCCAAGTCTTGCTTGGTTCCTCGCCCTTCGAGATAACAAATGCCAAGATTACATTGCGCCCAGTCATCACCCAACAAAGACGCCCGTTTGTATAACGCAAAGGCTTTGCGGGGATTGGCTTCAACGCCTTCGCCTTTGTCGTATAGCAAGGCGAGACTGAAGAGCGCCTCTTTGTGATGATGTTTGGCGGCTTGCCGATACCAGAAGAGTGCTTGCGCATTATCTTTTGCCACTCCCAAACCCAGACAGTAACAATAGCCCACTAGATTTTGCGGATGAATATCACCGGCCTGAGCAGCTTCGAGCAAATACGGAAAGGCTTTGCGATAGTTCTTTCTGACTCCTTCGCCGTAAAAGTATCGCTGCCCAATCTCTGATGGATGTTCTTCGCTCTCTTTCATAACAATTCATTCAAAGGGTTCAGCAATTACTTCTTGTCAGGCACCACCTTAAACCCATCCTGCACATTAAACATCGTCCCCGTCTGTTTACCGTCGTATTTGAAATTGACGATATTGACCTGATCGTCAAAGAGTTCTTGCATCACACGATTGCTTAATTGTGCGCCGCTCAATCCGCCCGGCAGTTTGCCTTCGAAATACACCCAGATCATCTCGGCCTGCATTTCCATCCCGACCCAAGTGAGTTTGACGGCGTTGCCGTTCTTGCCCTTCAACTCGAAGCGCTCGCGCACGTAGGCAAAGACGGCTTCGTTGCTGGCTTTGTCTTTCAGGGCTTGCGGCGTGTTGAATTTGATCTCGCGTTTGGCGTGCTGGCTGATGGCCGTTTCGAAATCATCGGCGAAGAAGCGGATGACGGCTTCGACGGACTGCTCTCTGGCGTTGTATTCGAGTTGGGCGATGGTGGCGTGAAACTTATGTGAAGAATGAGGGAGGAAAGGGGAAGGATGAAAAGCCACGGGGCTGTGCTTTGATTGCGCCGACGCGCAAAGCGCGAGCGCGCAGCACAGGACGGCGATGATGATGCGTTGCATGGCGTTCAACCTTTCTCTTGCGGATTGTTTTGGTCGTGCTGGTTTTGCGTGCGCCAGTATAACGGAGCGGCGGCGGCAATGCGAAAAGGCGGCCTTCACAATTCTTTCAAAACAATTTCACGCCCGCTTCAAGATTTCTGCCCGGCCTTCCGTTACTTTCCACAGCGTCCTGAGGCGCATTGCGCGCACGAAATTGGCGGGCCTTGGTTGCGGCTCTGGCTCGTATCGAACTATTTGCTGCCCTTTTGCTATGAGGAGAACCCTGATGAAAAACGCAAAACAGATCACACTTACTTTGCTGGTATTGGCTGCACTGTTGTCATTGTGGCGCGGCGCTGACGGACAGCGTTCCAGCGGTCTCTTGCCCAACGTGCAAGCTGCACAAGAGAACCCCTTTGACCGCGCCCGCAGCAAATCATGCACATTAGGCACAATGCTGGGAGCGCACGGCTATTCATACAGCGGGAACGTGATGGGTTCCGCTATCGCCATTGCCGGCCCCATCAGCTTTGACCAGCAAGGCAATATCTCTGGCGCATATAACGGCACCTTGGGCGGCAAACCGTTGCAGGGGAATCTGAGCGGCCAGATCACTGTGAATGGCAATTGCACAGGCACCGTGCGCGTGGATTTGCCGATTGCCGGCGTCTCGGCCAACGGCACTTTTGTTATCGTCAACGATGGGAAAGAGACGTTTTTTACCGCCACCGATCTGGGCATTGCCGTGACCGGCACGACAAAAAAGCTGTAACAGCAATCTGTGTCACAAAAAAAGCGCCCCGGTTAAGTTTGCAACTCAACCGGGGCGCTGGCCTGTTTAACAGACAAGATTTGCGCTCAATTGTTCTTGCGCGTCGGCATTGAACGATCCGAACTGCCTGACGGTCGTTCCGGTTTAGACGGCGCATTTTCACGGGCAGGCGCACTCTCACGGGCAGGCGCACTTTCACGAGCAGGCGCGGAGCGTTCCGGCATCGAAGGCCGCTCTGCCCCACGCGCCGGACTGCTGTCACGGGCCGGACTGCTGTCGCGCGACGGACTGCTGTCACGGGGTGGCGTGCGGTATTCGCGCGGCGGTTCGCTGCGTTCCGGGGCACGTGGCGCTTCGGTACGTGCGGGCATGCGGCGTTCGACGGGTGGACGTTCGACACGTTCCGGCGCACGTTCCGGCCCGCGTGACGGCATGTCGTACCGGTCGTTGGAACGCGTAGGCGCCTCGGTGCGGCGCGGCGTTTCGCCATCGCCACGGGGCATGTTGCGGTCACGCGGCACGGCGGAACCTGAGCCTGTTTCGGTATTGCTGTTTTCCCGCCGTGGCATTGAACGGTCTTCGCTGGATGGCCGCGTCACGGCCGGGCGTTCGACACGTTCGACCGGACGATATTCCGGCGCGCGGCGCTCAGGCCGGGCGACACCTTCCAACACCGTTTCCCTGGACGAATTACGCGCCGGTATGGCGGCATCACGTGACGGCAAATTGCGTTCGGTCGTCACTTGCCCGCGTGTAGGCGCGTTCCCATCCAAACTATTGCGTGTCGGCATCCCCCCGCCATCGCTCACCGGCGCACGGCGCGCGGTGACTGGGGCGTCCAGGGCACGGGCCACGGACGAATTCCGCTCAACCGGCAACTGGCGCGCGATCTCGCGTTCCGTAGGCCGGAAAACATCATTGCGCGCCAGGGCCAACTCGCGCCCGCCACCGCGCCCTGTGTTACCGCTGTTCCCGGGGCCAGCATTGCCGCTGGCATTCCCAGTGTTGTCATCTGCTAACAAACGTCCGGAACCACGTGGCGGTACTGTGATGTTGTCGGCCACGACACGGGGCTGCGCGAAGCGGCGGCCTTCCATTCCGCTCACGGCGTTGGGCGCGTTGTAATTGCGCAAGCTGTCAAGCGAGCGCACGTGGTTCGTGTTGTTGACGATCACGGTGTTGTTGATGATCGTCGTGCTGCGTCCATAATAGCCGCCGCCCCAGCGTTCACCCCAACCCAACGGACACCAGCCCAGATAGCCGCGCCCGTCGCGGTAACCATCCCAATACCCGTTGCGATAACCGGCTCCGTAACTGCCGCCCCAGCCAAAGAAGGCGACCAAATGCGGCGACCAATCCCAGAAACCCACACCGACGTGGCCCACGCCGAAGTTGATGTAGGGCGTCCAGCACCAGCGGCTGCGATAGTAATTCCACCGCCCGTAATGATAGGGCGCCCAACCCCACGGCTCAGACGAAACCCACGTCCAACCCCAGTCGCCATACCAACGCCAGTAACCCGCACGATAAGGCGCCCAGCCGCCCGGCACGCCACGTGGCGACCAGACCCAGCCGTAATCCGGCGTCTCGAACCAATCGCCGTAATCATCCAAATCGTAAACGCCCGCCACCGAGGCCGGCACGTAACGCGTGCTGCGCCGACTGTCCGGGATGCTGCTGACGCGCGCATAAAAATCGTCGTCGCGCCGGTCGTTCCAGCGATCCCAGTTGTCTTTGTCGTTGAGCTTGGCGATTTGGTAATAGCCCGCATCGCGCCCTTCGATGATGATGCGGCGGCCGCTCTTGACCGGCACGGTGCCGAGTTCCTGGTTGTAAACTTCGGCCTGGCCCTTGCGCACGATGACTTCGGTCGTGCCGTCATCGCGCACGTTGACGCGGTAATTGCCTTCTTTCAGAAACGTGATGGCGACGGTAGGCGTGTCCACTTCAAAGTAGAGCGGGTTATCAATCGAACCGCTCTTCACGTCGTAAACCTGGAACTGCCGCCGGTCTAGGCTTTCTACGCGATAGGTGGCCGTGCCGATGGATTGGGCCAGTTGAATGGTGCTGGTGTTGAATTGCACGATGCGCAGGTTGGTGTCGCGATCAATGCGCGCCAGCGTGCCGCCGCTGAATTGCACTTCGGCGCGGCCATTTTTCGCGCTGTAAACCTGATCTTTCTCGTCGAGCGGCAGATTGACCGTAGCGTCGAACCAGTCGGTGGTTTTGTCATCGTTGGAACCACCCCGTTGATAACTGACATCGCCTTCGATCAAGCTGACGCGGGCCACCCGAATCGCCCTCTGAGGTTGAGGCTGCGGTTGAGCCTGTGATTGAGAGTGAGCTTGCGGCTGAGTTTGATCTTGGGCCAACGCGCACAGGCCGAGCGCCAGCAGCGCCAACGCTGCCACACTTGCTGACCTGACGGATCGGTTGGGGAAGAATCCCGAAAGCCTAGCCAGGAACTTCATAATGTCCTCCGCGCAAATCGAGCTCCGGCGGTGCGCCGGGCAACTCGAAGGTTGTTGTCAAAAGTCCTTTGCAGGAACTGCCTGGTTGGGGTGCTCATTGACTCGCGCTGCAAGCATTGTGCCGCCACACGGGTTGCCTCAGCAGGCGGGGATTCTAAGGCTTTTTTCGTGGCAGGGCGATAGTGCGGCGCGAGTTTTATCCCATATCGCATGGCGGGGCCAACTATATGGGGTGTGGGCTGTCCGCCAAACTGGCCGTTACGTTGACAGCTTGCTTAACACTCTTTACCCGGCAAGCGCACGCCGCAAACACCAAGCGCCTTACCCCGCAGCGCTGTTTGAACAGGTCACAGTCGCTGCGGCAACATCCGCAGTCGCGCCCGCAGCCACGTGCTCTCCGGGCAACAAAACCAGCCGCGCCGCGTGACCGTCTGAATCCGGTTGGTGGCGACGTTGCGTACCTTCCGGCGAAACCGCAGTTGCTTTGCGCAACCTTTAATACGATCAAACAACCGGAGGACGATCACGATGCGTAACTTTTTCAGGTCAGGAAAAACAGTATGGCTTTTGGCGGCGCTGCTTTTGTGCGGCGCGGCAGACCTGGCGCGCGCCCAACAAAAATCGCTTTATCAGCGCGTGGGCGGCTACGACGCGCTGGCGGCGGTGACGGATGATTTCATTGGGCGGCTGGCGGCAGACAAAGACCTCGGGCGCTTTTTCGTGGGCGCGAGCGAGAATTCGCAGAAGCGCATTCGTCAACTCGTGCTCGATCAATTGTGCGCCGCGACCGGCGGACCGTGCCTTTATATCGGGCGCGACATGAAGACCGCGCACAAAGGGCTGAAGATCACCGAGAAGGACTGGGACAGTTCCGTCAGGCACCTCACGGCCACGCTCGATAAATTCAAAGTGCCGAAGAAAGAAAAGGCAGAAGTCCTCGCCGCCATCGCCAGTCTCAAGCCAGACATCGTCGAACAATAGACATTATCGGGAATAGAAATTAACCACGGGGAACACGGGGATGAGGGGAAAGCATAAACGAACCAGCAAATCGTAACTCTTCTTCCGCACGTATTTTGCTCGATTGCCCCGTGCCCCCCGTGTTCCCCGTGGTTAGTCCGCAGCTTAACCCGATAAGGTCTAATGACTGATTGGCGCAGGCGCAGGATAATTTGCCAAATCGTTCCGCGCCTTTCAGAATCCTCAGCCGCGTCAGCCGCAGGTTGGACAACCTACGGCGCTTTTAACTCAAATTCACCAATTAGGAGAAACCTCATGAACAAACACTTGACCAACCACCTACTCATGCTGGCCTTGCTCGTCACAACGTTGTTCGCACCGGCTGGCAACGCCAAAACGCGCCCGGCCATGCGCATCGCCACCGCGCCGCCCGCCGCGCAACGCGCTGAAGTCTGGCGGCGCACAGAACTCTACTTCGGTTCGCAAAAGCCTGACGGGACGGTTGTGACCGAAGCGCAGTTCATGCAGTTCGTAGACACGGTAATCACGCCGCGCTTTCCCGATGGACTGACGGTGCTGACCGGCTACGGCCAATTCCGCAACTCGGCTGGCGTGATCGTCAAGGAACGCTCGATGGAGTTGATTCTGCTGTACCCGCCGCAAATGCGCGATGCCGACCGCAAGATCGAAGAGATTCGCACCGCCTACAAACAAACCTTCCAGCAGGAATCGGTGTTGCGCGTGGACAGTCTGGCGGCGGTCTCGTTCTGAGGGAAGGCGCGCCTGGCAAAACTGAGCAGGCTGTGACGGCGCAGGTGCGCAGGCTGCGCCGTCACCAGCTTTTGGCTATGTCTTCCTTGCGTCAGCCCGGCGCACCGCAGCTAATCACGCCTCCTGCATTCACCCACCGCGCGCGCCGAATGGTGGCGCACTTCAACGATCCACGTTCTCCAAAATCCAAACGCTCCCCGCGACTTCCATAATCGGCGCGACCAGCCGGTCAGCCGCCAGCGCCAATTCGATCTGCACCACGGTCGGCGGAATCATCTGGCCGGGGCTTTCAAAATTGGTCACGCGAAAGGCCTCACCCACAGGCTGGCCCGCTTGCGGATCAAAGCGCCGTCCCCACACATTGAAAAAGCCCGAGCGGTTAGAGATGAAATAGAACGCCTGGCCATCCGGCGACCAGCGCGGTTTATCGTCATAAAACTTGCCCTCGGTCAGCCGCACCCATGCGCCGCCTTGCGCCGGTACGGCATATAGCCCGGCGTCGCCCGCGTCGGTGCGGTTGACGCCGATGAAACAGACCCAGCGTTCGTCCGGCGAGAAACGCGCGTTGAAGGCGTCGTAAGCGGGACGCGCGGCGAGCAGTTGTTTTTGCGTCTCGGCTTGCGGCGCGGCGGCCAGCGGAAAAAGGAATAAGCCCCAGTGTTCCGGCGTCTGGCGTCCGCTGCTGGCGAGGATGGCGCTTTGATCGGCAGTCCAGTCCCAGGGCCACCCTTGGCGCGGGTGCGCCGCCGTGAGCACTTGTTCGTTATTGCTGTCTTCATTCAGCACCACGATGGCGTGTTCGAAGTTAAAGGTGTATTGCTGGCTGCGTTCGGGGCTGGGCGGACGGCTGCGCACATACGCGACACGCAACCCGTCACGCGACCAGCGCGGCGCCGAGCGCGTGTATTCATCGCCCGCCAATAACATTTTTTCGCTTCCATCTGCAAAATACTTTTCCCACAACTCGCGCTGCTCGGCGCGTTGCACCAGGAAGACGAGCTTCTTGCCGTCGAGCGTCAGATCGAAACCCTGCGTATTCAGCCCCACGGGCGTGACTGGTTGCCCCGCACCGCGCAACTGGCCGGTGGCGGCGTTGAATGGCAACGACCACAGCCGCGTGTGTTCGCTGCGCGTGGTGAACGCCAGTTTCTTTCCATCGGGCGAAAGCGTGATGTCGGTGTCCAGCCCCGCGCCGGTCGTCAAGCGCTCCGGCCCATTCGTCCAACGCAGGCTGGCGGGTTCGACTTCCACTTTCCAAAGATTGCGCACGCCGCGCGAAACGCCCTCGAAATACAGCGCCCGCCCCGTGCGCGCCCAGCGGAAATCGAACAGATCAACCGATGCTGTTTTGATTTGTGCCGCGACCTGCGGGCTGAATTCCGATTTGACGGGCGGGCCACTCGCCGGGGCCGCCAACGTCACCGTCCAAAAACTCAACCCTGCCTGATGATGTTCGCCCCAGAGCGAAAGCCGCTGCCCATCGGGATGCCAGGCCACGCGCAGCCGTCCGGGAAATTCACCGGTCAGTGACGCCAGCACTTCGCGCGGCGGCGCGCCGTCCAAGCCCACGACATAAATTTTCGGCGGCGCGGTGACGTTTTTCAGATTCGAACTGTAAAAGAGAAGCTGCGTGCCATCCGGCGACCATTGCGGGCGATAGCCGAAAGCCGCGACCTTGCGTTCGTTGCCGCCCAGCACCGGCACGACGAAAAGGCCGCCGCCCTCGCGTTCGGAACGAAAGGCCAGGCTGTTGCCATCGGGCGACCAATCGGGCTGCCAATCGTGCGCGGGCGTTTTCGTCACCTGCACCGGATTGCCGCCGCTGACCTGCTGCACCCAAATGTCGAAGTTGCCGCCGCGATCCGAACTGTAAGCAATGAAGCGGCCATCGGGCGACCAGGTCGGTTCGCTCTGCAAGCCCGCGCCAAAGGTCAATTGCGTCAGCGCGCGCTGCGTGGCGGGCGGCGTTGCGCCGGGCGCGCTTTGCAGCAAGCGGTACGCGCCATAGCCCAACGCGCTGATGACAACGAGCAGCGCGACAAGGCTGACCGCTACACCGCGCTTGTGTTGCAACAAGCTGGTCAGCAAAAACTCCGCGCTCGAAGCAGTCGTGACAGCTTCGCTCGGATTGGTCGTGACAGCGCGCTCACCGACAGGCGTCATGATGTTCGTCGTCAATCCGCTTTCCGGCATCACCGCGCCGCTGGCATAACTCGTTTCGGCCTGGCGTTCCAACTTTTGTTTTAGCCGCTTCAGATCGTCGCGCAATTCCTTCGCCGTTTGATAGCGCTCGTCGCGGTCTTTGCGTAGCGCCTTCGACACGATCCATTCCTGCGTTTCCGAAGCGTCCAGGCCGCTCAGCGCCAACGGCGCGGGTTCGCGTTCCAACAACGCCGCGATCACGTCGGCGGCGGTCGTCCCGGCGAAGGGTGCCTTGCCTGTGAGCATTTCATAAAGCACCACGCCCAGGCTGAACAGATCGGTGCGCGCATCCACTTTCACGCCGCGCGCCTGTTCGGGCGACATGTACGCGGGCGTGCCCATCACCAAACCTGGCGTGGTGGTGAAGGCCGAATGCGCGGCCTCTTCCGCGCTGTCCATGCCCGGCGCTTCGATCAGTTTCGCTAGGCCGAAATCGAGCACCTTCACGTAACCATCGCGCCGCAGCATGATGTTTTCGGGTTTGATGTCGCGGTGGATGATGCCGGCCTCGTGCGCGGCGCTGAGCGCGGCGCTGACTTGCATCGCCACGTCGAGCGCGGCGGCAATCGGCAAGCGGCCGCACGCGATGCGTTGGCGCAGCGTCTCGCCTGCGACGAATTCGGTGGCGATGAAATGCGTGCCGCCCGCTTCCGCCGAAGCTTGGCCGATTTCGTGAATGGTCAGGATGTTGGGATGATTGAGCGCCGAGGCCGCGCGCGCCTCGCGCACGAAGCGGCGCACGCGCGCTTCATCCTGGGTGAAGCGCGCCGGCAAAAGTTTGAGCGCGACTTTGCGATCCAGGCGGCTGTCCCGCGCCAGCCAGACTTCGCCCATGCCGCCCGCGCCCAACAAGGATTCAATCCGGTACGTGCCGAACTCGCGCCCGGCCAGCGCAGCCGCCTGCTCATCGGCCAGCATTTCCGCCGCCCATTTGACGGCGGGCGTTTCCAGAAAGCTCCCGGTCTGCTCTTCGTAAGCCAGCAAGGCTTCGACCTCGCGGCGCAACGCTTCGTCGTCCGCGCAGGCGTCCGCCAGAAACTCCGCGCGCGCGTTGGCGTCGCGCTCAAGGGCTTCCTGGTAAATGCGTTTGATTTGCAGGATTCGTTCAGGCTTGCTCACGGCTTTCGTTACTCAATTCGCGCAACAACCAGACCTTCGCCCATTGCCAATCGCGCTTCACCGTTTCGGGCGAGACGCGCAAGACCTCGGCGGTTTCTTCGATGCTGAAGCCGCCGAAGAAACGCAACTCCACGACCTTGCTCGCGCGTTCGTCCGCCGCGGCCAGCGTCTGCAACGCGTCATCCAGCGCGATCAGTTCCGCGCCGCGTTCGTTTGAAACGACCAGCGCCTCTTCCAGCGAAACCTGCTGCGCGCCACCGCCGCGTTTCTGGTACTGGCGCGCGCGCGCGAAATCCACCAGCACACGCCGCATCAGTTGCGCCGAGACGGCAAAAAAATGCGCCCGGTTTTGCCATTGCACACGGCTCGCATCAATCAGCCGCAAGTAGGCCTCGTTGACCAGCGCGGTCGTTTGCAGCATGTGCCCCGCGCGTTCGCCGCCCAGGTAACGGTGCGCCAGCCGGTGCAATTCGTCATAGACCAGCGGCATCAGCTTTTCCAAAGCCGATTCATCGCCGCTGTTCCAGGCGAGTAATAACTCGGTGACTGCTTGTGATGGGGGCGTTGCCATAGATTGTCACAGGATGTGCGATGCGGGCGGATTATACCCTGCCCGGCGCAGGCTGAAAATTTTTCTTCATGACATGACCCGGTTCGCCCGCGCTTTCCCGCCTATAGCAACGAGCCGCCAGGAGGCGCTCGTAACCGAGAACTTACAGCGGTTTTACTTTGGATGTGCAGGTAGCAAGGTGTAGGGCGGGTTACTAACCCGCCCTACACCTTGCGCGGCCCTGAACACACAACTTGAAACCGCTGTAAACAACGTATGACTTGGAGGTAACGTAACGATGCAACGCAGCAACATTTTCTTCGCACTTGCCATCACGGCATTCATGGCCCTCGCGTCCACCACCGGCTTCGCGCAAAACAACGGAGCGGCGGCCCTCAAAAAGCGTGTCGCGGAACACGTCGCCAGCGGCACGCCCGTGCCCCCGGCAGAGACGCTTGAAAGCGCCAACCCGGCCATTGAATTACCTTTCGCGCAACAAGGCGGCATCCTGGATATTGTTGAGCGGCAAAAGCGCGCCTTGCTGGGCACTTGGAGTCTCACCTTGACCTTCAGCGATGGTTCGTCAGTAAAATCCACGCTGAACGTTTTCCCAGGCCGCGATGACAACGAAGGTTCGGTGCTGCACGCCGCCGAAGCCTCGCTGCTTTTGCCCAATCCGACCACGCCGGAGCAAGGCGTCTGGCAACACGCGGGCGGCTTGCAATTCATCGCCTCGTATCGCGGCTATGCCGTGGATGCGACCTTTGAACATCCGGCCGGTACCGTCGGCTTCCGGCACGCCATTACCGTCAACTCCGATCAGGAAAGCTTCACCGGGCGCGCCGTGTTTGAAGTCAAAGACGACAAAGGCGCGGTGGTCTTTTCAGATAACATCACGACCAAAGGTACACGCCAGCGCGCCGTCGCTCCGTAATCAATCCGCCAAGCACAGCCGCCGCAACAGCGCTGCCAAAACGCAACGCTCACAAAGCAACGGGTGCTCAATCCATCGCTTTGTGCGCGTCTGTGTTTGCCGCCGCACTCGTGCGTGTTTAATTCTTGATGCGTTCGATCTCCGCGCCCACCGCCCGCAACTTCTCTTCGATCTTTTCGTAGCCGCGATCAATGTGATAGACGCGGTCAATCCAGGTTTCGCCCGCCGCCGCCAACCCGGCCAACACGAGCGAAGCAGAGGCGCGCAAATCCGACGCGATCAGCCGCGCGCCGGTGAGCTGGGTCTTGCCGTTGACGTGCGCCCGCGAGCCTTGCACGCGGATGTGCGCGCCCAGCCGCTGCAATTCACTGGCGTGCATGAAGCGGTTCTCAAAGATCGTCTCATTGATCTCGCATTCGCCCTCGGCCTGCGTCATCAGCGCCATGTATTGCGCCTGCATGTCGGTCGGAAAGCCCGGATAAACTTCGGTCATCAAATCCACCGCGCGCAAGGAGCCGTTGGCCGAAGCACGCAACGAACGTGCGCCGGTCTCTTCAATCTCGACGCCCGCCGCGCGCAGCTTTTCGATCACGGCGGTCAGGTGGCGCGACTCGCAATCCACGATGTCGAGTTCGCCTTGGGTAATGGCGGCGGCGATCAGAAAGGTGCCCGCCTCGATGCGGTCGGGAATGATGGCGTGCACCGCGCCCTGCAAAGCTTCGACGCCGGTGATGGTCAGCGTCGAGGTACCCGCGCCTTCGATGCGCGCGCCCATTTTGCTGAGTAGGTTGACGAGGTCTGTCACTTCGGGTTCGCAAGCGGCATTGGTCAGGCGCGTCACGCCCTCGGCTAGCGTCGCGGCCATCAGCACGTTCTCGGTGCCCGTGACCGTGACGGTATCAAAATGAATGGCGGCCCCGCGCAACCGTTCAGCCCGCGCAATGACCACGCCGCTTTGCAATTCGATCTGCGCGCCCAGCTTTTCGAGCGCGGCCAAGTGCAAATCAATCGGGCGCGTACCAATCGCGCAACCGCCGGGCAGACTGACGCGCGCCTCGCCAAAGCGCGCGACCAGCGGCCCCAGCACCAGCACCGAGGCGCGCATGGTTTTGACCAGTTCGTAAGGCGCTTCAAAGTTTTCGACTGTCGCGGCGTTGACCTGATGCGTGCGCAAGGCGGGCACCAGCACGGTCGCGCCCAGGTCTTCGAGCAGACGGCGCATGGTGATCAGGTCGCGCGTGTAAGGCACGTTGCTGAGCGTGATCGTTTCGGGCGTCAGCAAGGTCGCGGCCAAACACGGCAACGCCGAATTTTTGGCGCCGCTGATGGTGACACGCCCGCGCAAAGGTTGGCCGCCGATGATGCGAAATTGATCCATTGAGTTACTCCTGTGTTAAGGCCGCGGCCACAGGCTGGTACAACACCGCCACGGGTTTGCGCTGCGACCAGACCGGCTGCAACCAGGCAGGCGCTTTGGCCGGATCGCCGAGCGGTTTCAAGCCCTTGCGCTCTTTCATTTCGCGCTCGCTGATGAGCAGATAATCCACTGGGTTTTGCGCGAGCCAGGCGCGCAATTCTTCCGGCGACTTGACCTGGGGGAAGAAAATCCATTCGCCCCGGCACAGATACGCCAAATGCGGTTTGCGCGCCACGATGCGTTTGTGCGCCTGCGCTGTGCATGCGCCCGTGCTTTGCAAGTACGCCTGCACCGCCGTGACTTCGGACGGGTGGCTGTCGAGGAAGTCGCGCACTTCTTTGCGACTGCCCCGCACGGTGACGACAACCAACGCTGCCACGAGTGCCACGGGTAACAAGGCAAACGCTGGCTGCGTGAGCCAACCCCGTGCCCGTGCCAGTTCAAACAGCCTGGCCACCAAATAAACCGCCAGCCCCGCGCACAACGCCAGCACGAAAAAGTAATAGCGCGTCTCCCAATGATTGAGCGCCATCAACAACAGGTACAACAACCCCGCGCTCAGCAGCACCTGCGCCGCCTTGTTGCGCCGTTCGAGCGCCAGCAACAGGAGCAAGCCGCCCAGCGCCGCCCAGGCCAGCGCCACAGGCATTAGCGAAGTGCCGCCCAGGTTGCGCACGCTCTCCCACAAATTCACCGGATAGCGTTTGAACAATTTCAGCGGATCGTAGCGCAGCACATCGCCAAACGAGTGAAAGCGCGCTTCCAAGGCGCGGGTGGCGTCCTGATTGACCTCGCCTTTGACCAGTTCGGGATAAAACTCGGTGGCGATGTTGAGGTAGTTCGTGTTGTAGAGCGGCGCGCCATGATGTTTCGCGTTGTAGTAAAACCAGGGCAGCGCCACCAGTACGAACAGCCCGGCAAACAGCGCCACCTGCCGTACACGTGCGCGCCACGTCAATCCGAACAAATCAAACACGACGATGCCCAGCAAACACGCCGCCAGCAAAAACAGCCCGTTGTAGCGCGTCAAATAACTCAAGCCGGTCAGCACCGCCGCCCCACCGATGCGCCAGCGCCGCGCTAACTTCTCATTCGTAAACACCACCAGCGTCGCCAAACACAGCGCTAGAAAAAATACATCGGTTGTCGCGCTGATTGAGAATTGCGGAAACTCTCCGCTCGCCACGGTCAGCAATTGCGCGCCCACGCCCACCCAGAAACCACACACTTGCGCAAACAGCCGGAACACCAGCCACCCGCACAGCACCGCGCACACGACCGACAACCACTTGCCCACGGTAAACAAAGCGCCGCCCAATCCGGTCAGTTTGCCGAGCAGGGCCAAGGCCGCCGGGTAACCCGGCCCTTGATAGGTATTGACGGGAAATTGCCCCGCCGCCAGCCGTTCGGCGTCGGGGGCAAAGAAGTGATAGAAATCGGTTTCGGTCGCGTAGGTGCCAAAGGGATGCTGGCGTGCCAGCAAAATCAGCAACACCAGATGAACGGCACAGAGAATGAAAGGGAGTGCGCGCTTCATAACTCAAAAGGCAAAAGGCAAAAGCAAAAGGCAAAAATGAGGAACTGCTTTTCGATTTGAAAGCTGCGTTCCGCACTTTTGCCTTTTGCTTTTTGCCTTTTGATTTCTACAGATTTCCTTTCTTGCGCTCGGCCAGCAAATACTCCGCCGCCCGCCACGAGAGCGCCATGATCGTCAGCGTTGGGTTTTTGTGCGTGCCCGAAGCAAACGACGCCGCGTCGGTCACGAACAGGTTTTTGACATCCCACGCTTGATTGAAGGAATTGAGCACCGAGGTTTTCGCATCGCTGCCCATGTGCACCGTGCCCATTTCGTGAATCGAATGGCCCGGTTTGTCCGGCGCATCGGGCAAGGTGACTTCCGTGGCTTTGGCGGCGGCAAACAACTCTTCATAAGTTTGCCGGATGTATTTGTACATGCTCCGCGCGTTGTCATCCACGGGGTGGTGAATCTTGAGCACGGGGCTGCCCCATTTGTCTTGCACCGTCGAGTCGAGGTCGACGAACTTGTCCGGGCCGGGCAGCATTTCGCCGTGACAGGCCAGCGAGACGCGCGTGCCCTGCCAGCGGCGAATCTCTTTTTTGAAGGCTACGCCCAGACCCCGTATGCGCTTCGGGTTCTTGTCGGGCCGCATCCGTTGACGCGCCGAAGGCTCGATCTGAAAGCCGCGCACGAAATCACGCTTTTCCTGCGGACGGAAGTAACCGAACCACGGGATGATGATGTGCGAACCGCCGATGCCATCGCCCTCTTCGCGTTCTGAAAAACTGAGTTCGGGCAAGAAGGCCTGCGCGCCCGCGTCCAAATGCTCGATGAAGTTTTTGCCGATCAGGCCGCTGGAATTGGCGATGTTCGACAACAACAAGAGCCGCGTCGTTTCGAGCGTGCCGCACCCCAGCACGACGGCGCGCGCTTTGATTTCGCGTTCGTGGCCCGTGGTCTTGTCAATGTAGCTGACACTGCTGGCCAGCCCTTTGCCATTCAGGTTGACCTTGTGCGCCATCGCATTGGGAATCAGTTTGAAGGTGCGCGGGAATTTATTCAGCAGTGGCTGTATCTGGCGCGACGTCGAACTGTAAAACGAATCGGTCTCGCAGCCATCATCGCAACCGGCGCAATAATGGCACTGCGCGTAGCCTTTATAGGCTTTGGTCATCATCGCCCGCCGCACGCGCATGGTGCGAATGCCCA
Source organism: Acidobacteriota bacterium (assembly GCA_016196035.1). NCBI lineage: Bacteria > Pseudomonadati > Acidobacteriota > Acidobacteriota bacterium. The sequence continues at coordinate 41,939 of JACPYM010000021.1, read as the reverse complement.
ATTTCCCGGCGGCTTTTGTCAGCAAATGATCCGGACACTTCAGCGCCGCCGGGGGCAGGAAATTGTCCCCGTCCGGCAGATCGGGATGATTCTCTTTGGCCCCGCACACGCCCATGAAAATCTCGGCCTTGTCATAGTAAGGGGCGAGGTCCTTGTATTCGATCGGCCAATCCAAGCCCTGACCGTCCAGCGAACGCATTTTGAAATCCGCTTCGTTAAAACGGTTGGCAAAGCGCCCCCAAAACATCGTGCGGCCCCCGACATTGCGCGCGCGCATCCATTCGTAGGGCAAGTCTTTCGGGGTTGTATATGGTTCATCCGGGTTGGACCAAGGCGCGTAAGCGTTCGGGCCGAAGATGTATTTCTTGCGCATCGCATCGGTCGGCGATTCTTCGGTTTTCAGGCCACGGTGGGGATCCTCGTAAGGGAAGGGTTCGTGGTAGGCGAAATCCACCATAGGCTCGCGTTTCGGCCCGGCTTCGAGCATCGCGACGCGCAACCCGGCATTGACCAGCACCCAGGCCATCGTGCCACCCGCCGCGCCAGAGCCGACGATCACAGCGTCATACACGGGTTCTGGGCGAGCAACAGGGACTCTTTTCTTTTGGCTCCACATTGGGACAATCCTTTCCACTAATTAGTGTCTTTGCGTATTTCGGAATGCATGATTCAGTGATGAGCGGCGTTTGTATTGTAGTTTTGCGTCCGCAGGCTTGTCCAGATGGCGGAAAGATTCATTCACGTCATGCCTGTGCGATGAGCAGGCCGCTCTTCACAGCCTTGGCCCACAGCCGAATAAGTTCACACCCGCCTCTCACCAAGCGGCCCGCTTGCCGGACAACTTGGCGTCATTTCGCGTTCACGGCCAGACGCTGCCGTCCGCATATTCGATCCGTTTGAGGGTGACGGGCGCGGGTTTCTCGCGCAGCAAAGAAGGATCAGTGAACCCGCGTCCACAGACATATTCGAACGGCTTGGTTTCTCCGGCTACAGGTGCAGCCTCACGGGCGCTAATCACCTGGCAGCGCGTCGCGCCCGTTGGCAAGGGTTGCCGGAGAGTCTTTTTCGCGCCGGGTTTGATTTCGGTTTGGCTGATGATTGTGGCTTGCGTCAGCAACTGCCCTTGCTCCATCCGCAAAAAGGCATATTCCCAAGTCAGCGCCTTGATCGGTTTGGCCGCCGTGTTTTTGACGGTGAGATAGGCCCATTCGGCGGCGCTGATGACTTTGAGCGTAGGCGCCGCGCCGGGCGGGACGCCAATCTCGTTGGCGCGTTCCTGCGGCGAACGCGGCGTCGTGCGCTGGGCATTTGCCACCCGTTCGGCGGGTGTGCGCGGCAAGTCACGGGCGTCGGCGGAATTGGCATTGGACGGTTGCAAGAGCAGGTTGTTATACGAAACGAGTTTGAAGCTGAGTATGTCGAGCAGCGGGTCAGGCTGTGCGGCGGGCGTGGCCTGCCCCAGCGCGCCGAGGGCGCCGAGGGCGCCGAGGCAGATTGAAAGCAGGAGGCTGGCGATACCGATTGTCTTGCTGGGAGTGCGGTTCATATCTGCCCATCCTTGTCAAAGCAGAACGTTGAAGCCTTCCTGGGTGAAGTGATGGTCGCGCGTCAGCACTTCGGCGATGCCACGCGCGCGCATAGATCGGTTTGCAATTGCATTTATGGGAGCGCGTTGTGCCGGGACGGTACCGCGCGCGTGAGCAAGCGGCGCGTCAAGTTGACGCTACTGGCTGAACCGCCCAGGCTCCGCTTGCTCACGCGCGCGGTACCACCCCGCTGCGCGGCTTTTCCCATACACTGATGTGAAAACCGATCTAATGTTCATTGAGATGCAATCCGTCAGGCTATCGCCTTTATCCAGTCGCGCCGCATGCAACATCGAAGACCTGCCTCATATCCGCTTCGGCGCTCCGTATCGGTAGTGATCAACATTGGCCGCTCCGTCTTTCGGCACTTCGGCCCAAGCTTCCGGCGGCACGGCCTCGATAATATCTTTGACTTGATCCCAGATCGTAACGCGGCGTGGCGTGGCGGGTGGCTCCAGGCCCTCAATGAATTGCAGCACCTGCCCTTGCTGCTCCGGCGACAGGGTGCGCAGTTTTTCAATCGCGATTTGTTCGGTGGTGGATTCCATCTCGATTTCCTCTTGGCGGCGATTCTACTGTGCCGGTGGGCACGCGCAAAGGTTATTGCCGTTGCCAGACCGTGCCGTCGGCGTATTCGATGCGTTTGAGCGAAATCGGCTGGCGCTGCCAATCGGCAGGAACCGTATAGCGCTGGCCTTGCACGGAAGTGAAGGTGAGGAATTGGATCGACGGCGCGCCAGCGCTGGCGCGCTGCACGAGTGTAAAGCTCTCCGCTTGTCCGAGTTGAAGCGTGTTGCCTGCCGCGTCGGTCAGCGCACTCAGCCGCAGGCGTTTGTTATGCGGCTGTAGCGTCTCTTTCAGGAGCGCCGTCGCGGCCGCCGGTAAATTGACTTTTCTCTTGATCGCCAAACGCCACAGCAACTGACCGTCTTTGAAATTCATGTGCGGCGCTTCCCATTCGATGGTTTTGATGGTTTTGGTTCCGGTGTTTTTGACGCGCAACAGCGCGTATTGCGTCGCAACCTGCCGGCGGCTCACTTCACGCACGCCTTGCACCCGGCCCGGATCAGCGCCGAGTTCGGCGGCATAACCGCCCTGCAATCCAGGCGCGGGGAAGCTTCGGTAACGTTCCGCCAGTTGCCAGGAGTTATGCGTGCCCACATAAGCAAAGACGATCTCAAGGTCGGGCGGCGCGGCTGCGGCGGGCGCGGCTTGCGTGAAAGCGGAACCGGCCAGCACGCAGAGCAACAACAACCCAGTCAAAGTTTTCATGCATCCTCCTCAAACTCAAAGATACAACCATTAATCGACGTGACGCCTTGCGGCGAGAATCAAGCCTGCGTTGGCGGCGATTTTACGCCCAGCAGAGGAAAAGTGTTAACCCCAAAAGACGCTTCAAGCGAAATGAAAAACGGCGGGTCAACTCGCCTGGAGCTAACCCGCCATTGAATTGTCGCAGGCATCAACTGCCCGCGTGAGCCGGACTAGAAGTTCAGTTTGAGGCCCAACTGCACCGTCCGCCGGTCATCCGTCTTGCTGGTGACCAAGCCGAAGTTGCGCGTCACCGGCCCGCTCGCATTCGGCCTAAAGGTACCGTAAAGCGGGTCGGTAAAGCTGGTGACAATCGCGTTGTTGTCATTGATGTTGGTGTTCGGCCCGTTGAAGTTCGCGTGATTGAGGAAGTTGAAAGTCTCAAGCCGGAACTGCAGCTTCAAATTTTCCTTGAAACGGAAGTTCTTGAAGAGCGCCAGGTCATGGCTCTGGGTGATCGGGCCGCGGAAGTTGTTGCGGCCCGAATTGCCTTCCGTACCGGGAGCCGGCAGGGTGAAGCAGGTCGGATCGCTGAAGTACTGCCCGCCCAGCGAAGCGCCCACCACCTTGACCGGACAACGCAGGCTCGCCACCTGGAAGGTGCTTTGGTTGCCCGCGCCGGGTCCGACGCCCAACGCATCCACGGGGATACTAATTGAGCCAGGCCCGCCGCTACGGACGAAGGTGATGCCCGTCACCTGCCAGCCGCCGAGTATGACGTTGGTCACGCCGCCGTGATCAAGCAACTTACGGCCCTTGCCGATGGGCAGTTCGTAGACGAAGTTCGCCACGAAGGCGTGCGGCCGGTCGAAATCCGACACGCCCCGGATGTTTTTGTCGTTGAAAGCATTCGGCAACACATCGCGTTTGTTCGAGGTGTTGTCGAGCGACTTCGAGAAGGTGTAGGCCATATCGAAGCTGAACCCGCGATTGAAACGGCGGCTCACCTGCGTCTGGAAGCTGTGGTAGATCGAGTCGCCGGAATTTTCCGCCAACCGAATCTGCCCGTGTCCCAAGTAGGGGCGCAAGGCATTGGCGAAGGCCACCGTGCCCGTGATCTTGCCCGCCGCGTCACGCGTGAAGTTTTGGCCTGGTTGAAGCGAATTGATGTTGCGTTCACGTTGCAGGAATTGCGAGTGCTTGCCGATGTAGCCCAATTCAACGAGGAACTTGCCCGGCAATTCGCGTTGCACCGTCAGCGACCAGTTGTAGGAAGTCGGCAGCTTGAAGACCTTATCCTGCGCGGTCAGGCTGAAGGGGAACCGCAGTGAATCGGCGAACGAGGTAATCACGCCGCCGGGCGCATCCGCGCTGCCGTTCTCAACGCCGGTCTGAATCTGCAAAGGCGCATTGCCGCCCAGCAGCGACGAATCGTTCAGAAACACGCGGCTATGAAAAACCGCCGCGCCCACGCGAATCGTCGTCTTGTCATTCAACGAATAAGCCAACCCCAGGCGCGGCTCGAAGATATTCTTGTGGGTCTCAGAGATGCCTTCGGGAATGCCACGGAACAGCGAAGCCGAATTGATCAGCGGGTTGTTGAGTACCGCGACGCGGCCTTTGGCGGCGTCAGGGAAGCCGCTGCCGGCCAGCGAGATGCCATTGAAACGCGCGAGGGTATAGTCAGCACCCGTTGCAATCACGACCGCGCCATTCGCCGGATTGATGGAAAGCAAACCGGCTTTATAGAAGCTCGGATCGAATGTCCCGATATTGTTGAAGAGCGAATGCCACGGCGGCCAGTAGTTGTAGCGCACGCCATACTCGACCGTCAGCTTGCGCGACACCTTCCAGTTGTCTTGCACATAGCCCTCATAAGTGGTCGCGCGCCACGGCGTGTAAGCCTTCTGGCCGATCTCGCCATAGGTGCTGAACAGACCCAGCAGCGCATCGCTGACGGCGACCCCTGTCCCGCCGGGCCGATTCGCCACAAAGGCAAACGAACCATTCTGATTGTTGGAAGCGCCCGGCACCGACTGGATATTGACCTGATCGAAGTCGTTCTGCCCCGAACGCTCAATGTTGATGCCAGTCTTGAACGTGTGGCTGCCGCGCACCCAGGTCAGATTGTCCGCCCACGTAAAGATCGGGCCGGAAGATGAAGCCGGGTACGGGCCGCCATCAATGCCGGTGAAGTTGGCGATCGCGATGGTCGGAATCTTGTCGTCGAGTTCCTTGCTGCCCGGAAAAATGTAAGGGAAAGTAATGCCCACAGCCGTGCGGCTCGGTTTCCCGCCCACGCGCAGCTTGACGATGTCCGCTGAAGTGCCGTAGGTGAATTCGTTGATCAAGGTCGGCTTGAGCGTCGAGGTCAGCGTCAACCCCGCGCTACGGTTGGGCCGGTTATTATTGTCCGGCGTGAAGGTGAACGAGCCACGGAACGCGGTACGAATCTTCCAGTCGAAAAGCGTGCCGCGAAACGCCAGGTGATGATTCCCTTTGTAGTAGTCAACGCGCAGCGTCTTGTTGCGCGTATCGGTGGCATCATTGCCCGACGCGATATAGTTCGTGGTTGCGCCGGGAAAACAGCCGATACAATTCGCCGCCGGGTAGGCATTGACGATCGCCTTGCCAATCGGGCTGAGACGGTTCGTGGGGATAAAGCCCGGGCCGCGCGTCGTATCAACAAAGCCGCGCCCCGTCGTCGGGTCTTTGACCGGATCGTCAGCCGTGCCAAACACGCCATCGGCGCCAGCCCCAAGTTCACGCACGTCACCGCTGCGCAGTGCTGCGCTCGGCACGGTGGCCGTTGGCGTCTGGCCAGAGCGGAATCTGACCCATTCGTCGGCCCAGAAGAAGAAGAGTTTTTCCTTGCTGGTGTTGAATTTGCCTGGGATGTAGACCGGGCCGCCAATCGAGTAACCAGGCTGATTGAATCTGGTGATGGGCGGCGTCACAGCCACCGTGTTCACCGCCGTCACCGGCGTCCGGTTGCGGTTCCATGTATTGGCGTCGAGCTTGTTGTTGCGGAAGAACTCAGTAAGCCCGCCGTGGAATTCCTTGGTACCCGACTTGGTCACGAAGATCATCTGGCTGCCGGATGAGCGCCCGAATTCCGGCGCGAAGTTGGAGGTCAGGATTTGCACTTCCTGCAAGGTGTCAACGTCAACGACGCCCGTGGTGGAACCTGCCGAACGGGTGCGCACTTGCTGCACGCCATCCAACAGAATGCTATTCGCATCGCTACGGCTGCCGTTGACGTTGAAGCCGCCGTCGCCCGGCGTAAATTGGAAGGCACCGGGGCTGCCGCCGCCCAGCACGCCCGCTTTGAGCGCGCCCAAGCGGATCGGGTTGCGGCCGTTCAGCCCCAACTCGCTGACTTGGATGCCTTCGATGGTACGCCCCACAGTGGCGGTGGATTCCTGCAATTGTGTGGCGGAGGCTTCGACCGTGACGGTCTCGGCCACGTTGCCGACCTGCATTGTCAGGTCAATCGAGACCTTACCAGCCGCGTCGAGTTTGACGTTTGTTTGCGTGGACTTTTTGAAGCCCGACTGTTCGACTGAAACGTCGTAAATCGCCGCGGCGATATTGGCGACGACGTAATAGCCGTCGGCGTTGGTCGTAGCTCTGCGTTGTTGTTTGGTGCCGACATCGGTCACCATAACGGTGGCTCCGCTGATCGCCGCGCCGGCGCTATCACGCACAAAGCCGGAAATTTGCCCTTGCGAACCGACTTGCGCCAGCGCTTGCAAGGTGCAAAAAGCGACGAGTGCCAGGACGCCGAAACAAAGTCTCAGCAACGTCTTTTTGCTTGTATTCATGGTTTTATTCCTCTGAAAGAGTAGCTAGTGACAATGGACACGGCGCGCGCGCCGCAGCCCGGAGTAGTTACGCTGGCTGCCCCAGTAGACAACGAGCAAAGGCCGTAAGCTGGCCCGTCAAAAGTTTTGACATACCCAGCGTTACAGCGATGAAAAGCTGAATTTTTCAACTGTGATTTTTTCTTCCCAGCATGCCACTCGGAGAAGCACCGCAGGCAGGACGCCCAGGCATTTTATCGGTAAAGCAAGAATGATTTGCCGTGTAATTGAATAAGTAGCTCCGTTGACGCTGCGGATTATCAGGATGGCTTGACCAAGTGTCAAGTTAAGTCTGGCGCTGCTTCGCGGGCCTGCGCTATGATGCGCGCCGATAAATGCATCCGGTGGCATCCCGTGAACAATTCCATCCAATCCCTAAAACCAAAGGCGGGCCTGACGTATGTCGAAGCGTAACTCGCGTCGTGATTTTCTGAAACAAACCGGCCTCGGCGTCGGTTTGTTGAAGGCCGTTCCAGCGATTGCCCAAGCTGCGCCGGTTGTGGCTAGCACTTCCGGTGCGCGTGTGCTGGGCGCGAATGACCGGCTCAACATCGGCTTTGTGGGCTGCGGCGGGCGCATGAACACGCACATTGACGCGCTGGTCAACCGCGCCCAAGAACGCGGCGATGTGCAACCGGTCGCCGTCTGCGACATTTACGAGAAGCGCAAACGGCTGGCGCGTGAACGCACGGGCGTGGATGAAAAGAACGTCCAGCATGACTTCCGCGAATTGTGCGCCCGCAAAGACATTGACGTCATCGTCATCGCTTCGCCCGACCATTGGCACCACGGCCACGCGCTGGCGGCGCTCAAGGCAGGCAAGGATGTCTATCTGGAAAAGCCGTTCACCTATACGATTGAAGAGGCCCGCGAAATCGCCGAATTCGTCAAAGCCAACAAGCGCGTCTTGCAGGTTGGCAGCCAATACACTTCGTTCGACCACTTCCACCAGGCGCGCAAAGCGATTGAGCAAGGCCTGATCGGCAAAGTCGTCTGGGCGACCGCTGGCTATGGCCGCAACGCGAACAAAGAAGGCGGCGAGTGGAATTACGCGATTGACGCCGACGCCAGCGCCGCGAACATTGATTGGAAAGCGTTTCTTGGGAATGCGCCGAAACGGGCCTTTGACGCCGAGCGGTATTTCCGCTGGCGCAAGTATTGGGACTATTCAGGTGGCATCGCGACCGATTTGTTCTATCACGCCCTCGCGCCGCTGGTGATGATCACGGGCCAGGAATTCCCCGCCAAGGTCGTAGCCTCTGGCGGCATCTACGTGCAAAAAGACCGCGAGGTGCCCGATACGTTTTTGATGAACGTGGATTATTCCAGCTTCACCGTAAATCTCTCGTGTTCGGTCGCGGCTGGCGCGCCGCCGCTGGTTGCCGTCAACGGCACCGAAGGCCGCATCATCCTCGCGCAAAGCGGCGAGAACTTCAGTCACAGCGCGATTGAAGTCCTGCCCGACAACGAATACCGCAAGGAATTCAAAGCCAAGACCGGCGTTGATAAATTGTCGCTTGAATGCAAACCCAACCTGCGCGGCACGCACCCGCACATGGACAACTTCCTGGACGCCGTGCGCAGTCGCCAGCAACCAAACTTGAATGCCGAACTGGGCTACAAAGTGATGGCCGCGATTCGGATGGGCGTGGATGCTTATCGGCAGCAGACGACGCTGCAATGGGATGGGCGGCGGGAACGCGCCACGGCGCGCGTGGCAAAGGCATAAATCAACCTACCTGGAAAGGAGCGGTAGCCATGCTGACAAGAGCAATTTGCACAACGCTACGATTGATTTGTTTTTCTCTCTGCTTCACGCTGCTAGTGCGCGCCCAACAAGTGCCAGAGCGCGTTCTTAACACTGAACGCTTGGCCCCCGGCGCTATCGAAGTGCTTGCCGTCTCCAACCTGCAGGTTGAAGGTCAGCCCGTAACATTCGGGAACCGGTTTGAGGCGAGTGACGATTGGGCAAAAGGCCTGCGGTTTGAGGTCAAGAACGTCTCGGACAAAGTCATCACTTATTTTGAGCTTGGCTTACAGGCTGTTGCGCCGGATGGCCGACATCCGAGCCTGCGAATGTTTTCCTATGGCACGCGCCCTGAGACGCCAACCGTCGGACCAGCCAGGCGCATGCTGCCAGGCGAGGTTGTGCAGGTTGATTACAGCGAAAAATTCTATCGGGCATTTCAACGTATGCAGGCAGATTTCAACTTGGCGAAAGTAGGTGAGCTGACGCTCGTAATTAACTTCATAACTTTCGAGGATGACACGGCGTGGCGGCACGGATTCCTGATGCGCCGTGATCCATCTGACCCGCTGAGGTGGATCGTCATCGGCAGAGAGCACCTGGTTCGTTAGCTGGCTGAGGCGTTCAAGTAGTAACATCATCGAAAACAACTCTAAGGTAACCGGTAACCCATCATGAAAAAGATTCTCTTGCTAAGCACTATCTATGCGCTGTCCGCTTTGGCGGTGTTTGCGCAAACCAAAAACGCAGCAGACTCTGCCAATCAACTCACCGCAGCCGAAAAGAAAGCCGGCTGGCGCTTGCTCTTCGACGGCAAAACATTCACCGGCTGGCGCGGCTTTCATAAACAGAATGTGCCCGAAGGCTGGATCATTGAGGACAATTGCATCAGCCGCATTCAGGCGCACGGCGAACTCGGCCAAGCGGGTGGCGATCTGATCACTGCTGACCAGTTCGAGAATTTTGAATTCACCCTGGAATGGAAGATCAGCAAAGGCGGCAACAGCGGCATCAAGTATCTCGTTTCGGAAACGCTGCCACCCACAGGCCGCTCAGCGGTTAGTTTCGAGATGCAGGTACTCGACGACGACAACCATCCTGACGCCAAGGCCGGCATCAACGGCAATCGCAAAGCCAGCGCGCTGTACGACATCATGCCGCCCAACGACAAAAAGAAACTCAAACCCGTCGGCGAGTTCAATCAGATTCGTCTCGTCGTCAAAGGCAATCACATCGAACACTGGCTCAACGGCCAAAAGGTGCTCGAATACGAACGCGGCAGCGCAGCGCTCAAAGCCCTGATCGCCCAAAGCAAATTCAAAGACCAACCGCTCTTTGGCACCTTCGCCAAAGGCCATCTTTTGTTGCAGGAACATGGCGACAAGGTGTGGTATCGCAATATCAAAATCCGCGAAATCAAGTAGTCAGTCGTCGGTAGTCAGTAGTCAGTAGTCAGTAGATGTCGCAACTGAATAGGTTGCTCTTGATTGGCTTTCGGCTACCGCCCCTACTGACTACCGACGACTGACTACCGGCTACCGACTACCAACAATGAAACCAATCGTTCAAATCTCTCTTGATCTTACTGACATCAACGAAGCACTCGAAACTGCCCGCATCGCGCTCGAAGCAGGCGTGGATTGGCTCGAAGCCGGTACGCCGCTCATTCTGGCCGAAGGGCTGCACGGCGTGCGCGCCTTGCGCCAAGAGTTTCCCGACACGCCCATCGTCGCCGACTTGAAAACCATGGACGGCGGCTATCTCGAAGCCGAGATGATGGCGAAAGCGGGCGCAACGCACGTCGTCGTGATGGCGCGCGCGCACGCCGAGACGATCAAATGCGTTGTCAAAGCGGGCCGCGATTTCGGCGTCAAAGTCATGGGCGACAACATGGTCTGCGACGACAAAGCCGCCGCATCGAAATGGATGGAAGACCTCGGCGTGGATTACATCGTGCATCACACGGGCTTCGACGAACGCAATGGCATTTACGCCGACACGGGCCACATGCTCAGTCCGCTCGACGACCTCAAAGCCGTCGTTGCAGCCGTCAGCATTCCCGTCCAAGCTGTCGGTGGCCTTTCCATCGAACAGGCCATCAGCATGCCGAAACACGGCGCGCCGCTGGTGGTGATTGGCGCGCCGCTGGCGATTGATGCGTACTCGTTCAGCACTGCCTCCCATACCGGAGGCAACGATCTCAAATCCATTCTTTCAGAAATTACACGGAGGATTCGGGAATAATAAATTTCGCCCACGAAGCCACACGAAGTGGCACTAGAGCGGTTTTCACTTCGTTGTACGGGAAACCCGCGCAACGGGATAGTACCGCGCGCGTAAGCAAGCGGAGCTTTGGCAGTTTAGCCAATGATGCCAGCTTGACGCACCGCTTGCTCACGCGCGCGATACTGTCCCGGCGTCAACTGACTCCCGTAAACGCAATTGCAAACCGCTCTAAGTAAAAGATTCCTCTTCTTCGTGTCTTTCTTCGTGTGACTTCGTGGGCGGAAAATTCCCGCTTTGCATTTATGACTCAAACAATGACTGCGGTCGTCCAATACGACCTCAAACCTGGTTCCGTCGAAGTCCGCGAAGTGCCGGTGCCGGAAATCAATGATGACGAAGTGCTGCTCAAAGTCGGCGGCGTCAGCGTCTGTGGCAGCGACGTACATCAATACCACGGTTCGCAAAGCTGGCCGGTCAATACGCCGGTGATCCTGGGTCACGAGTTCGGCGGCATTGTCGCGGCCAAAGGCAGCCGCGTGAAACTGTTCAAAGAAGGTGACCGCGTCGTGTCGGAAACGGCTTCGTATATTTGCGGCCAATGCATGATGTGCCGCACGGGCGCTTACAACCTGTGCCCGCAACGCAAAGGGTTTGGCTACGGCATCAACGGCGCAATGGCGGGGTACGTGCGCGTGTCGGAACGCTGCCTGCATCACATCCCGGACAGCCTGCCATTTGAAAAGGCCGCGCTGACCGAGCCGTGCTGCGTCGGTTACAACTGCGTCGTAGAGAAAAGCAAAGTCAAACCGGGTGACACCGTCGTCGTCTTCGGCCCCGGCCCAATTGGTTTGCTGTGCGCTGAAATGGCACGCCTCGCAGGCGCAGGCAATCTGATCGTCGCAGGGCTGGCCAGCGACGCTTCGCGTTTGGAAGCCGCGAAAGAGTTGGGCGCGACGCACACGGTCAATCTGCAAGAAACCGATTTGAAAGACTTGGTGATGAGCCTCGGCGACGGCCTCGGCGCACACTTGGTCGTAGACGCGGCGGGCGCTTCAGCAGCCTTGAAAACGGCGCTCGACATCGTGCGCCCGGCAGGCCAAATCACCAAAGTCGGTTGGGGGCCGCAACCACTCGGTTTCTCGCTTGATCCGCTGGTGCAAAAGGCGGTGCGTTTGCAGGGCAGCTTTAGCCACACGTTTGAGAATTGGGAAATGGTGGTTTCGATGCTGGCGTCGGGGCAGATCAACCTCAAACCAATCATCAGCCGCGTGGCTTTTTTGGAAGACTGGAAAGATTGTTTCGACGGGATGCACGGCGGCAAGTATGTGAAAGCCGTGTTGCAGCCGAAGTAAGCAAGGTGACGAACAAACGCAATGAGCAAACTAAAACACACAACTTTCTTCTCGTTCTTTCTCTGTTGCTGGTTGGGGTTCGCAAACACAGCTTTTGGGCAAACGCCCGCCGCACCACCGGATGAACCAGTCCGCGCCATCAAAGCGCCGCGCAATCCGCTGCCCGGCGAAGCCGCATCCGCTGGCGTCTCAAAGTTTTCGTTCATCGTTTACGGCGACACGCGCGGGCGGCGCGATGGCTTTGAGCAACAATACGAACACTCGCTGGTCGTCAACGCCATGCTTGCTTCGATCAAGAAGCTGGAGAAAAGCGACTATCCCGTGCGCTTCGTGTTGCAAAGCGGTGATGGCGTGGCGAACGGTGCCATCGGGCGGCAGTGGAATGTCAGTTACATTGACCTCATCAATAAGCTGACGCAGGAGGGCGGCGTGCCCTATTTCCTCGCGCCCGGCAATCACGATGTCACGAGCGCCGAGACGCACGAGGCCGAACGGCGGCAACCAGGCTTGAAAAACTATTACGCCGCCAACGCCGAGTTGCTACCGCCGGATGGTTCGCCGCGCCGGTTGAGCGGCTATCCGGTCTTTTCGTTCGGCTACGGCAACACCTTCGTCATCGCGCTCGATTCCAACATCATGGGCGACGAAAAGCAGTTCGTCTGGTTCAAAGGACAGCTCGAAGGCTTGGATCGGAATCGCTATAAAAACATCATCGTGTACGCGCATCATCCGACTTTTTCCTCTGGGCCGCACGGCGGGGCCAAGACGGAAAAGCCCTCGTTTATCCTCCGCGAGCGTTACACGCCGTTGTTTCGTCAGCATCACGTCAAAGTCTTTTTCGCCGGGCACGATCATATGTTTGAACATTGGGTCGAACACTATCAGGACGCGACAGGCAAACATCGGCTTGATCATATTATTTCGGGCGGTGGCGGCGCGCCGCTTTACACTTACGCGGGCGACCCCGACGTGCAGCCTTACCTCAAACAGTTCGCCGCTGAGAAAGTCACGCTCGACCGCCTTGCCAAACCACCTTATGAACCGGGCGGCGGGGCTTATCATTTCGTGCTGGTGCAAGTGGACGGCGAACATCTGAGCATGGAAGTCATCGGCGTAGACTGGGGCCGCGACTTTGCGCCGTATCGCAGCAACAAAGCAAATTTATCAAATCAGGAGAAATAAGTTTTCATGGCCAAGCTAAGCGCCTTTCCCAAAGGGTTCATGGACGATCTCTGCGTCCACAAAACAATGACGCTGTTTGACTGGATTGATCTTGCTGCCACGCTCGACGTGGACGGCATCGAGATGTACCCCGGTTTCTTTGCAAACTTCGAGCCGGATTATGTGGCCAAGGTGAAGCAGCACGCCGACGCCAAGGGCTTGGAAATCCCGATGATGTGCTGCTCGCCCGATTTCACCCAGCACGACGCAGCGGCCCGCGCGGCGGAACTCGAAAAAGAACGCTTCTGGATTGACCTGACCGCCCAACTCGGCGGCAAGTACTGCCGCGTGCTCACAGGCCAACGCCGCGAAGACGTTTCGCGCGCGGACGGCATTCGCTATTCGGTCGAAGGCATCAGCGCCTCGCTTCCTTACGCCGCCGCCCGCGGCATCATTCTCAACATCGAGAACCATTACAAAGACGGCTATTGGAAGTACCCCGAATTCGCCCAGCACCTCGACGTCTTCCTCGACATCATCAATCACCCGGCGCTCAAAGATTCGCCCTGGTTCGGCGTCAACTTCGACCCGTCCAATTCGATCATCTGCGGCGAAGACCCACTCGATGTGCTCGAAGCCGTCAAACACCGCGTCATCACCATGCACGCCTCAGATCGTTACCTGCTCAGCGGCACGATTGAAGACCTGAAATCGCAAGACGGCTCGCTGGGTTACGCCAAGAACTTAAAGCACGGCGTCATCGGCAAAGGCCTCAACGATTACGACAAGATTTTCTCGACGCTCAGGGCAGAAGGCTTCGACGGCTGGATTTCGATTGAGGACGGCGAGAATGGGATAGAGGACTTGCAAGAATCGGTGGCGTTCTTGCGTGGGAAGATGGCCGAGCATTTTGGTTAGGCACGCGTGAAAACAGTGCGCTGTCATTTCGGCGTAATGTTCCGATGTAACATCTTGCGGCCCGAAAATTCACTTGAACAATTCCCGCTTCACTGAACCGAAGAAGAGGTTTTGGCAACTGGTTTGCCCAACGAACGCTCGGTTTTTGCCGGGCGCTCAATCCAAAACATTTACAAATAAATATCGCCCCGACATGGCAACGCCTCTTTCAGTCAAAGACGTATCAGTTGCATTTGAGCGTGCTGGTGAGCAAGTGATCTTTGGAAACTTGGAGCGTGCATCGTCTTCCCTTTGCATCCCTGGAACAAGCTCTTTATAGTGACGCTCCGATCAACTTATGCACGGTTCGGCCTTTATCGGCTAGAGTGCTGGATGTGCATCAGTTATCTGCAACCTTAGCGAGTTTGCCAATGACACTCGCACACAATAAGAAATGGTAACCTTCTTATCCTGAATAACAAAAGACAGTTCGTGCTAAGCATGAAAATCACACCTAACCACATTTCTATCGCAAAGCGGTAGTGTTATCTAGTGGTTGATGTGACAAGGTGGCATATGATCACTGAAACGCGTACTTGTCATGAATGTCATAGCCCCAACATTGTCCGCAACGGTAAAAACCGTGTGGGGAACCAACGCTACAAGTGCAAGGACTGTGGGGTCACCAGCGTCCTCGACAATCGGCTGCCCACCCGGCAGCTTGATCCGGCAGTGCCGGAGCGCACGTATCTGGAACGCAACTCCTGACGAGCAACCGGGCGGATTTTCGGGATTAGTCACGTCACTGTGTTCCAGCATCTGAAAAAAAAGCGCGCGCCGCCGTAAACTTCAAAACCACCATTGCCCCAGCACAGGCGGAGGACGCGCTGGAAGCCGCTGAACTCTTCACCTTTGTGCAGGTGAAGGTGCAGCAAGTGCGCATCTGGATTGTGCAGTCCCGGCGCACTCGTCAGATTCTCGCGTTTTTTAGCGGCGCTGGTTCAATGGATTCCTGCAAACGGCTGTGGCGCAAATTGCCTTATGAGTATTTACGCTGTCGCAGTTTTAGCGACTGCTGGCGGGCCTACAACTGTCTGCCGGCAGTCACCCCTCAACTGGTCGGCAAAGAGACCGGCGAGACCGCGCACCTTGAACGGCTCAACAACGCACTCCGGCAGCGCAGCAGCCGACTCGTGCGCAAGGCGCTCTCGTTTTCAAAGAAAGAATATATGCTCAACCTGCACTTCAAACTGTTTGCCGTGCATTACAATCTTAAATGTATCAACCACTAGGTAACACTACCGCGAAGGCTTCTGGTCCTTGCGCCGTTCCTGGTTACGCCCGCATCGTGGTATCTCGCAAGAATTGCTGCCGCTCTATCTCGGTTTCTTTAGAGTTAGTTCACAACGCCCGCAAACGAGGGAAGGCTCTGCTTGGATCATTGCTCGCGTTGTTACTGACCTAGTACTCCATCAAGCTGTAAGTGATGGATGCTGAGAGCGCATCCGGGATGTAGGGCGGGATTAAATCCCGCCCTACATCCCTCATTTTCAGCTTGATGGAGTACTAGCTCCTAGATTCAGCTATTGAGCCATGATTTTTATGGCGCGAATCGGCACGGCGACAACCTGTTTGCCAATTTGCTGCTGTGTCTTGATGCGGCAACCGGCCAACGTAAATGGCATTTCTAAACGATTCGACACGATTTGTGGGACAGGGATTTACCGACGGCCCCTGCGTTGGTCACGCTCATACACAATGGCCGCAAGGTGGACGCCGTGGCCCAACTGACGAAGTCCGGGCACATCTTTGTGTTTGAACGCGAGACCGGCAAACCCGTCTTCCCGATTGAATATCGCAAAGTCCCCACCAAGGGCGTGGACGGCGAGTAACCGGCGGACACACAGCCTGTCCCCCAACTGCCACCGCCGATTGCTCGCCAAATCGTGACCGAAGCCATGCTGACCAAGCGCACGCCCGCCGCGCACGCCGCTGTGTTGCAACAGTTTCGTGAACTCACCAGCAGCGGCCAATTCGAGCCGCCCAATTTGCAAGGCGTCATCGTCTTTCCAGGCTTCGACGGCGGGCCAGGCTGGGGCGGCGCAGCCTTTGACCCTGAATCAAGCTTGCTCTTCGTCAATGCCAGCGAAGTGCCTTGCATCTTGAAACTGGTGGAGCGTCCGCAAGCCCGCGCGCAAGCCAGCAGCCGCAACTTGTATGAACGCAACTGCGCCAGTTGCCACGGCAAAGACTTGCAGGGTACGCCGCCGGAGTTTCCCGCACTGATCAACGTCAGCAAGAAATACAACGACGCCGAATTGCAGACAGTCATCCGCAATGGCTTCGGACGCATGCCGGGTTTTACGGCCTCGCTCAATCGTGAGGCTTTGCAAGCCCTCACCAAATTCCTGCTCACCGGCGAAGACAGCAACCTCACCGTCGAGCAAAAGAGCGCCTCACCTATCGAACAAAAATATGCGACAAACGGCCATCCGCGCTTTCTCGATCCCGATGGCTATCCGGCGGTCGAGCCGCCCTGGGGCACGCTCAGCGCGGTGGATTTGAACCAGGGCAAAATCGCCTGGCAGATTCCCTTGGGCGAACATCCCGAATTGGTCGCGCAAGGGTTGCGTGACACAGGCAGTTGGAATTACGGCGGCCTGATTGTCACGGCGGGCGGTTTGGTCTTTATCGGCGCGACGAATTATGACCGCAAGTTCCGCGCCTTCGATAAAGCCACCGGCAAGTTGCTGTGGGAAAGCTTGCTGCCCTTTGCGGGCAACGCGACGCCTGCAACCTATCAGGTGGGCGGACGACAATTCGTCGTCATCGCTGCGGGCGGCGGTAAACGCGGCGCGCCGTCGGGCGGGACGTATGTGGCGTTTGCGCTGCCGCCAGCAAAGTGAAAACCTCTGGTAGCCGCCTCGCGCGCTCAACGTCGTGGGAAAGCTGGAACATGCTCAAAGCGGATCAATCGCCAAATTTGCGCCAAACCACCGGCCAGCGCGTGCTGCCTCAAGCTCCTTACACTTTGGGCATTCGGAAAATAGCTTGCGTCCGGCGTTCACCCGCCGTTGACTTCTGGTCTTACCATTCTGATAATCGCCCCGCTGGCGGAACATCATCATCAACTTACCATCACCTCTTTCGTCAGCGTGCTGGGATTCCTACCTGAATTAGCCGTAACGGGCATTTTCGAATGTTGAAAATAGCCTCGCGCTTCGCACACCGGTGTGAAAGGCCCGGCACATTCAGCATTGCTTCCATTCAACGTCAGGAACCTTATCAGGAGACTTCGATTATGCAGTTCAAACTAAGCTCTCGTCACCCTCGTGTACGCTGGCAGCAACGCTTCACACACACGGGCACGCTGCTCGCGGCCTTGCTATTGACGATGTTGCTGACCTCCGCCGGTCAGGCCCAAGCGGTCAAAGGCGCCTTGCTCGGCACCATCACGGATGCCAACGGCGCAGCGGCAGCAGGCGCCGCCGTCACCGCCACCGAAGTGCGCACCAACATCGCCGTCACCACCGCCACCAATCAAGATGGCAACTATGTCTTCTCAAACATCAAGGACGGCATCTATCGCGTGGAAGCGACCCTGAAAGGCTTCAAGAAGGTCGTGCGCGATAACATCACGGTTGACGTCAACACGACGGTGCGCGTTGATCTGGCGATGCAGGTGGGCGAAGTCAGTGAGACCGTAACCGTCGAAGCCAGCGCCGCCGCGATCCTGCAAACCGACCGCGCCGACACCGGGCGCTTGCTCGAAAGCAAACAGATCGGTGAATTGCCGCTCGGCTTCAACCGCAACTTCCAGGGTTTGCTCGTCACCGTGCCCGGCGCGACACGCCCGACGCGGCCCCATTCGCAATTCTTCAACTCGCAGGACAGCCTGGAATCGAAGGTCAACGGCCAATCGCGCCTCTCTAACAACTTCCAAATCGAAGGCGTGGATGACAACGAAAAGACGGGCTTGCTGCAAGTCTTGATCCCGGCGGCGGACGCCATCGAAACGGTCAGCGTGGCGACCTCGAACTTCGACGCTGAGTTCGGGCGCGCGGGCGGCGCGGTCTCGTCTGTTACAATCAAATCAGGCACGAACAGCCTGCACGGCAGCGCCTTCATGTTCGGTAACAACAACAATGGCTGGCTGCAGGCGGGCGATTTCTTCACGCACACCACCGCGCCGACGCATTACCGGCAGGCAGGCGCGACCATCGGCGGCCCGATCAAGAAGAACAAGCTTTTCTATTTTGGCGATTACCAGTACACCACCGACGCGCTGGGCACTGTGCAACAACACAAAGTTCCTTACGCCGAGTGGTACAACGGCGACTTCAGCAAGACGGTGGACGCGAGCGGTAAGCAGTTTGTTATTTATGATCCGCTGACGACGCGCACCGACGCGGCTGGCAATGTCACCCGCGATCCTTTCCCAAACAACATCATCCCGGACAACCGGATTAGCCCCATCGCCAAAAGGCTGCTGGCCTTCCTGGCGCGTCCCAATGCCGGCCCGGCGCCCGGTGCGTCAAATTACTTTTTGGCGCAGGTGCCCAACCTCATTTTCAACGAGGTACGTATCAAGACCACGCATGCCTTCGACACCAAGATCAATTACAACATCAATGACAAGAACGTGCTGTCGTACCGCTTTAGCTACCAGCGCCCGCAGGTTTTCGATCCCGGCACCTATGGGCTTTATGGCGGCCCGACCAACGGCGGCTTTGCCGGCACTGGCACGCAGAACACGATTAGCACGGCGGCCAACTACACGCATACCTTCAGCCCGACCTTGATCCTGGAAGGGCGCTTCGGCATCAGTTGGTATCACAACGTGGCGGTCTCGCAGGCCACCGGACTGAAAACTTCCAAAGACGTCGGCATCCCGAACGTCAACACGGATTCTTTTTCGGACGGGCTGACTTCGATCAACATCAGCAATTTTGACGGCCCGGTGCTCGGCTTTTCGGGCAGCTTGCCCTGGGATCGCGGCGAGAAGACTTATCTCGGCTCCGCTATTCTGACCAAGCTCTGGGGCAATCACTCGTTCAAGTTCGGCGAAGAGATTCGCCACAACCGCGACCTGTTGCTGCAGATTCAGGACAACGGCGGCGTGCGCGGTCACTTCGATTTCAACGGATTTCGCACGGCGACCACCGCCGATACGCGATCACAAACCGCGCCCGCCAACGCCTTCGCCGCGTTCCTGCTCGACCTGCCCAACAGCGTCGGACGCGACATCAAGGTGATTGACCAACCCGGCACGCAGCACTACGCCGCCTTCAGCTTCGCGCAAGACACTTGGCAATTGACGAAGAAGCTGACGCTGATTCTGGGATTGCGTCACGAGTACTATCAACCGCTGGTCGGCATCGTGAACAAAGGCGGGCTGTCGAATTACGTGCCGAGCGAGAACGCGCTGCACGTGGCCGGCTACGGCAACGTCCCGCAGAACATTGACGTCAAGGGCGCGCCGTGGAAAAACTTTGTGGCACGTGTGGGCGCGGCCTATCGCTTGAGCGACAAGACCGTGATACGCGCCGGGTACGGTGCCAGCGTGGTGCCTTTCCCGGACAACAGCTACGCCTTCAATTTCCCGGTCAAACAAAACAATCAATTCAATGCGCCCAACTCCTACGCGCCGGCAGGCTCAATGGCGGCGGGCTTCCCCGCACCGATCTTCTTCGATATTCCGTCGAATGGGATCATTGACGGCGGCAACTTCAAAACCACCGGACTGTATTACGCCCCGCCTGACCTCCACGAAGGTAAACTCCATTCCTACAACATCGCGTTCCAGCGGCAACTGTGGTGGGGCTTCACAGGGGAGGCGGCTTACGTGGGCAACGTCGGGCGCGACGTCGTGTTCGTGCTCGACCTGAACGCCGCCAACCAGTTGGGGCTGGCGACTGCGGCCAACGACAACCCAGCGCGTCCGTACTTCAACTCCTTCGGGCGCACGGCTTCGATCACCACCAGAGTGCGGGAAACCACGAGCTACAACTCGCTACAGATCAAAGTGGACAAGCGCTTCTCGAAAGGACTGCTGTTTACGAACAACTACACGCTCGGGCGGTCTTTGGATTACGCCGGTGGCGACCAGGGCACCATCAGCACACCCGCCAACATTGCGTTGAGTTATGGCCGCTCCGACTTTGACCGGACGCACTCTTTCGCGTCGAGCTTCGTCTGGCAAATTCCCTTCGCCAGCAAAACGCACGGCTTCGTCAAATGGGTGCTTGATGGCTGGCAAGTGACGGGTATTCTTGATATCCGCTCCGGGACGCCGCTTGATTTCACCACGACCGGGACGGCCTTGCATGCGCCCGGCAACACGCAGCGTGCGAACGCCACCGGCACGCCTAAGGTTAACGAAGTTGGAATCCGCACGGGGCAACTCTACTTTGACACCTCGGTCTTCTCGACACCGCTGGCGAGTGTCGCCAGCAAGAACGACCCAAATCTTTTGTACGCGCCTTTCGGCAATGTAACGCGCAACAGTTTGATCAACGGGCCGGGCTACTGGAACTTCGACAGTTCGCTTTTCAAGAAGTTCAAATTCACCGAGCGGATCGGCGGCGAGTTGCGGGCGGACATCTGGACAGCTTGAACCACCCGAATCCGAGCAATCCGGGCACCAGCGTGAGCACACCAGGCACCTTCGGGCTGATCACTGGCGTCTCCAGTTCGGCGCGGCTGGTGCGCTTCGGCGCGCGAGTCACCTTCTAAATAGTGACGACTGAGTCAGCAGTCCGGCGATTGGAGGTCACACACTTTCACTGCCGGACTGCTGACACGCTTTCTTTCTGGGAGACAACTATGAGCAAACAACCAATCGAACGCAGAGATTTCATCAAGCAGGCTGCGGCAACAGCGACTGTGGCGACGTTCACCGCATCGTCGTATGCCCGTGTGCCCGGCGCGAACGACCGCGTCCGCCTCGGCATCATTGGCCCCGGCGCACGCGGCCAGGAATTGATGGAGCAATTCGTCAAAGTCCCGAATGCCGAATTTGTCGCGACCGCCGATGTTTACAAAGCCCGGCACGAACAGGCGAAAAAGATCGCCCCTTCGATCACACAAAATTTCGGCGATCATCGCAAGCTTCTTGAGTCAAAAGACGTGGATGCCGTGATCGTCGCGACCCCGTTGCATTGTCATGCACGCCACTTCATGGACACGCTCGCCGCCGGCAAAGACCTGTATTGCGAAAAAACCATGACCTGGTCTATCGAAGAGGCCGAAGCCTGTCTGGCCGCCGCCAAGGGTGTCGCGGGCAAGCGCGTGATCGGCGTCGGGCAGCAACACAACAGCGCGGGCTATTTTGTGGACTCGCGCAACTGGGTCAAAGAAGGCAAGCTGGGCAAGGTGGCGCACGTCGAATCCTGGATGAGCCGCAACACGCCCGCCGGCAAGGGCCAATGGGTGCGCCCGATCCCGGCGGATTGCAACGCTCAAAATGTGGATTGGAAGGCATTCCTGAATGGACGCGAGAACCGCCCCTTTGACGCGCACAAATTTATCAATTGGCGCCTGTACTGGGAATTTAGTGGCGGCAATGTGACCGAGAACATGGTGCATCAAATCGGTTACATCATCGGCGTGCTGGATTTGGGCGTCCCGACCGCAGCGTATATGTCCGGCGGTGTCTTCTCTGAAAAAGACGGTCGCGAAGTGCCTGACACGATTGCCGTGACGCTGGATTATCCGAACGACTTGGTCGTGACCTGGCAATCCACGTTTAGCAATAGCCGCTATGGCCTGGGTGTGCGCATCCTGGGTTCGCACGGCACCATTGAATGGCTGGCGGGCACGACTGATATGGTCTCGGGCAAATCGGCCAGTGGTTGGAACTATGCGCCTGAAAAGATGAACAATGCCGAGGGCGCTTTTATCAAAGGTGAAGCGAAAGGCGATAACCACTACGCTAATTTTGTCGAATGCGTGCGCTCGCGCAAAGAGCCCAATTCATCTGCCGAGTTGGGCTACAAATCGGCTATCGCCGCGCATATGTCTAATCTGTCGTACAGACGCAAACAGCGCCTGACACTGGACGCCGCCCGGCAAGTCGCCAGCAATTAAACGCCCGCTGCTTTAACATCAAAGAGCGCATACTTCCTCATTGCTGGGACTGTGCGCTCTTCATTTCTAGGGAGCCTTTACGATGCGTTTTTCACGCCGGCAGTTTATGTGCGGGGTTGGCGCTGCGGCGTTAACGGGTCATAGCACTTTTGCCAAACCTCAACAAGCTGAATTCAGCATTGGCTACGATACTGCCGCCTGGCAATCACAGACTGAACAGGCTGTCACCGAAATTTCCGCACTCGGCTATCGTGGAATCCAAATTCGCCAAGCCAGCTATACCAAATATGCCAATCGCCCCGGCGAATTCAAAGCTTTGCTTGCCGCCAGAAAACTCAGCTTGGTCGCACTCGCCGCAAGCAACATCACCCTCAACCCGACAACGATGAAACAGGAAATTGCCGACGCTTTGCTAATGGCAAAATGGTTGAAGGAGGTTGGCGGGATTTACCTTCAGGTTGCGGATGGCGCGCGTCCTCCGGCTTCACTGCCAGCGCCGGATGACTATCGCAAGCTGGGCAAACACTTGACCGAAATTGGCAAACGCACATTGGGCGAAGGTGGGATCAAGCTTGCGTACCGCAATCAAATACAAAGCCTGGGTCAACGGCGCGATGAAGTAGATCGGATTTTGGACGCCACTGATCCGAAGTATGTCTGGTTGCTCGTGGACAGCGCGCATTTGTCTGCCTCTGGCGGTGAAGAGGTGCGCTTTGTGCGCGATTATCTGAACCGTCTGGCTTTTCCGCATTTCACCGATGTACGCATCTCCCAATCGGCCACAACCACATTGGACGGCTCGCGCGTCCCTGCGAAATATGATTTCGTCGAACTCGGCCAAGGCAAAGTCAACTTGCCGTCAGTATTTCAAATCTTGAAAGATTATCACTATGCAGGCTGGGTTATCGTCGCACTCGACCGCACACCGCAGGGCCGCACAGCACAAGAAAGCGCGGCCATCAGCAAACGGTTCATCGAAGAAAAGCTCAAATACAATTTTTAGCCATTTGGCCATTGCGACTTTTCTACTTACCACAAGAACTATTTACCATAAAGCCCTTTGCTAAAACAATGGGCGTGCGTTACCAGTCAGCAACACACGCCCTTGCCGCTTACATTCATCAAACGCCCTAGACCGCATCCGCCGTTTTGGCAGCTTTCAAATCGGTCGGCAGGGATTTTTGTTCGGCCTTCAAATTGGCCTTTTGATCTTTGCTATCCAGCATATGGCACTTCCCATCAAAGACGGCCCCATTCTCAATAATCAGCGAGGGGGTGTAAATATCCCCATAAACCCGCCCTGTCGGATGAATTTTGACGCTCGTTTTTGCGGTCACAGTGCCTTCGATAGTGCCACTCACCTCGACCACGCCGGCTTTTACCGTCGCTTTTACCCGACCCCGCTCCATGACCAGGAGGTTGCCATTATCCGAAATGATGTTGCCACTGATCACTGCATCCACACGCATGATCTCAGTGAATTTGATCTCACCGGTAATCTCCGTTCCCTCGCCTAAAAAGCTGCGCAAATCTGTTGGGCCTTCAACACTGCTGGTTTTATTGCCAAATTTCATCATCAAGCTCTCCTTTGAATAAAATAGCGCTGAAATTTCATGTTGGATTGGGACAATGAGTTGATTCAGGTGTTGAACACCAATGCGGACGTAGGTAGGGGGTCAATGAGTGGCTTTCTGCATGATGATTGAGTAAATGCGGTCCAACTCGCTCATCGAACTGAATTCAATTTCAATCTTGCCGCGGTTTTGCCCGCTGTTGATGCGTACCTGTGTGCCCAAAAACCGCTTCATCTTCAATTCAGCAGCACGAATGTTAGCATCATTCTTAGCAGGTGTCGAGGCAGCCTTCGCGGCGCTGGCGCCCGTCATTTGCTTGACCGCGTTTTCCACTGCCCGCACTGACAACTTGCCATTTACGATCTCGTCGGCCAGTTTAATTTGCTGTGCTTCCGTTTCCAACCCCAGCAACGCCCGCGCATGCCCCATTGCTAAGACCTCATCCTCCAGCATCTTTTGAATTGCGGGCGGCAGTTTCAGCAAACGCAAAAAATTGGCGACGGACGACCGGTCTTTGCCTACCTGCTTGGCTACTTCGTCTTGCGTCAGCGCCAATGTTTGAAGCAAGCGCTGATATGCCTGCGCCTCTTCAATAGGATTCAATTCCTGCCGCTGTATGTTCTCAATTAGCGCCAATTCCAGCAGCTTGGCATCTGGAATTGTGCGGATAACAGCTTTGATCTTCCCCAGCCCTGCTCGCTGTGAGGCGCGCCAACGCCTTTCGCCCGCAACAACCTGATAGCGTCCATGCGCAACTCGCCGCAACAAGATGGGTTGTACCAAACCATTTGCTTTGATGGATTGCGCCAACTCTTCCAACTTGGCCTCGCTAAAATTGAGCCGTGGCTGTTCGGGGTTGGCATCAATCAAATCAATCTCAACTTCTAGTAACTCCTCATCTTTTGGGAACGCCTCGGCAACCGGATCGGCCAATAAGGCGCTAAGCCCTCTGCCGAGTGCCTTTCTTGTCATTTTCCATCACCTCTTTCGACAGGTTTAAGTAGCTCTCTGCCCCGCGCGATTTTATGTCGTATAAAATAATCGGTTTGCCATGACTCGGCGCTTCGGCCAACCGCACGTTGCGCGGAATAACAGTTTCGAAGACTTGTGCGCCTAAAAAATCCCGCAAATCTGAAACCACCTGATTCGACAGATTGGTGCGCTCGTCATACATCGTCAACAAGAAGCCTTCGACGGACAAGCTGGAATTCAAGCCACGCCGAATGCGTACTAGCGTATCCCACAGGTCTGTGACTCCCTCCAAGGCAAAGTACTCACATTGAATGGGGACAATGATTGAATCCGCAGCGGCTAAAGCATTCAAATTCAAGATTCCCAAACTGGGGGGACAGTCCAGTAAAATGTAGCGGAAATTTTCACGCAGTGGCTCCAGAATTTTCTTTAAATAAAACTCCCGTTCTTCAGTATCAATCAATTCGATCTCAGCGCCAGCCAGGTTGCGATCTGCCGGGGCAATTTTCAGATATTCCAACTCCGTCCCTAGCAATATGTTAGCGAGCGGCTCCTGCATAACCAAAGAATGGTAAAGGCCGCGGCGGAAAGAGCCTTTTTTCACCCCCACTCCGCTGGTGGCATTGGCCTGCGGATCCATATCTACCAACAACGTCGGTATTTCCGCAGCAGCCAGTGAGGCGGCCAGGTTGATGGCGGTTGTGGTTTTCCCAACTCCCCCCTTTTGATTAGAGATCGCGATAATTTTGCCCATGCTTGTCTGTTTATTTGTCAAGTTGGCTTCCAGCGGCACCTTAACACAGGAACGGGAAGTCTGAAAAGAATTCACGCCTACTGTTTCACGTGGAACCAACAGGCAGAAGTCAGCGCGGCTGTTTCACGTGGAACGCGTAAGAGTGATTAAAAACGCCGCTTGGGTGTCTGGAACCCGCACCGCTTTCAAGTTAAAACCCCTGGTCGGCGGTTCGAGCAGTCCAAGCAGGCCAGTTCCGCCCAAAAATAACATTTGCCAGCCGTCACGACCCAATTTCAGAATTTCGGGCAGGAGCGTCTCCAATTTTTCAAGTGCGCGAATGGCAAGAGCGGCATCCTGGGGCAAGCCAGCCAGTGTTTCAAAGCGGGAATTGACTACGGTTAAACTTGAAAGCCCGAGGCGCTCAGCAACTTCTCGCAAAAAAACTGCTTTCTTACGATTCGCTTCCACCAAACGCACGCGCAAGTCGGGTCTCACAATCGCGAGCGGCACACCAGGAATTCCCAGTCCCGAGCCAATATCCCAGACCTCGGCCACCTTTCGATCCAGATACTGCGCTAAAAAAAAAGCCTCGAAGATATGTCGCTGAAAGAACTCTGCAGGTTCAGTGATGGTCGTAAGGTGAAGTTGAGGGTTCCATTTAAGGACCAGGGCGTAATACTGAACGATCTGCTCAACCGCCTGAGCGGAAAGAGGTTGCCCTGCAAGCTCAGTGCGAGTCAGTAAAAGCTCCTTCAAGCATTCAACTTTTTGCGTATTCATGGCAAAGCGGAGTTGGAGAATAGTTGCCGGGATAACAATTCGACATGAATCGTCAGCAGCGAGAGCGCTGCCGGTGTTATTCCCGGTATGCGCATGGCTTGCCCCAAGGTCTGAGGGCGCACGCGATTCAGGCGCTCGACCATTTCATTCGATAAACCAGGAAGCTGCGCATATTGAACCTGCTCGGGGATAATCCGATGAGCAACTTTCTCAAGACGCGCGACCAAATTCTCTTGGGTGGAAAGATACCCCTCATACTTAAAATCGGTAACGACCGTAATGACTTCCTCCAGACGACATTCGTCGCGCAAGGAGGCAGGTAATAAAGGAAGCACTTGATTGGCACCCAGTTCAGGCCGTTTGGCGAGTTGGGCCAGATTGACGGCTTCGGCAAGTTGAATCCCGGTTCGCTGTGAAAATTCAGCAAAGCCTTCCGAACGCTGGCTGATCGTGGTGCGACGGAAATAGTCACGAAGCAGTTCTTTACGCTTCGATTTGGCGACAAATTCCGAGTAACGCTCAGTCGCTAGCATTCCCAAGCTCTCACCCAGGGTTGTTAAGCGTTCATCGGCATTGTCAATCCGTAATTTAAGCCGCTGTTCCGCCCTTGAGGTAAATATACGGTACGGTTCATCAACACCTTGTGTCACAAGGTCGTCAATCAAAATCCCAATATAGCCTTGATCGCGCTTAATGATGACAGGGTCTTCTTGCTGTACAAACCGAGCTGCGTTAATACCCGCGATGAGGCCCTGCGCGCCAGCCTCTTCGTAACCGGTGGTGCCATTGATTTGCCCGGCGTTAAATAATCCGCGCACACGTTTGGTCTCCAGGGAAGGCCATAGCTCTGTGGGGTCTATCATGTCGTATTCAATGGCATAGCCAGGTCTGATCATCACTGCATTTTCAAGCCCGGGAATCAGATGCACCAGTTCACGTTGCAAATCCGCAGGTAAACTGGTCGAAAAGCCATTCAGATAAGTTTCGTAGGTATGCCGCCCTTCCGGCTCTAAAAACAGTTGATGACGGTCTTTGTCCGGAAATTTGATGACCTTGTCTTCAATTGAAGGGCAATAACGCGGGCCGATACCGACGATTTGGCCGCTGTAAAGTGGCGAGCGGCTTAGATTATCCCGAATCATCTGATGAATGGATTGTGTCGTGTAACCGATATAACAGGCAATCTGGGATTGCGTGATGGCTTTGGTGGTAAACGAAAAGGGTGTTGGCGTTTCATCCCCGGGTTGTTCTTCGAACGCTTTGAGATCAATGGTGCGGCCGTCCAAGCGGGGCGGTGTGCCGGTCTTCAACCGCATAGTGCGAAAGCCGAGTGCGCGAAGGTTTTCCGCCAGTTTAATGGAGGGCAATTCGCCATGCCGTCCAGCGGAGTAACGCTTGGATCCGATATGGATCAATCCATTTAAGAACGTACCGGTCGTCACGACAACGGCATGGGCACGCAACAAGCGTCCATCCATTAATTCGACGCCTACGATGCGGTTTGCTTCAAGCAATAGTTCAACGACTTCGCCTTGCCGCAAATAAAGGTTCGGAAGCGCTTCGAGTACTCGCCGCATCTGTTGCCGATAAAGCGCTCGGTCAGCTTGGGCACGGGGGGCTTGCACCGCCGGGCCACGACTGCGATTAAGCAGGCGAAACTGAATGCCGGTCGCATCAATGACCTGGCCCATCAACCCGCCAAGCGCGTCCATTTCACGTACCAGATGACCTTTGGCGATGCCTCCGATGGCCGGATTGCACGACATCTGGGCAATCAAGTCTAAGTTGAAAGTGACGAGGGCAGTCTTTGCGCCCATCTGCGCGGCGGCATGAGCAGCTTCGCAGCCAGCGTGGCCAGCGCCGATGACAAG
This sequence comes from Acidobacteriota bacterium, assembly GCA_016196035.1. Classification (NCBI taxonomy): domain Bacteria; kingdom Pseudomonadati; phylum Acidobacteriota; species Acidobacteriota bacterium. Next base: position 13,835 of record JACPYM010000021.1, on the reverse strand, counting down.
CACGTCAAATTCTTCATCGAAATACGACATAACAATTCAGCGATGGCAACGGTTATTTGCCGATGCAAAAGGTAGAAAAGATTTGGTTGATAATGTCGCCGATCAGTGTCTCACCGGTAATAACCCCGAGTTGGCGCAATGCCTGATGCAGATTGGTCAGCGCAATCTCTTCGGTAAAACCGCGCGTCAAATCCTGTTCGGCTGCGCGCAAAGAAGTTAAAGCTTGCTCTAACGCGGCATAGTGCCGCTCATTGGTAATAATAGCATCTTCGGTATTGATTTGAGCGGCGGACACAAGTCGTTGATAAATTGCTTGTCTGAGGGCAACAATGCCCTGACCCATTAGTGCAGACACGCTTAGAACAGGCGCATACTGTGACAATGCTGTTTGGACTTCAACGTGCCGTGCCGAAGTCAGATCGCACTTATTTAAAACGCAAAGTCCTACAGGCATTTTCTTAAACAAGTCAAGTTCTTCGTCTGACAAAGTGCTTTCGACACTCGCAATCGCTAAAACCAGATCAGCTTCAGCCACCGCTGTCAGGGTGCGTTCTACACCCAGTTTTTCTATGACGTCATCCGTCTCTCGCAAACCCGCCGTATCAATCAGTCTGACGGGAATGCCATTGATGGAAAGGGTTTCGGCAAGGGTGTCGCGGGTCGTCCCAGGAAGCGGCGTGACAATCGCACGATCTATCCCAAGCAGCGCATTAAACAAAGACGACTTCCCAACATTCGGACGGCCAATCAAAGCGAGCTTGGCACCTGAATGAATCAGTCGGCCAGCGCGATAGCTCTCTGCAAGGCGGGAAATTTGACCAGCAATACCACTTAACCGTTCACGAAAATGCTGTAGATCAAGAGCGTCCAAATCATCTTCGACAAACTCTACCGAGGACTCAAACCAAACAATCAGTTCAATCAAGGCTTGCTTGATCGGTTGCATCTGCTTCGATAATTCGCCACGAAGCTGGCGGGCTGCAAGTTGCGCCTGGAAAGAAGTCTGGGCATGAATCAGGTCGTGAATCGCTTCGGCCTGTGTCAAATCAAGGCGGTGATTGAGGAAGGCGCGCAGACTGAATTCGCCTGGCTGTGCGAGTTCAGCGCCAAAGCTAACTAAGAGTCGAAGAAGTTCGGCCAAGACCACCGGGCTGCCATGGCAAGACAACTCGACGACATCTTCCCCAGTAAAGGAATGCGGCGCCTGAAAATAGGTAACCAGCGCTTCGTCCATAAGCTGCGACGTATTAGGGTTGAAAAGCTGCTGAAGGGTGACCTGATTCGGGGTGAGTTGTTTGGACGCGCTTTGATGTAAAAGCTGCCGCGTAAAATGTAAGGAGTCATGACCACTGATACGGATAATTCCGATGCCGCCATATCCCGCTGGCGTCGCGATAGCGGCAATAGTTTTGAAGTCGACTGGACGCATCAGTCTTTGCGGCGGAACAACGAGGCGCGATGGTCAGCGACAGATAGCGGCTCCCACTTAAACCGGCAGAATCTTCACACGGCGCAGTTGCCCTTCGCCCTCGCTTTCGGTGCGAATGCCCTGCATGTCTACCAGCGCCATGTGAACAATGCGGCGATCCTGCGCGTTCATCGGATCAAACACAAAGGGGACTTTGGTGAGCCTGACTTTCTCCGCCGCTTTCTGCGCCATCAACTCTAATTCCTGTGAGCGGGACTCGCGGTAACCGTTCGCATCGAAATCAATCTGCAAACCATCTGCAACAGCCTTAGCGAAGGCGCGCCGGGCAATATATTGAAAGGCATCCAGCAATTCAGCGTTGTGCCCCAACAATAAGGGCAAATCAAAGCCTTGAAACTGAATCTGGAGATTATCGGGTTCAGGCTGTAGCACCTCGACGCGCAAATCCAAAGAGGATTTATCCACCATTTCCCGAACGAAGTGTTCAACTTCAGGTTTGATTGCTGCGAAATTCAGTTCCGTCATGATATTTCTCAATGTCAAACGGCCGGATGAACTGTGGCCCATGCCGGGTCGTGTCAGTTTGCTAAAACCTCTTTAGCTTTTTTTTTGCCAGGATTCGCACCGGCATTTTTAATTGAATCAACTACAGGTGAAGGAGCGGGCGGCGTGGTCGAGCCAGTCATTTTATTGATTACGAATTGCTGCCCCACGCCAACCAAATTGCCGACCATCCAGTACAACACAAGTCCAGCCGGCGCCGAAATGAAAAAGAAGTAGGTCAGAACCACGGGCATTATATAACTGACCCTTTTCTGTACCGGATCAGCTGTCGAAGGGGTCAACGCGGTCTGTGCAATCATGGTCACACACATAATAATTGGCAACAGCCAATACGGGTCTGGTGAGGACAAATCTTTCAGCCAACCAATAAAGGGAGCGTGACGCACTTCAATCGAAACAGTAAGGATCGCATAGACTGCCACGAAAAAGGGCATCTGTAACAACAACGGCAAACACCCCATCAAGGGGTTGCCTTCTTTCATCAACTCCAGTTGCTTACGCTGAAGCTCGAGCGTGCGCGGATCGTTTTTGTCGAGCTTCTTCATCTCATCCTGCAGCTCTTTCATTTTAGGCTGCATGGCCGCCGCTTTCTTCATCATTACGGAGCTGCGCCAGCGTAAGGGGAAGAAGATCATATTCAGCAACACGGTCAGTATCACAATTGACCAACCCCAATTGTGTGTAAACTGATTTATTGCCCGTAACGCCCCTAACATAAAACGTGCAATAGGCTTAATCAGGAAACTGATAAAATCAAGGATTCCATAGCTGATAATATCTTCTAAATGGGCATTTTGATCGCCGAGACCAAAGTTGGCGCTTATCTGACCAAGGGTACCAATATTCTTTGGGCCAGCGTAAACGCGATTGAGTTGGCCAGGATTAACACGCACAGCCACAGAAACAAAATTGAGTTGGTGTTCCTTATTGTTAATTGTTTCATTGCGGCTAATATCCAACGCCACCACTGAAACAGGCTGTGGCGGCACTACGGCCATCGCAAAATAGTTATCATCAACAGCAGCCCAAGCAACATCACCAAGCGATTTTGTGCCGCCTGATTTAGCAACACTTGCACCTTGTTCACGATAAACCTTTTTGCCTAAGGCATAGGTTATTTGAGGTGCATGTTTATAGGTGTTTACCTCAACGACACCCTGATCGCCAAAATTCGGGCCGATGACGATAAATGCTTCCAACGGCTGTCCATTACGCGTAACCTCGGCTTGAAAATCAAAATCGTAACCTGACCCGTTTTCTGCGCCCACACCTTTCAAAATCAGTTTTTTCTGGGCTATTACACCTACATTGGCATAGCTGAAAACAATCTCTTTCTTGTCACCACGGTTCAAGGAAACTTCCTGCTCAGAGAAATTCTCCACCACAAAGCGCGCCGTATTAAGTTCTTGTTCCAGAACTGTATCAGCCGGAATATGAAATCTTAGAAAGCCCCCGACCTCTTGGCTAAGCTTGGCCGAAATAAGGTTGACTCCTCCTTTTTGGGCATCAATCAAAGTGCCTTCAGATGATTTAAGCATCGTCCATTCAGTAAAAACAGCCCCCTGATTGGACAGCGTCGCGCGCCAAAAATCTGATTTTACATGAATCTCACGAAGCTCCGTTTGAGCCGAAATGACGGACTGTGTGCTGATTGAAGCGGAGGCTTGCGGTCGCGGAGATTGCGGTAAAGTTGTAGGTGTTGGTTGCGTATCCTTGTTTATTGCGGGTGGACTGGTAGTTGCGGCGGTCTTTGGCTTTTGAGTTGGATAGAGCTTTTCATGGGCATATGAATAACCCAGAAAGATCAGAATAGAGAGGACAATGAAAAGGATAAACCGAGGATTGCTTTGATTTTCGTTTTCCATCTAACAACTCAAACTGCAAGAAATGCTCGCCAACCAATTGGGCCATGCTCACCGAACAGGATCGTAGCCACCCGCACAAAAAGGATGACAATGCGCTAGCCGCCACAAACCCAGCCAGCCACCTTTCCAAAAACCGTATTTCTCAATCGCTTCAAGCGTGTACGAAGAACAAGTTGGAAAAAAGCGGCAGGCTGGTGGCAGGAGAGGCGAAAGCGTCAACTGATAAAGTTTCAAGACTGCAATCGCCAAGTATCTCATGTCTCTGTTAGCGTGTTGGCATCTGACGTTTTCATCTGCGCCTGCCGTTTAAGAAACGCCTGAAAGCGTTGCAAGGTTTGCTGGAAAGCTTGGGTTATCGAATCAAATTCCGATTGGGCCAATTCCGTCTTGGCGTTGATCACCAGATCATAACCAATGCCCCACAGACTTTCTGGCTGGTTATGTCGAAAGATCTCTCGCATACGACGCTTACACCGATTTCTAAGAACAGCCTTGCCCACCTTTCGGGTGACAGTAATACCCAAGCGCGCTTCACTGGTATTTGTTGGCAAGATAAATGCCGCAAAATAAGGCGAATGGAACCGCTGCCCTTTGCCATAAACCAACTTGTACTCTATGCCAGTACGTAACCTACCAAGTTTTAATAGCGGTTTTGGCGGTGTGTCCATCAGGAACAATAATTTAGTAGTGGCTCGGAGTTAGGCGTTTGCGGCCTTTGGCGCGGCGGCGCTTAATAACCAACTGACCGGCTTTAGAACTCATACGCGTCCGAAACCCATGAGTTTTCGCACGACGGCGATTATTGGGTTGAAATGTACGTTTCATATTTCAGTCTCCTACTTAAGATTACATTGATCGCAACAATGCCATTTTGGAAAAGCGAGAGACTACTCAATCCAGGTTTAGGCTGTCAAGCTATGACTTTCGCTCAACGATGAATTGAGCTAGGGCTGCGAGTACAGGTGTTTGACGGTCAATGCTTTGCAAGGCGGCGAGTGCCTCTTGATAGAGCGTCTGCGCTCGTTGCTTGGCACCTTCTATTCCGTATAGCGAGGTATAGGTCGCTTTTTTCACCGCTGCGTCCTTCCCCGCCGTTTTTCCTAATTCTTCACTGGTGGAAGTTGCGTCAAGCACATCATCCGCAATCTGAAATGCCAATCCAACTTTTTCACTGTACTGGGTCACAGCGGTTAAGTCGGCTTCATGAGCGCCGCCAAGAATTGCACCAAGGCGCACGGCACAACGAATCAAGGCACCCGTTTTTGACCGGTGAATTACTTCGAGTTCAGGCCCAGTGATCGACTTACCTTCGAACTGAAGATCGAGTACCTGCCCACCAATCAAGGCACCCCTCGTCCCTGCGGCTTCAGCAACCTCTGACATAAGGCGGCCTCGGCGCTCAACCGGGATGGCTGTGGTTCGGGCCAAAGTAAGGAAAGCCTGTGTCAGCAAGGCATCTCCAGCCAGGATGGCAAGCGCTTCGCCATAAACCATGTGATTGGTTGGCCGACCACGTCGCAAAGTGTCGTTATCCATCGCGGGCAAATCATCGTGTATCAGCGAATACGTGTGGATCATCTCCAGTACACAGGCCGCAGGGAGCAGTTCTTCTTCAGCGGCTCCGAACATCTCACCAGTGGCAATGGTCAAGATGGGGCGTAAGCGTTTGCCGCCAGCGAAGACACTGTAACGCATCGCTTCATGAATAATGGCCGGAGCGTCCTGCTCGCTGGGCAGAAGCCTATTCAGCCATTCGTCTACACGGGCAGCCTTGATTTTGAAATACTCTTTGACGTCAATCATCGAATTGCTCAAAAAGGGATGATGTCATCAGAATTGGCATCATCATCAGACGCTTCGAGTGGAAGCGCCCTCGAAGTCTGGGTCGAAGAAGGTACAACGAAACCGCCAAGCTTATCGCCATCACTGAGGTAGGTTTCATTTCTAAGCTCGAAAGGTATTGTTTTGATCTCGCCCCGTTCACGCAGTAAAACTTCCACCTTGCGCTCGGCTTCTTCCAATTGGGCTTGGCAGCGGCGCGCCAAACCGACACCAGCTTCAAAGATTTCAAGCGCGCGTTCGAGCGGTAAATCGCCTGATTCGAGTTGTGCAACGATCTTCTCCAAAGTGTCGAGCGATTCCTCGAACCCTGGTTCTTTCTCTTTTGCTTTAGCCATCAAGACCCCCTTCCCAGAAAGTTAAACTGAGACTACTTGGCAAGCCGCTTCACCATCCTCAAAACGCAGCTTGAGATTTTGACTTGATGAAAGCTGCGCCGCACGTGTCACCAGTTTGCCTGAGTCATCTTTAACCAAGACATACCCACGCCCCAGTACTGACAGCGGCGAAAGTGTATCTAGCTTACTGGCCGCGATTGCCAGTTTGCGCGCTTCACGTTCAACCCGACGTTGCAACGCCCTCTCTAACCGTTGGGTCAGGGAAACAAGCTTAGTCTGATGAAGCAAAATCGGCGCGCGGAAGTCGGTCGCGGATAAGCGACGCTGCAAGTCCAGCAGCCGCCAAACTGCGCGGCGAAAATTCTCTTTCAAAGCGGACGCAGCCCGTTCTTCCAATTCGCGCCGTCGTACCGCGAAATCAATCACCAACTGGGCAGCATCAGTAAAACCACGGCTCTCGGTCAAATTGCGGAGTTGCTGCCGGCGGCGTAGCAGGTAATAGATCGTGGCGCGCCGTAGGTTCTCCTGTAGCGCCTCAAAACGGGCAATCAGTGCCGAAGCTTCCACAGCCACCAACTCCGCCGCCGCTGAAGGTGTCGGCGCGCGCAAGTCGGCTACAAAGTCGGCAATCGTATAATCAGTTTCGTGACCCACGGCCGAAACCACCGGGAGTTCGGATGAAAAAATTGCCCGCGCAACTTGTTCTTCGTTGAAAGCCCATAAGTCTTCCATCGAACCGCCGCCGCGCCCGACAATGATCACGTCAAGTTGATTGCCGCGTTGTTTTGCGTATCTATTGAGCAAGCGTATGGCATCGGCAATTTCGCCGGCCGCGCCGTTGCCTTGCACACGCACGGGAGCAATCAAAATGTTGATGGCCGGGTTTCGACGTAGCAGGATTTGAAGCATGTCGCGCAAGACCGCGCCCACAGGCGATGTCACAATCCCTATGCAACGCGGATAGGCGGGCAAAGAACGTTTGCGCGCCTCATCAAACAAGCCATCCGCCGAAAGCCGTTTGACCTGTTGTTGAAAAGCCAATTGCAAGGTGCCGACGCCAACCGGCTCGACAGTTTCAACCACGATCTGATATTCACCGCGCGGCTCATAAACGCTCAAACGCCCACGTAAGCGCACTTCCAATCCATTTTCTGGCTCGAATCGCAGCAGCCGATTCCACTGGCGAAAAAAAACGGCGCGCAACTGAGAGTGCGCATCTTTGAGCGTAAAGTACCAATGCCCGGACGTGTGGCGTTTGTAATTGGAAATCTCACCCTGCACATGCAAGGTAAAGAACTCTGACTCGAGAACTTCTTTGATGCCCTCGTTCAATTCGCTTACGGTGTAAACACGGCTTTCCGCAAATAAAGTGGCGAGCAATTTGGAACTGGATTCGTGCATACTGTGCTACCTGAGGTGGCGGGCATCTTAGCATTCACCCTATACACCGTCCAGCGTAGCGGATGGAACATTTTGCAGCTTTGCCCGACGAACAAAGTGGGGTAGAGTTCCGTTTCTGTTATGGAGATGCAAAAAGAGATGCCGTTTCTATCCATCGTCATTCCGGCTTATAACGAAGAAGCGCGGATCGGAAAAACGCTCACCGGAACGTTTGAATATCTGGATGCGCAAAGTTACGAAAGTGAAGTGATCGTCGTGAATGACGGTTCGCGCGACAAGACCGCCGACCGTGTCTTTGAGTACGAGCCACGCGCCGCTGGCCGCTTGCGCTTGCTACACAACCCTGGCAATCGCGGCAAAGGCTATGCAGTACGGCATGGGATGCTGCAAGCCAAGGGCAAAATCGCATTGTTTTACGATGCAGATCTGGCGACCCCTACCAGCGAAATACCAAAAGTAGTTGGGCCGATTGCCGAAGATCGTTATGACGTCGTCTTCGGTTCGCGCGCCCTTGACCGCAGCTTGATCGGAACACATCAGACATGGTTGCGCGAAAACATCGGGCGCGGCGCGAACTGGGTACAATACGCATTCACCGGTTTGAATTTCAAAGATACACAATGCGGCTTCAAGGCCTTTCGCCGCGAGGCCGTACAATCCATCTTCCCGTTGCAACGAATTGAAGGGTTTGGCTTCGATCCGGAAGTACTCTTCATAGCCAAAAAACTGGGCTGGCGACTGCTGGAAACGCCCGTGCGCTGGAATCACGTTGAAGGATCAAAGTTGCACGTCATTGGCTCGCCGCTCAAAGCGTTTTTAGAAGTTTCAACGATTCGCTGGAACGACCTGACTGGCAAATATAATCTGGATGCGCAAATCGCTAATCTGAAATCGGAACCACAAAAGAGATGAGCAGGCTCAACGTCAACATTGACCACATTGCCACCATCCGCCAGGCACGCCGCACCAACGAACCGAACCCTGCGGCTGCGGCAGTCATCTGCGAATTGGCAGGGGCGGATGGCATTACTACACATCTTCGCAGCGACCGCCGCCATATTCAGGATTACGATCTGCTGGCATTGAAGCAAGTTGTAGTTACGCATTTGAATGTAGAGATGGCCGCAACGGCTGAAATGGTGGAGATTGCCCTACGCGTAAAACCTGATGTCGTCACCCTGGTTCCCGAACGACCGCAAGAAATCACGACCGAGGGCGGCTTAGACGTTATCTCAAACAGGCTAGCTATCCAGGCAGCCATCGAAAAGCTGCGGTCGGCGGGAATCTTCGTCAGTCTATTCATTGACCCCGACGTAAAACAGATCAAGGAGTCCGCCAAGCTCGGCGCTTTTCAGATCGAAATTTGCACGGCGCATTACGCGCGCTTAAATGAACAACCAGGTGATTTGACTGTACGCCGAACCAAAGAGATCGAAGTTGAAATCGAACGCATACGTGCGGCAGCCAAGACCGCTGTGCGTGCCGGGTTAAAAGTGGCTGCGGGTCATGGGCTGACCTATCGAAATGTGAATGCAATAGCCTGCATCTCTGAAATCGAAGAGTTCAATATCGGGCATAACATCATTGCGCGTGCCGCCTTTATTGGTTTGGATCAAGCCGTGCGTGAGATGATAACGGCCATTCGCACCGCTCGTGTTCGATAAGCAAGATGAAACTGTTCAACGCGAATTGTTGAGAGCCATGCCGACGAAATTAACCAGATTTCTGTTTTACATAGCGCCCTATCTATTATTCCCACTGGGAATGAATCTGGCCCAACGACCGGCAGAAACACCCAAGGCCACTCCCACACTTAAACCAGCACCACCGAAAATTAGTTCCCATGTCGTAATGATCCTGGTGAGCGGTCTTGGAGCAGATTTATTGAATGCGGGGCGCGAACAGTTACCCAAATTAAACGCAGCAATGGTTCAAGGTGTCGTGGCCAACGCCGTTGAGGGGGTCTATCCATCGCTCACCCAACCGGCGCAGGCGACGATTGCTACGGGTATGCTCCCAGCCGATCATGGGATCTACTCAAACGATAATAATTTTGCAGCAGCGCTGAAGCTGGCTGTAGAACCACAGGAAAAGGCGAAGAAGAATGTCTTCGTCTGGGAGAGTGCTTCAAAGGCAGGGCTAAATGTTGCCGCCATCGGTTACAAACTTACTACTGGCGCAACTATCAAGTTTAACTATCCGGACTATCCTAAACAGTCACTGAATGAGCCAACCGCGAACAAAAAGCGTAAGAGCGACGTCTACACACAAGCATTGAACATGGACGAGCAGCGCGCGCAGAAGGCGTGTGAATTGATTGAAGCCGTAAAACCAAATTTGCTATTGATCAATTTCAGATCGCTCTACTGGACGCAAAGTCAGTTTGGCATTAGGAGCAAAGAAGTGGATACAACCTTGCAGCATTTGGACTCATGGATTGAGCAGATATTGACCGCTACGGAAAAAGCCAAAACACGAGACCAGACGACTTTTTTGGTCGTGTCAGATACGGGAATGGCCGCTGTCGAAAACGAGTTCAATCCCAATGTTGTGCTAGCGAAAAAAGGCTGGTTGACGGTGGATACGCAAGGCAATATCGCGGCTTGGAAAGCGGTCGCCCAAGCGCTGGAAGGTGCGGCGGCCATCTTTGTAAAGAGCCCGGCTGATGAGCAATCTGTTGAGAAGATTTTCCGTGAAATTCATCAAATACCCGACAGTCCAGTCTGGCGTATTTTTACTCGGCAAGAACTCTCGCGGATGGCGACATTGCCCCAAGCAGCACTTATGCTTGATACAGCTCCAAATTACATGTTTGGAACTGCGACAAAAGGCAACATATTATCTAAAACCAGTGTGCGAGCCGCCACAGGTTTCTCACCGCAACGTTTGGAAATGCGCCCGGTGTTCATCGCTTTTGGTAAGGGAATAGAACCCAAAGGAAGTTTTGGGTTAGCGCACCTAACAGATGTTGCACCCAGTATCGCCCGGATTCTTGGGATACAGCACCCGACATCAAGAGGCAAAGTTTTAACCGAGTTATTACAACCATAAGACGCCACCTTGAGCTATGTTTTGTCACAATTGCGGCAAGCAACTTTCATTGGAGTCGCCTCAATGCCTTGATTGCGGGGCGCGCAGGTATGACGACGTTTCTGACACAAACAAGCTTTTGCATGCCTATCCAGAAAAACTAGACGACAGCGCTCTAGCTATTGAGAGGTGTCTGTTTAGCGTGCGACCAGCTTTTTTTAAGATTGCAATATCCTACGCTCTGGCGGCGCTGGTTACAGTAGCGGCGACCATCCTGATCGCTTATTTGGAGTGGTCTGTAATTTGGGTGGGGACCGCAGTTCTTGTTTTCTTCAGCAGCCCGTTAATTAGACACCTGAAAAGAAATCACATCATCTATACGTTGCGGCCTGAGAAAATTGAGCTTGAGCAAGGATTATTTTCGAGAACATCACAAAACCTGGCGCTGCGGCACATTAACAATGTGTCCATTTATCAGAGTTTGCCCGACAGACTTCTTGGCATTGGCGATGTGCTAATTGACAGTGTTGGAACGGCAGATAAAATAACCTTGAAAAGCGTCCGCAATCCACGTCAGTACGCAAATCTGATCTTGACACAACTACGTCGCAGGAATTGATTGCTCGTCACAACTTTTAAGCGTTGCTCGTCTCCCTTTCGCTTGCCAGCGACGCAGACCCATCGGCTTAAGCGACACAGGAGGGACTGTTTTGTCAGCATCTCAACTACGAAGCCTAACGCTTCTTGTCTTCACAGTAATTTTTATTGCCGCTCCCTTGTTCCAAGGTATCAATACGCTCATTGCATGGTGCGCTGAGCCAACCCCTCAACAGAAAGGCCTGCCAGACTCGCCAGTGCAATTACCTGGAAATATTGGTAATAAATGGAAACCAACCGGGGTGATTCGCGTACTTAAGGGAAGTGAGTGCGCAAGCATACCGGATAGCGAAATCGGTCTTGAGTATGGACTGAACTCAGTCATAATTGCTAATTATACCAACGGTTCGGATCATTATCAGGTTGAAGTGTTTGAGATGCGGTTCCCATCCAGTGCCTATGGGTTCTTCACTTATCTACGCTCAAAAGAAACTAAAAACCGGCGCCAATTCTGGACCAATAGCCAAGTAATACGAGTACGACAAGAGAAGAGCGAGGTATCTGTAAATTCAGAGTTTTTCGACGGGCTATTAAGAGTGTTTCCGATCCTAAACGACTCCCTTCCCTCCTTGCCAAGTCACTTGCCAAAGACAAAAAAATTGGCGGAAGGGCAGATTTACTTTATTGGCCCCCTAGTGCTTGCCATTCACCCGCGTTTCGGTTTTCTAAAAGAGATTGTCAAGTTTGATGGTGGAACTGAAGCTGTATCGGCGGAATATGAGTCATCTGAGACGCCTTTTGGATTACTGCTGCTGGAATTTCATACCCCGCAATTAGCAACGGACGCTTACCTCAAAATTGAGTCATTGAAAGCGACCTTGTCAGAAACTGCCCGCTCCCAAATGCTGCTCAAAAGGGTCGGGAATTATGTGGCCGTCGCGAATCCTGTCAAAGATATGAAGGCCGCTGAAGCCATACTTGGAGAGCTTAAGTACACGGCAGTGGTATATTGGGAGGGCAAAACATTTCGCAATATTCCCTTAGAATACCGTCCGCCTGACGCTGCAGCTTTGGAAGAAGCTTCAGAAACTGCAGTGATATTACTTAGAACATTTTACTGGATAGGACTCATGCTCTCACTAGCAGCAATACTTGGGACGCTTGCGGGAAGCAGCTTTTTTTACTGGCGTCGTTATCAACGAAGAAAGGCGGGCTTAGCTGACTTTTTTAGCGATGCTGGAGGTACAATTCAACTAAATTTAGAAGATGACTTTGAGAAGCAAGAAGGAAAGCTGCTAAGTTGACTTAGCGAAGTTAGACAAAAAATGGCGACCATAGCCTAGAACCCACCCCAGACTTGCTATGGTCGCCGTTATCAGGAGGTTCACCCGTGCCAGTAATAACGATCCTTTTTAACAAAGGTTCCGTAAGTAGGCTATTAATTACGCTTAAGAGGAATCACAACTATAGCCGCATTGGCATTACGATATAACGAAAATCATATCCACTTTCTAAAGCCGACCTAAGTTGAACCTGTGAACTGCTGTCTTTAAGATCAAAAATCACATCACCATCCTGGATGACACTAAAGAAATCAAGCAAATACTGGGCATTAAACCCAATCGTAATCGCTGGTCCGCTATAATCTGTAGTGAGAATGTCTTCTGATTCACCTATATCCGCCGCTTGAGATGTAATCCGGACTTGCCCATCCGTTAGCTCAAATTTGATGGAATGAGATTTTTCGTCAGCCATTAACGCAACACGCTTAATAGCGCTAAATAATCTGGCATTCTCAAATACCACAGGTGTACGCTTATCCTTGGGCAGCACCAATTCATAATTTGGAAACTGACCGCTAAGAGTACGAGAACATAACAAGCGCTTATCCACTTTGAAATAAAGATGATTATCATCTTTGCCAAATTCAAGGACCCCATTGGCTTCAGCACTGAGTTTTGTTAACTCACTCAATGTCTTACGCGGAATCAAGACATCTACCTTCTCGCCCTCATAAAACTTATCAACCTTTTCAATAAATGACAACCGATGTCCATCTGTGGCCACCATCCTCACACCAAGCTCAGAAAGCTCAAATTTGGCACCATTTAAAGCATAGCGCGATTCTTCATTGGTGATAGCAAATACTGTACGGTTAATAAATGTATTCATCAGGGAGGCGGGCAAAGACGTAAAGGGTCCCGCGAAAGAGTTTACCTCTGGGAAATTTTCTTTGCTCAATCCTACCAATTTAAACTTAGAACGTTCGCATGTTAGAAGAACTTGATCCTGCTCAGTGCATTTGACCTCAATTTCAGATTCTGGCAGTGCTCGAATAATCTCAAAGAGCTTTTTTGCTTGTACACAGATAGCGCCAGGTTTTTTAATCTCAGCTTCACAGCCAGTGATAATCGATAAATCTAAGTCTGTTCCCTTAATTGAAATACCTCCATCATTAGTCTCCAGCAACAGGTTTGAAAGAATAGGAATGGTGTTCTTCCTTTCGACCACTCCTTGAATCGAATTTAACTCTTTTAAGAAAACTGATTTACTCACTATAAAGTTCATAGTGCCTCCGCGATTTTGGCATTGTCCAAAACTTAATTAAAATTCCTTCAAAGGGGCGGGCTTGGCAGAGCGGGATTCTTAGTTGAAATTCTGTCAATCAAAAACCCAACAAGGAGACCCGAAATGTCCAAACCTGAGATCAACCAAGAGAATTTACGCTGGCTGTTAGCGCAGCCAGCCGACGTAAAAAGTGCGATGCTCGAA